>MICC01000017.1 GCA_001829715.1 Sulfurimonas sp. RIFOXYB12_FULL_35_9
TCTGGGCTGCATGATTTGCAAAATCAACCAGTAAAACGGCATTTTTCCCTACCATTCCCATTAGCAGCATAAAGCCTATCATAACAAAGAGGCTGAATTGAAGTCCGGAGATATAGAGTGCGAGCATAACTCCGATAATGCTCAGCGGAAGTGCAACCATTATAATAATTGGCTGAATAAGCGACTCGTATAAAATAGCCAAAATTATAAACATTAAAATCACGCTAAGACCTATCGCCACTCCGAAAGCTTCTCCTGTTTTTACCATCTCTTCGGCAAAACCGGTAAATCTATAAATCACACCCTTTGGCATAAGATTGTCTATCTCGGCTTTTGTGTATGAAACAGCTCCGCCTAAATCAAGTCCAAACAGATCTGCAAAAACAGTAACCTCTCTTTGTCTGTCAAAGTGGTTGATTGTTGCGAGCGTTTTACTTTTACTAAACTCTACCAAGCCATCAAGATAGACCAGTTTGCCATCTTTCGTTCTGACTTGAAGTTTTTTAATATCTTCCAAGCTCACTCTGTTTTCATCACTCAAACGAAGCGTAATGTTGTACTGTTTTCCACTCTCTTCAAAATAGGAAATTTCCAAATCACTTGAGAAAGCGATAGATATCGCTTCTGCGATGGCAGATGCAGATATACCTAAACTAGAAGCGTTCTCTCTTAAAATATTGATATCAATTTGTGGTTTTGGATCATCTAAATCCGTATCGATATCTACAAATCCCTCTTTTTTAGATATGTACTCGACCAAATTCTTCTTAGCCTCACTCAAATCCTCAAAGGAGTCCGATTTTAAAACTATCTGATACGGAACAGAGACACCAGCACCTTTAATATTTGGAATTGCCGAAGCCGTTATAAACATCTCTTTTTTATACGGCTCAAGCTCTTGTCTGAAATTTTGGACTATCTGTTCTTGAGCGAGATCTCTTGATTTTTTATCGCTCAGTTTTACATAAATAACTGCTTTATGCTTCTCTTTGGCTGTGTTATAGCCGACACTCAGCGTCGTATACTCGACATAAGGGCTTTTTCTAACCAAATCTTCGACCGTTTTTGATTTTTTTATCATCTCCTCAAGCGAGATACCGGCATCAGCCTTTATTTTTATCTCGAACTCCGCCTTGTCCTCTTTTGGTATAAAATCCATACCGATTTTTGGAAAAAGAGTGAGTGAAGCAAAGAAAACGACAAAAACAAAAATAAGAGTTGAGACTTTATATTTCAAAACAAACAGAAGCGTTCTCTCATAGATTCGCTCAATAAATTTAAAAATAGGCTCACTCAAATCATAAAACCTGCTCTCGCCCTTACTCAGAGTTCTAGCACTCAAACTCGGAATAAAGCTAAGAGCAATAGTATATGAGATAATGATGGCAAAACCGACCGTCATGGCAAAGCTCTCGAAAAACTTTCCTACGATTCCGCTCATAAAAGAGACGGGAACAAATACTGCCAAGAGCATCGCCGAGATCGCCAAAATGGTAAAAGCCATCTCTTTTGTGCCCTCGTATGCAGCCTCGTATTTCCCTAAACCCTCTTCCATTTTTTTATAGATATTCTCAATTACTACGATAGCATCGTCTATGATAATTCCGATTGCCAAAGTAAGACCGATAAGAGTCATTTTATTTAGCTCAAATCCCATGTAGTCCATCAAAGCGAACGTACCCATGATGGAAGCCGGAATAGAGAGAGCCGAAACAAGAGTGATGGTAAAGTTTCTTAAAAACACAAAAACTATGATTGCCGCAAGTATAGCCCCATATATCAAGTCAAATTCCACATCTTCTAGTGAATGGATGATAAAAGGAGAGGTGTCATTTAAGATAATCACTCCAAACTTATCTCCTGCCATCATCTGAATATCCGGAACAACCTTTTTTACGCTCTCGACAATAGAGAGCGTATTTGTACCGGAGATTTTTTGAACCTCAAGCATAACGCCTTCAACTCCGTTATATGAAGCGTAATTTTTGGCATCACTCAAAGAGTCTTCGACCGTTGCGATATCTTTTAATTTTATATTGTCTTTTATCTCTATATTTTTTAGCTCTTCGATACTTAGCGCATCTGCCTTTGTTTTAAGCGTCAGTTCCTCGGTTTTGGTTATAAGTTTTCCGCCGCCGATTTTAATATTTTCTTTTGCAACTGCCGCATTTAACTCTGCTATCGTAATCGCATACTTATTTAGCTCCGTTATATGCGGAAATATCTTAATCTCTCTATCTTTATAGCCGACGATGTTTATAGCGCCGACATCATTTATTTTTTGAACTCTGGGCTTTACTTTCTCATCTGCAAAAAGCATAAGATTTTCTACGCTATCATTTTTTGCGGTTAAAAATATATTTATAATAGGCGCTCCGCCGATATCAAGTTTGCTTACAAGAGGCGTTTTTGCATCTTTTGGCAAATTCACGGCAGAAACTTTATCTCTTACGTCATTAGCGGCTTCATCGATATCTCTCTCTAAAAAAAACTTGACTGTTACGACACTTACACCATCGCTGCTGCTAGATATGATACTGTCCACACCGCCGATTCTTGAAATCGCTTCTTCTATCTTATCTGTAATTTGTGACTCGATAGTGCCGACTTCTGCTCCTGGATAGTTCGTTTGAATCGTAACTATGGGAAAGTCTACATTTGGAAAAAGAGCCGAGGGCATTGACTTGAAGCTCATGTATCCAAATATAACCAATGTCACAACATACATAAGAGTTGCGATGGGTCTTTTGATTGCTAATTTATACATGTAGGCTACTTTTTAGCATCTATTACGCCGTCGCCGAAGAGTTTAACTACAAAACCTTTTGCCTCTGCCTCTGCACCAAGCTTTCTGCTTTGTTGATTTACATGCGGATAAACTTTTGTGATAACGCTTGTATGCACTTTTTCATCTCCGTCGATTTTGTACTTAAATGTCTGCCCTGCTTTAACCGTCTGCCAATATTTTTGGTCAAACTCAAGTACGAGTTTTCGCTCGTTTTGACTCTGAATCTTTAAAATGGTTTTTGGCGACATCTCTGTTACCACATCTCCAACTTCTACATTTTTCTCATAAATAACGCCGTCATAAGGAGCATAAAGTATAGTTTTTTTGTACAAAGCCTCTCTGTAGTTAAGATTTGCTTTTGCATGTTCAAGTGCTGTTTTTGCCTTCTCATACGC
This sequence comes from Sulfurimonas sp. RIFOXYB12_FULL_35_9, assembly GCA_001829715.1. Taxonomy (GTDB): domain Bacteria; phylum Campylobacterota; class Campylobacteria; order Campylobacterales; family Sulfurimonadaceae; genus Sulfurimonas. Next base: position 3,184 of record MICC01000017.1, read on the forward strand.
AAGTGCATAGAGATCAAACTTGGCTTCGTCTATAAGATGTTTTATTTTCTCTTGTCTCTCATAATCTCTTTTGGCATATTTAAAGACGACCTCGGCATTTGCCGCATCGGCTTTTGCGATTTCAAGAAGAGCTTTTGTGTCATCATTTGCAAGTTCTACGAGAATATCCCCTTTTTTTACATTTTGCGAGATATCTACATGCACTTTTTTAATGATTCCGCCCGCATTAAAAGCCAATGCCGAATCCCTAAGAGCTTCCACGAAAAAATTGGCATACACCTCTTGTGCATTTAAACCCAGAACTAACAATAGCAACACTAAAAATATCTTTCTCATTTTAAAAACTCCTCTAAATTTTTTCCGCTGTGGTAGTAAAAGAGAGCATGTGCGATTTCAAGTTCACATAAAGAACGCTCATACAAGGCACTCGCACTCGTTTTTGCGCTTAGTGCGTCAAGATAGATTACATAATCGACTATACCTGCATTATACTTCTCATTGATGGTTTTAAATGCGCTCTGTGCTGAAGTCAAGGCACTTTTTGCACTTTGAATCTTCAGTTTTACACTCTCAAGCCTTGCAATAGATATCTCATAATCCGCCTTTTGCTTATGAGACATGTACTCCATCTGTTTGCTTAGAGCTTTTGCATTTAAGTCAACAGCCTGTTTTGCTTCACTGGTAGCACCATAGTCAAAAATTCTCATATTCAACGAAAGGAGAGCTATATTTTGTTTATCTATTTTCGCAGGGTGTGTCGATTCGATATCGTTATATCCATAAACGGTGTAAACATCTTCTAGTTTTACCTTAGGATAGTATGCACCTTCAAGAGCTTTTGAGCTGCTTTGCAGTGCGTTTTGTTTATACAAAAGCGACTTTATAGAATCACTTTGTTCAAAAGTATCCGCTGAAATCTCCATAAAAGCAGATGATTCAAAACTCTCTATCTTCTTTCCAACTTTAATCTCCAACGCTTTTTTAGCACTTAGTATCTCAAAGAGCACCGACTCAATCTCATAAATATTCGTATCATAAGAAGCTTGAAGTCTCTCTACATCATCACGTGTTGCAAGTTTTGCATCATAAAACTGTTTTACTCTCTCAAGCTGTTCATGCATAGATTTTTTTGCATCCTCTTTTGCCGCCAGCAGTGCTTTGAGGCTTTGTATCTCGTAAAAATCCCTTACTATCTCAAGTGATATATTTTTTCTCTCTTGGGATTCATCATGAGCACTTGCCTTATGCTCATTTTTTGCCCTCTCAAGCTGTGATGATTTGATACCGCCGTCATAAACATCAACTTCTACTCTGCCGTAACCGCTGTAAATATCACTTATCTGAAAAGGAGTGACATCGCTCGTATTTTTATAAGAAGCACCGATATCAATCTTCGGAAAGAAGTCGCTTTTTTTTGACTCCACCTCTTTTTCTTTGGCATCTTTTGTATATTTATATGATTGAAGAAGGTTGTTATTTTGATGTGCATGTTCTAAAATAGATTTTAGAGTATCTCCAAAAAGCAGTGCCGGGAGTAGTAAATATAGAACTCTTATCATTCTTATACCTTTTTCGTTACAAGATGTCTCGCACTTATGTCTTTAATAGTAAAAACAGTAGTGCGAGTGTATAAAAATATTACTTGACTAATGCTACTGCATCAATCTCTACAAGTGCATTTTTCGGAAGAGTTTTTACCGCCACCGTTGAGCGCACAGGTTTATGAGAACCAAACGCCGCCGCATATATCTCATTTACAGTTGCAAAATCATCCATTGAAGCTAAAAAAATCGTAGTTTTTATAACGCTTTGCATTGAAGCTCCAGCCTCTTCTAAAACAGCCTGAAGGTTTTGTAAAACCTGTTTCGTTTGAACCACGATATCATTTTCAAGCATAACGCCATCCGGAGTAAGAGCGATCTGCCCCGATGTAAAAACCATCCCGTTTGCCACTACTGCCTGTGAATATGGACCTATTGCCGCCGGTGCTTTGTTTGTTTGTACGAATTTCATTTTTTTTCCTTAATTATTATGTTAAACATCTATTTTGGTTTGTAATTATAACTAAACTGCTATTGAGAGAGTTATCTGCCGACTCTATTTTCATAAAAAACTATAAAATTATCTCAAAGAATATTAGCTCAATATAATTTCATAGATATTTTTTTTCTAAAGATACTCTCTAAAACTACTAAAATTATCAGATTGTACAAATTTTACATCTTGTGATATTTCACTAAAATGCTTTTTGGCACATTCGATTTTGGATGATTCAGAAGTTTTGATATCGAGTCCCAGTCCGCTTCCCTTGCTCTCAACAACAAAGTAAAGTTTCTCTTCATTGTCTTTTTCGATTAAAACTGCCCAGTCAGGATTGTAGCTTCCAAGTGGCGTATTGATTTTAAACCATGACGGTAGTTTTGTAAAAAGTTTTACATTCTCATTTTCATTAAATGCTTTTGCAAAATTTTCTTCTATCGTTGAATCATAAACTGTATGAGTGAAGATAGATTTATTTTCTTTGTTTTCTATCATATTTGAAGAGAGATACCCATACAACTCATTTTCCTCAAAGCACTCTTGGGCGTAGTAAAAATCATTGCCTAACTTTTGGTATTTGATACCATCGACTATAAAGCTGTTCATGGTTTTTTTGATGATTTTTACCGCACCGTCTATAAACTTTTGAGGATTATTTTGAAAATCTTGAAGCTTGCCGCTTTTTATAAGAATGTCAACAATATTTTTGCGCATCAAATTTGTTTCATTTTGCAAGTAAGTCACAACATCGGGAAGCTCATAATCTATGATGTCACAATCCATAAATTTATCTTGTACACTTCCTTCAAGGATCTCAACACCGACTTTGGTTATTTTATTTTTAGCTTTTGAATAGAGATATTTGATTTTTCCAATGGTTAAATCATTTGCCATTTGCTTGGCACACTCAAGTACGAGCTTATCCACATCAAAATCCACCCTGTAGGTCGTTTTATATTTTATCTGCTCCCACAAGGCTTTAAAATCATCACTAAGATAGACTTCTTTGTTCAGTGTGATGAGTTTTTTATCATCTGCATTTTTTATATTCATAGTTCCTGCAACTTTGAGTATTACAGATACTATTTGAGCTTGAACCGCTTTATACTCCTCTGGCACTTCAAATTTATTCTCTTTGATGTCAGCTCTTAGGGAGTTTTGCACTTTACCTTTTTTATCAATGTACTCTTTGGCTTGAAGATATCTAAACATATCCTCACTCTTTGAAGCACCAAAATATTCTACGCTACCATCTTCATTCGTTATAGGAATATTTGAAAAGAAGTGTTCCTCGATTACCCCAAATTTAATGCCTTCTTCCTCTTCAATCTCTTTTTGTAGTGCCTCGGCAAATTTCTCATAGCTCTCATTTGCCATGACGGTCAAAGTATTGACATCAAAGCCTCTCACCCGTTCGCCATCTTGGTTGACACAGATTCTAAGTCCACGACCTATCTCTTGTCTTTTCTTCATTACAGAAGAAGTTTCATTAAGGGTACAGATTTGAAATACATTAGGATTATCCCATCCCTCTTTTAATGCACTATGAGAAAATATAAAACGAAGCGGTTCACTAAAACTAAGAAGTTTTTCTTTGTTTTTCATGATTTTGTCAAATATACTTTCATCGTCCACAGTGTTTCCAGAAGTATCTTTGAGTATCCCTTTTTTATCGGCAGAAAAGTATCCATCATGGATTTTTGAGACCTCTGTATTTACATCAACATCATTAAAAAGCGTACTGTATTTTCTTCTTTTTGAAATCTCTTTGTACTCCTCTTCAAACCACTGAGCATATTTACCTTTGAACGGATTTGCATCTGCATCGTACCCTCTATAATTTGCAACTCTATCTATAAAAAAGAGCGATAAAACTTTGATTCCCTTTTGAGTTAGGCGAAGCTCTTTATCTAAATGCTCTTCTATGGTTTTTCTGATTTGTAATCTTTTGATACTGTCATCATCCACACTGCCAATAGTTTGTCCAATATTTACGCTCTCTTGGTTAGAGAACTCTATATATTCATTCCCTTTTTCTATGTAAATATCATTAATAACATAGTCACTATAAACGCCTCTGCTATTTGATTTTTCATACAAATCATCGCCATCTTTTACCGTTACGGTTTTTCTCTTTGTTGTGCCGTTTTGGTTTACATCTATCTCTATTTTTGCACTTCTTGGAGTTGCACTTACGCTTATGAGCTTGATGTATGGTTTGTTTGAACTATCTTCCAACTGAACATTTGCCACTTCTATCTGCTTGACAAGTTGTTGCTCATACGCATCAATGCTATCGAGCTTATACATGAGGTTAAATTTTTTCACATGTGTAGCACTGTAACGCAATCTACAAAGTGGGTTAAGTGTTTCTATCGCCTCTTTTGACTTTGTGGTGCTATCAACACTTTGTGGCTCATCTATGATTACTATTGGGTTTGTAGAGGCGATAAACTCTATTGGTTTTTGACCATTTAATCTATCGTTTTGTCTATGGATGATGTTTGCTTTTGTATCTTTACTCGGATCCGTAAAGCTTTTTCTAAAAGCATCTATGTTGATAACCATGATGCGTATATCACTGCTTGTTGCAAAATCTCTGACTTGTTCAAGGTTTGAACTATCGTAGATAAAGTAGTCATAATTGACATTATCAAAGATTGATTTGAAATGTTCAGTCGTTATATCAAGAGTTTTTTTCGTTCCCTCTTTTATGGCGATGGAGGGCACAACGATGATGAATTTTGTAAATCCATAGCGTTTGTTCAACTCAAAAATAGATTTGAGGTAAACATAGGTTTTACCAGTTCCTGTTTCCATCTCCACCGAAAAGTCCATAGAACCGAGCTTTTTACTTTGGGCAAGTCCATTTTTGAGTTGAATATTTTGTACATTAGCAAGGATTTCATCATCAAGGAGTTCAATACGATTGCCGATACCCAAATCATTGAGATCATTGATAGTTCTCTGACCCTTTGCACCATGTGTTACAACGCTAAAGTTACTTTGGCAAACCTCTTGCCCTTCAAAAATATCTACAATAGAGCTTATGGCTCTATCTTGGTAGTCTAAATTACTGTCGAATTGTATTTTCATTCTGTTATCTCCCAATGTCCACCTTTTGCCCTCACTAAACATTTTGTCTAATCATATTTTGATATATTTTTCTTTTGCAATAAAGCTATATGTTAATCTTATCTCTCCAGCTGGATGTTAGTTATATTAATTGTTTGTGGTTTAACTTTTCTACCAAATATTTTAATTCTTGTTGTATTAAAACTATTTAACCCTTTTAAAATTGCAATTACAATTTCATATTGTGCATAATTACTATTTGACAACTCTTTAAGATGACAGTAGTATTTACCATCTCCCTCTGCATATAATTCAAAAGAATCTGAACGCTGTTTATAAGCCTCAAAAATACCAATCAATTCAATGTCTTCATTGTAAATATTTTTCGATTGTTCTTTTAAGTAATTTCTTTTTGTTATTGGCAACTCCGTACCATCAATAATTACAAAAAAGTCTTTCAATCTTTTTTGAGAGTTCAAATCATTCAAATTTTTAATAATGCTTTGATATCTATATCTTTGCTCTATATCTTGAAACTTGAATGGGTTTATCTCTTCATTTTCAATATCATCATATATTGAACGAATAAAATTTATAGGTTCTTGATATTTTTTTGTTGCTTCAAGTGTTAATTTCAAACTTCCATGAGCTTTTAGAATATATATATCATCGCTTCTATACAAAGTATTATTCGCTGCAAAGAGCTGGGTTTTGATTCCGTGCATGCTATTCATTGCATTATATTGCGAACTTTCAAGCATTGGGCTATTTTGATTGCCTCTAAATCCTGCCCCCACAAGTCGGATTCCAAAATGTTCACATAAATTTGTTGTATTTGAAACCGCAGTTAATCCGTAGAAATCATTTAAAAACTTTACAAAAGAGTCAAGATTTTCTTCATAATTA
>MICC01000018.1:0-22002 GCA_001829715.1 Sulfurimonas sp. RIFOXYB12_FULL_35_9
CCAAAGCTCATGCAAAAAGCGCTGAGTGGCTTGACTATAAACTCGCTAGATTTTTTAACAATAAAAACTTATATGGTTAATTGGTCAGTGCCTTTCAAAAAGATTGTCCACGTTTTGAGTAATAACCGCTATCTCTTTTTTGTACATGTTCTTTAGTTCGGCTACTCTTTTGTGTGCGTAGTTTGGCTCTTTACTCTCAAGTTCCTCTCGTCTTTTGTCGTAAAACTCTACTGTTAGTGCTTCATGCTTTTGCATACTATCATGGTTACACACCACGCTCACATCGTACTCTTCCCAAAGCCCGCCGCTATCTCTAAATGTACTTATGCCAGACTCAGCACTTATGCCCGCACCGCTTAAAATCAAAACTTTTGTCATCTACTTTTCTCCGTCAGACCTTAATTTTTAACGCCTTAGCTGCAGCGTCTATAGATTGACTAAATGTAGGTTTTGTAGAAAAATCGGAAATTCCGAATTTCTTCATTGTTACTATTTCTTCAAGCTCTTTTTCCTCATAAATATTTTTGATGTATTCATTTATAGTAGAGCGACTTTTTTTGAAAAAGTTCTGCCATTTGCTCAATAGTAAGCCAAACTGTTTCATCTTCTAACCGTGTTTGAATTTTTGTTTGCCCGTCTTCGGTTTGGTAAATGAGAATGTTTGATTGTGGGTTCATTTTCTTTTTGCCTTTTTATAGTTATTTACCGGTTTGAAATATTTCAAGACCAATTCTTCATAACAAATTTTTTTCGATATATTCAAATTGCTTGGGATGGTTCTCTTCTATAATTTCAAATAATTCTTTACAAGCTTTTTTCATCTCATCATCTGTTGGCAAAGGATTTAAAACTTTTGAAAAATTTTCATGTGACAAGTGATTGGCAATCATTCCTAAAGTGGGTTTTCCATAGTCTTTTATAATAGAAACATTGTTACTATTTAATTCATTGAAACTTATAATAATTTCTAAAACTCTTCGTATTATATTTCCAATAAAGACTCTTTCGTTTTTTGCATTTTCTGGATTTTTATAATAACTTGTTATTATTTCTAAATATATTTTATAATTATTCTCTAATTTATCAGCTTTCAAAAGTTTTGATTTTTTATTTACTTTGGTCATTTTTTTGTTGCATTCAAAGTTTTGAGCCAATCTATTAAATAACAATGAGTTATGTGTAAATACAATATGTTGTCCAATATTAATAGACCCTTTTTTCAAAATTTTTGATAATACAGTTTCAATATTTTCAATTAATGAAGTGATGCTATGGAAAAAAATGTAATCCGCACTATCCAATGGATCATCATAAATTAGTGTATATTCATTTAATTCTTTTTCATTACTAACTTCTGAAATTAGTTCAGCATAAAAATAACATAATGAAAGTATTTTTCTTTGAGCTGTACTTATTCTAGCACCCTCATTTGAAATATCATAACTTGATCCAATGTCTAACTGTAATTTGTTATTTGAATCAAGATAATATTCTTCTAAGCCTATGAATTTTAATAATCCGTTAAACACTTCTTGAATAGTATTAATATCCTCATTTTTAGCTTCCAGCTCTTTTATATTTTCATCGCAAGTTTCAATAAGTGTATTCATCTTATTAAATTCCTCTCTAAGTTCTTTTTTTTCTTCCCAAAAAATTTTCATCATATGTTCAGAAATTTGTTTATTTAACCTAGTAACTTGAGTAGTTCGTTTTTCAATTGCTTCTTCAATATCTAAAAGTGCTTTAGTTGATATTTCAAATAATAAATGATGCTGTTTTTGAAGTGTTTCTAATGTTTCTTTAACAGAAAATGGTTTTTCCATATTGCTGAGTTTATCATCAATTAAATCAATCATATTTTGAATTTGTGTTTTATCTAACTCTATAGTTTTATATTTCGAATTATCAATTCCATATTTTTCACACTCTTCAATAACAATTCTTTCTTGTAATTTGATTTCTTTGTTTTTTTCTTGTATAAATTTTTCAAAATCTGATAATTCTTTTTTTAAGGAACTAATTTTTTCTTTTTTAGCATTGTATTCTGATGTTAAATATGCTTTAAAATTATTTAGTGTTTCTTCCTTTTTTTCCCAAGGTTGCAAACAATATGGACATTTGTCTATTAGGTTATTATCTTCAATGTTTATACCTTTTTCATAAAAATCACTGTATATAATTAATAATTTTTTATATTCATCAGTAATCTCTGGTTTTAAAATTTCTTCTTTAAATAAAGATTCAAAATATTCTAATTTAAAAAAATTATTTAACTTTTGTATATCTATTTTATTTGATTTTTGCTCCTCTTTCTTTTTACCTAGAGCTTTTCTTTGGGTTATTAGTAAAGAATTACTTATGAAATCACATGTATCTTTTAAAAACTCATTTTTTGATATTTTGTCTAAATTAGATTTTCCTTTACTATCGGTTGTGTTTGTATATTCATTTTTTAAAATTTCAATGCTATCATCTATAGATTTTTCTAATTTTGATTTTTCCTTGTTTAGTTCTTTTTGTTTTGTTCTCTCTGCATTTAACTTTCTATTTGGTTCACCTACAATTAAGCCATTTTCTTTTAAATTAATATCTATTGTTGTTCCTATAGTCGCATTTGTATAGCGTTCATTAAATACTTTTATCTTCTTCCATAAGTTATCTGTAAATATTAATTCTTTTGTAGCTGCGTTATATGATATATTTTCAGAAGAATGATTAAAATTAATATCAATAGTTACTTTACTATTGATAGATTCTTTAGATATTTTATTTGATAAAAACTCTTTAAATTTTACCAAATTATCATTAGTTGATTCTACTTTGTATTTATTTAATATTTGTAACATTTCTACTAAGGATGATTTACCAGAACCATTAGTTCCAAAAATAGTTATATATTTATTAACAGAACCTTTACTAGCAATATCAAATTCAAAATCTATAAAAGAAGATAAGTTGTTTATCTCTATTTTTTTTATACTCATTTTTAAATCCTTTTTAATTTAAAGTTTCATAACTTTGTTCTAAATATTTTTAATATTAATCATTTTCCACAATCTCTTTCACCCTACCCATCAACCCAAAACTCTCCACTTCCAAAAGTGAAAACACAAACCATTTTTTGCCGAGGTCTTTGAGGCTTGCTCCTATGTGGTAAATCTCTTTTTCATCTAGTATCAAAAACCTGTCATGAGAGCTACTAAACTCTTTTGCCTCTAAGTTTTTGTACTGGGCGTTGTATTTTTCTATGTCAAGTTTGAGTTGTTTTGTGATGGTTTTGCTAAGCAGTGTGATTTTTACTTTTGGGTCTGCTTTGCTTAGGTGTGTGAGCGTGGTGTCATCGCAGTAGTTGTCGATAAGGATTATAGATTTTTGGGCTTTTCTGACAAGCTCACTTATAAAAGCATAAGCGTCAAATATTTGTCCGTCGTAAAATATCCCCTGCTTGAGCTTGATAGATTTGTCTTCTAGGGCATCGAAAAGTTTTTCAAACTTTTCATCTGTCTTAAATTGTTTTTGCTCAAGGCTTTCTAGTCTTTGAAATATCAAAGCATTATTTGAGATGAGTTTCCTCATATTTACAAAGCTTCTGATTATTTTTACACTTATTTCAATCGCAATATCGCTTTTTAAAACCGCACTCAGCATTGAAACACCCTGTTCGGTAAAAGCATATGGTAAATATTTTGTATGTTTGCCTCTATTGTTCTTTAAAGTCACAGATTGTGACCTTAAAGAATCTTGTTCGCTTGAAGTCATAAATTGTGACCTCAAGTTTTGATATTCTGCTTCTGTTAGCTGAAATCTAAAATCATCAGGAAATCTGTTTTCATTTCTTTTAACGGCTTGGTTGAGGACTTTTGTCTCAACGCCGTACAACTCTGCCAAATCTTTATCTACCATCACCTGCAAACCGCGAATGGTAAAGATCATGTTTTCTATGGTCGTTTGTATCGCTAGTTCATTCATACATAGCACTCGCCTAAAACTAAAGTGTTATATTTTATCTAAAATTATTGTATTTTCTTGATTTATAGCATAAACAAGATTTTTACAAAGCTTTTGATTTGGCAAGTGCCGCTTCTATCTCTTCTTTTTTAACCTCTCCGCTGAGTTCAAGCAGTACTTCGCCGTCGTCTCCGCTTACTTGCATATCTTTTATCTTCTTTTTTGTGTCGTCGCTCATACACTCACACGCACCTGTTTTGCAGTTTTGCACCATTTTTACAATACTCTCTTTTTGCACGGCACCGCTGAACTTTATCGACACGCCGCTACACAGTTGTGTTACGTCTTTTTTCATCCCGAACAACTCCTCTTTTACTTTTGGTAATAAAACGTCCTCTATCTCTTTGTAAGTCATCTCAAATGCCTCATAACCCTTGCCGTCTGGATCTTCAAAGCCTACATGTATCTTTTTTACGGGGCGGGGAAACATCGGACAAGTTTCGTTTGCGTGATCGCAAACCGTTACTACCAGATCAAAATCTTCATCTATCACGGTATCTAGTGTTTTAGAGTGGTATTCGTCTCTCCAGATCCCATTCTCTTCCAGAAGTTTTTTTGCATTTGGGTTTACTTTTCCGCTTGCCTTTACACCGCTGCTTTTTGCATCCACACCCTCTAACTTAGCGTTTATAAGAGCCTCTGCGATAATGCTTCTGCAACTGTTTCCCGTACATAAAACTAAAACTTTTTTCATCTTTTTTTCCTTTTTTTAAATTAACCGACTCTCCAATTATTTGGGAAATTCTCTTTTAATCGATTTGAGCGAACAAGTTCAATAAATTTTAGAACTTCTGCTTTGATTTTCTCTTTTACTACCCTTGTCTTTTGCAGCTTTTCCTCTGCACTTCCTTCAAAAGTTCCTGGATCTTCAAAGCTCCAATGAATTCTATAGCTAAGCCCCGGAAAAATTGGGCATCGTTGAGCATTTCCCTCATCACACACGGTTATTACATAATTAAAATGCCTTCCCTGCTTAAAAAATTCGAATATAGAATTTGTAGATTTATCTGATATGTCAATACCCTCATCTTTTAGTACTTCTATAGCTAGAGGATTAATTGTGCTTACTTCAAATCCTGCACTCACTACATCAAAATCATCGGGTGCATATTTGCGTAAAAGCTCTTCTGCCATCTGACTTCTTGCGCTATTATGGATACATGCGAATAATACTTTTTTACTCATTTTATTATTTTCCTTATTTTAAGTTTATACAAATAACCATAACGACACCAATACCGTAAAGAGTATAGGCGGAGTTACAAGCAGTCCAAACTTGCTGTACTCCCAAAAGCCTATCTTTACACCTTTTTGTGCAAGTACATGCAACCAAAGCAGAGTTGCCAATGAGCCAAAAGGGGTCATTTTTGGCCCTAAGTTACATCCGATGATATTTGCATACGCCAAAGCTTGATTTGGTATATCAACTAGAGCTATATCCATAATCATAACGGTTGGCATATTGTTCATGACGGCACTGAGTATCGCACTGATAAATCCAGTTCCGATAATCGCCACCATGTCGCCCTGCGTTGCCAAATCTTTTAAAACAGAAGCCAGATAGTCGGTCAGTCCTGCATTTTTTAGTCCGTAAACAACGATGTAAAGCCCGATGCTAAACCAGACAACCTGCCACGGAGCATTTTTTATGGTTGCTCCTGCATGAGCCGCCTTCATGTACGATGCAAGTGCCAAAAAGAGAAGCCCTCCGCCAAGCGCAAAGAGTGAAATCGGCAGGTTATATGCATCACCTATAAAATAAGCGACGAGCAGAAGAGCCAAAAAGAGCCATGACATGTAAAAAAGCGGTTTGCTTTTAAGAACATCATCTGGATTTTTAAGCAGATTTACATCTATGGTTTTTGGTATATCGTTTCTTAAAACCAGCCATAAAACCAATATGGAGACGATAACGCTAACAACAAACGGCACAAACATTACGCCCAAATACTCCACGAATCCTATGTTAAAATAGTTAGCCGTTACTATGTTTGTGAGGTTTGAAAAAACAAACGGAAGAGATGCGGAGTCGCTTATAAATCCGCCTGCAAGCAAAAATGCAAGAATGGTTTTTGCGTTAAGTTTTAGCAGTCGCATCTTTGCCAAAAGTATGGGTGTGAGGATGAGTGCGGCACCGTCATTTGCAAAAAGAGCAGAGACAAAAGCACCCAAAAGCAGAGCGTAAACAAACATAAGATGCCCATTGCCATGACTTAGTTTTGCCATTTTAATGGCACACCACTCAAAAAAACCTATCTCATCCAAGACCATCGACATAATTATGATGCCGATAAACGCCAATGTCGCATCCCAGACAATATCCGTTACCAGCAAAACATCGTTAAAGTTAACTGTACCGAGCAAAAGCGAAACAGCCGCACCCATCATCGCCGTCGTGCCGATTTTTAAACCTCTAGGCTGAGTGATAACGAAAAGAAGTGTTATTAAAAAAACTAAACTTGCAACTATCATGCGTTACACCCTTTATTTAGTTTTGGAATATCAATATCTAGCGAATCAATCTCTTTTAAAGCAGCCAACCTAAACTCATCAAGAGGCGAACGGATAGAGTAGTACGCCCAAGTTCCTCTTCTCTCAACCCTTAAAAAACCGCCCTCTTTTAGGATTTTGAGATGTCTTGATATGCGGGACTGAATCATATCAAACGAGTTTTCTATATCGCAAACGCAAACTTCGCCGTTTTGGTTTATAAACTTCAGTATCTTAACTCTCGTCTCGTCATAAATTGAGCCGACAGTTTGTAAAAATAGTTCCATAACACCTCCTGTTTTCAAAATAAGGAGAAGTATAGCAAAATACAAACCATATATCAAGATATATTGATATATGGTTTGTAAGACTGCATAGAGAGCACTAAACAGCTATATTACAAAGCTTTAGCGCTTTTTGCCAGTTGTGCCCATGCAGACTCTTTATCTGCATCTATCGCCTCTTGGTAAGCTTTTTGTGCAGCTTCATCCTTCCAAAGTTTGGAGAGTACGTTTCCTAGAAGATATTTTTGTCTTGCTCGGTTCTCTTTGCTTAGTTCAAGCGCATCTAGAGATTTTACAACTTCATAAGCTCTCGTATAATTTTCTCTTTGTATATATGCTTCATAAAGTGCAAATTCTACGAACGGGCTTTGTGCATGTGACACTGATATCTGCTGTATTTTCATAATTTTTTCACCGTATTCAATAACCAGATTATTATCTTTTTTATCGCTTCCTACAGTCATAATAGCTACATATCTATCAATATCAAGATAATCGTCCTTATACACTTTTAGCAAATTTGTTATAGCTTCAATCATCTTGTTTGCATTCTCAAGTCTATGGTAAGTATCGAAAATATATCTATAAACATCCTTATATTGTGAATCTTTATCATTTTGAATAAGTGTAATAAGTTCTTTGGATGCCTCGATAACATTGCTGTAGTTTCCTGTTGCAAAATCAACTTTTATATATCTGTAGAGCCACTTCTTTCTCTCGTTTATATCTTTTGACTTTAGGTTTCTATCCGCCATTTTTTTAGCCAGTATAAAGTCGGCTCCTTTCATAGCACACTCGTAGATGCCATCATCCCACTCGTTTGATAGCTCTATTTTATGCTGAGACGATATGACAAGCACGCTGTTACACTCTTTTGCATCGAGCGCCTGCTTCATCGTTCCAATAGCTGCATCGGTAATAAGTTTTGGAATATCTTGATACTCATGTGCATCAAGCACAAGGAGCTGTTTCTCCATATCTAACGCTTTACTAAACGCACCACTTGCTATTAGCAGTTTTGCCTTTTCATATAAAGCTTTATTTCCGATGCTGTCTCCGCCATACTCGTTTATCAATTTATCATAGGTAGAGAGTTTAGCCGATGCATTTTCATCATTTACATCAAAAAATAGAGCATCTTTCGCAACTTGCACCTCTTGAGAAAATTCACCTTCGTTAAATTTCTCCAAATATACATTTAAAGCTGCCAGAGCCTCTTTTTTATTTTCTGTTTGACTAAGCCAGATACCTATGTTTTTTGATAATTTTTCATATTGCTCATCTTTTGGATCCATTTTCTCAAAGAGTGCTTTAGCTATTGCCGCACCGGAGATATAATCTGAATTATCTACAAACTCATACATCATCTCCATAGACTTTTCAAGATTTTCTTCTGAAAAGAATTCCGGTCTTGCCTTTACGATTTTTTGTATATGTTTAGCAGCCTCAGGGATGTTTAAACTTATTAAGTTGTTTTGCGCCAATTTATATGCGGCACCGAGTGCTACATCAACATCGTCCGTCTCTTTGAGTGCTTTTTCATATAGTAATTTTGCTTTTGTGTAGCTTCCCTCAATCTCCAATGCTTCGCCCATATATAGATAGCCCCACTTAGCATAAACAGAGTCTGCATGCTCGCTAAATAGCCTGTCAAAAAAGTAGTCGGCATCACTATTCATTCCTATTTTATTGTAAGATTTTGCTATAAGCGATAAAACTTCCGGGACATTCTCATCTGAGGAGTAGTCTCTTAGATAATCTTTTGCAACCTCTATTAGTTTTTCATCTTGATGCAGTTTTGAGTAGACTCTGATTTTATAAAAAAGCAACTCTGCCTTAAACAGCGAGTTAGGATACTCTTCCATAATATCCTTGATAAGATCTAGAGTAATCTCATATTTTTTTTCTTCATATGTTTTTTTGATTTTTATGTAGTCTGTAACATCTCCCACTCTTTTTATATGTACGGGATTTCCGCTTATATCTAAGCTTCCCACATGCGGCAGTTTTTCCTTGGCAAAGGTAAATGGAAAATTTATAGTGCTCTCAGAATCAACACGTTTTTTAATAAAAGGCATCTCATCCTTATAACCTACAATCATCCAATGGTTTGAGAGATCTATCTTAGAGTTGAAAATCGTATTATCATTTATTAGGTCAAAAACCATTGGAAATAGCTTCATCTTTTGGTACGGTTTAATAATTAGAAAAAATGTTTTATTTTTTACCTCTGTATCAATTTGAAAGAGGTTGTTTTGCAGCTTTTCTACTTTTTGTGTCGGAAATTTTGTAAATGCACAAATAATTTTAACAATAACGTCAAAATCATTTTTAATCTCTTGGCATAAAAATTTATCTTTATCTTTTAAATGCAGGGTAGAGAACTCTTGATGGTTCTCTTTTGCGCCTTGAAGTGAAATTTCAAGGGCAAAAATATTTATAGAAATAAGTAAAAGGAGTATCGTCTTAAACAAATTTTATACTCCTTTTTTTCAACTCTTTAGTATCCGCTGTTATATACAAACATTGTAATAAATTCTAATAACTGATTTATCGCTAAAAAAGCAAAAATAGTTCCTATTGCTGCGATACCTATAATTGTCTTTAAAGGAAGCGTTGCATTTGCACTGTAAATGTGACCGCTATCTTCCATAATAGGCTCTCTCATAAACATATAAACGATAAGTTTTAGATAGTAGTAACCTGCTATCGCCGAGTTAAGAACCATGATAAGCGCTAAAACAGTATATCCGCCTGTAATCGCCGAACTTACCATATACATTTTACCCCAGAACAGACCAAACGGAGGAAGTCCTGCCAGACTTAGCATAAAAAGAGCCATGATAGACGCTGCAACCGGAGCAGTTTTAATCATTCCCGCAAATTTATTGTAACTGTGATCCGACTGCTGATGTGCAGGAAGATTTTTCTGTCGGCTTATCCATAACATAGAGAAAGATCCCAAGTTTGTAAAGCTAAAAAGTATCCAGTATAAAAAGAGTGCACTGTTTGATTGTGTCGTACCTATTAAAATAGCCGCCATAACAAAACCTGCATGTGAGATAGAACTGTATGCAAGCATTCTTTTAACATCTGTTTGAACAAGCGCCCAAACATTTGCAAGTGTCATAGTCATAACTACAAATATATATAAGATTACTTCCAACCAAACAACGCCGCTGTGAATCAAAAATTCAAATATTCTCATAGCTACGATAAATGCAGCGATTTTAGGCACGATTGACATGTAACCTGCGAGTGCCGCAGATGATCCCTCGTAAACATCCGGTGTCCATGTATGAAACGGAACAATAGAGAGCTTGAAACCAAATGATGCAAGCAAGAAGACAACACCTACGAGTACAAAGCCGATATCCGCATATTTGTTTGCCGAGAGAACTTCAGCTATCTGATTTATCTCAACTGAACCCGTAAGTGCATAAAATATCATAGAACCGAAGCTAAAAAAGCCGGCTGCTAAAGCGCCCATCGTAAAATATTTTACAGCTGCCTCAAATGATTTGTCACGGTTGTGCATTGCAATAAGAGTATAAAGTGCTAAAGATGCTGTTTCCAACCCTACAAATATAAGTATAAGATTGTCAGTTGCTACCATAAACTGGAAGCCTGCAATCATAAACAAAAAGAGTGCAAAGAACTCAGGGTATGAGAACTCATGGAATCTTTTATGCGTAAGCGCAAGCGGAATAAAGAGCATTGAAGCACCGACGATGATGAACTGAGACAATATCGCCAAACCGTCTATAAGCATTACATCAAAAACACCCATAATAGTGCCATTTTTGTGGAACACGCTTGCTGAATCCATTAAAGATATAAAGTCGACTCCTAAAATAAGAAGAGATAACATTACATACAAAGAGCGGTCTTGTTCGCTTTTAAACAGATCAATGACTAAGATTAATAATGCGCCGACAATCGGAATTAACATTGGCACGAGAGTCATAAGATTTAATGACTCAATTGAAACATTTACCGGTGATAACATTAGTGTGCCTCCTCTACTGAATTTTTAGCGGCAGATGCCTCTTTAGCAATATTAGGAATTCTAGATTTTGCCTCTTGCGTTTGAGCTTTTTCATGCATTAATGAAACAACCGACTCTACGCTTGTGTTAATCGTTCCTAAAACCGGTTTAGGGTATATTCCCAGCCAGACAGTTATGATTGCCAATGGGATAAGAGCGATAAGCTCTCTTTTGTTTACGTCAGGAAGATGTTTATTTTCCTCTTTTGTAACCACTCCGAAGAACATCTTTTTGTATGCTGCCAACATATAGATAGCACCGACAATGATAGCAGTTCCTGCTAGCAGTGTTAAGATATGTGACTGTTTATAAAAACCGAGCAAACTTAAAAACTCGCCGACAAAGTTGATAGTCAGTGGAAGTCCTACAGAAGCCATCATCATAAGACCAAATATAGTTGCATATCTAGGCATTACATGTGCCAAACCGCCAAATTCACTCATATACTTTGTATGTCTTCTGTCGTAAATTACGCCTACCAAGAAGAATAGCGCACCTGAAACTACACCGTGAGCTATCATTAAAAATATTGAACCTGTTATCCCCTCAACATTAAGAGCAAAAGTACCAAGAATAATTACACCCATGTGTGAAACAGAAGAGTACGCAACAACCTGCTTAATATCTTTTTGAGCATATGCAACCATTGCAGTATAGATAATCATGATGATTGCCAAAATAGCTATCGGGAACATAAAGTAAACCGACGCATCCGGAAATAACGGAAGCGAAAAACGGATAAACGCATAAGTACCCATTTTTAGCAATATTGCCGCAAGGATTACAGAACCGATAGTCGGCGCTTGACCGTGAGCGTACGGCAACCATGTGTGAAACGGAAACATCGGAACTTTGATGGCAAAACCCATAAAAAATGCCGCAAACAACCAAAGCTGGAATGATTCCGGCAGAATCAGACGATACCAGTCAAGAATCGCAAAACTCCACTCTCCCGTCGCTTGAAAGTAGAAATATGCCATAAAAAGCATACCTACAAGCATAACGAGTGAACCTGCAAAAGTGTATAAGAAGAACTTTACGGAAGCATAGATTCTAAGCGGTCCGCCCCACGCACCGATGATATATAGCATCGGAACAAGTGATAGCTCCCAAAAAACATAAAACACGATAGCATCAAGTGCAGAAAAAACACCCGCCATAGTCATCTGTAAAAACAGAAGCGTTATTATCAAGTTTTTTATATCTTTGGTTTCACCAAGTGATGCTATACCGATCATTGTAAAAAACGATGCCAATACGACAATAAACAGAGATATTCCGTCAACACCGACTATATAGTTGATGCCGAAAGTAGGAACAAGAGCGATTTGCTCCATAAACTGCATGCCCGACACTGTTGAGTCAAATGCAAACCAAAGCCATAAAGAGAGTGCAAACTCGATTGTAGCAACTGCTACACCGTAAGAACGCATGCTGTCCTTATGAACCACAAATCCGAGCATCGCAGCAAGAGCCGGAAAGAAAATTAAAATCGATAAGATATGGTCTAACATCTATTAAACTCCTAAACCTGAGAGAAATGTTTTAATCTCTGCAGAATATCTCGCTGCTAGTCCAAAAACAACAGCTAATGATAACAAGGCAACAGTTCCTGCCACCATCCACTTAAGCATCGTCGATAGATTACCGCTTTGCATAACTCTAGTTCGCTCACCCGTTTGATAAAACACATTTGCGATACCATCAACCGTAGCATCAACAACTTTTTGGTCAATTTTCGTCCAGAAAACCTCTGAAAGCTCTCTATATGCTTTTACTATGTACTCTTGATAAAAATATGGGATATAGTATTGGTTTATAAGAAGTTTATATGCAAAACTATTCTCCATTTTTGAAGTTCCATCAGGCACTACAATATCTTTTCTTGTATATTTTTTGTAAGCATAAAGTATCGCCAAAGCAACAAAAATTTGTGTTCCGATAGTCATTATCCAGTATGTTGCAGCAGAGTGTACATGATACTCGGTAGCAGGCAGAAGATTTGTTACCATCTCAAAGTAGCTCATCTTAAATGCACCTGCAATAATCGCTAAAAGAAGAAGCGGACTCATAGCAATAAGCATAAATTTATACGCTTCATGCGGATGAATACCAAAAAGTTTATATCTATCTTCTCCGTGGAAAATCAGTGCAACAAGTCTAAATGAGTAAAACGCCGTTAAACCTGCAGTAAATAGTAAAACCGTATAGATGATATAGTGATGCTCAACAAAAGCGACCTCTAAAATTAAATCTTTTGAGAAGAATCCGGCAAGCGGGAAGATTCCGGCAAGTGCTACAGAAGCGATAGTCATCATTAAAAATGTACCCTTCATTACCTTGCTTAGACCTCCCATTTTAAACGGGTCAAGTTCATCATGCATCGCATGCATAACATTTCCCGCACCCAAAAACAGAAGCGCTTTAAAGAATGCGTGAGCCATAAGATGGAAAAGTGCAACCCAGTATGCACCCAAACCTGCAGCAGCGAACATGTAGCCAAGCTGAGAGAGTGTCGAGTAAGCGATAACTCTCTTCATATCACGGTTTACAAGCGCCATAGATGCTGCAAAAAGTGCAACAAACGCTCCAAGAGAGGCGATAAATAGCCCTACGCTTGGAATCAACTCATAAAGAGGATTTGCACGAACAACAAGATAAACACCTGCCGTAACCATCGTTGCAGCGTGGATAAGAGCTGAAACAGGAGTCGGTCCTTCCATCGCGTCTGCAAGCCATGTGTGAAGCGGAAACTGAGCCGATTTACCCATTGCACCGATAAATAGGAAGATTCCCATCCATGTCAGGATATCCGTACTTAGTGAAGGCATTACGGCAAAAGCTTCTTCGTACTGAAGTGTTCCCGTATTCCAGTAAATCAAAAAGATACCGATTAACATTCCAAGGTCGGCAATGCGGTTCATGATAAACGCTTCGTTAGCCGCCCAGCTTGCACTCTCTTTATGATACCAAAAGCCGATTAATAGCCATGAACAAAGACCAACGCCTTCCCAACCGATGAAAAGACCTGCAAAGTTATCGCTCATAACAAGTATCATCATCGAGAAAACGAAAGCCGAAAGGTAAGAGAAAAATCTGTTAAACCCTTTGTCATGATCCATATAGCCGATAGCGTATACATGTACAACAGTTGAAACAAGCGTTACGACTATCATCATGGTTACGCTTACTTCATCAACTACAAATCCAAAAGGAATATATAAATCTCCCGTAGCCATCCATGTCATCATCTCAACATGAAGAGTAAGTCCTGTACCCATAACCAAGACAAGAAGTATAAGAGAGCTTAAGAATGATACTCCAAGAAGTATACTCGGAACAATCCCTGCTATTTTAGTTTTTGGCGATGCGCCAAAGAGTGCTGCAAACAAAGAACCCACCAGCGGTGAGAAAAGTGCGGTATATAAAAACAGTTCCATCTTCTATCCTCTCATCGTTGACATACTGTCAAGATCTATATTGTTATGTTTTTTATGCCAAACAATCAAAAGACCAAGACCTACGGCAACCTCTGATGCAGCAATAGCAATTACGAAAAATGCAAACATCTGTCCTGTTAAATCACCGTAATAGTGTGAAATTGCAGCAAAAGAGATATTTACGGAATTCAATAATATCTCTGTTGCAAAAAAGAGCATAAGTAGATTTTTTCTTCTTATAACACCCAATAATCCGATAGCAAAAAGGATGGTTGAGAGTACAAGATAGTGATTGAGTCCTATTTCCATCATGAGAGTGCCTTTTTATTTTTATCTTCTTCTTTCATCATCAAAATCTCAGCTTCCGTCATAAGAGTAAGAGAGAGATCCATTTTCTTTCCTGCAAGAACGATTCCTGCAACCATGGCTACAAGGAGCATAACGGCTGCAACTTCAAAAGGAACAAGGTATTTTGTAAAGAGTACCATACCAACCTCTTGAACATTTCCTGCACCCTCAGTCATAGGGTAGAATGCTTCAATATTATTGCCTACAATAGGAGCAGAAACTATAACCACGATTAAAATAGCAGATAAAATACTAAGCCCTAAAATAATTGCTTTATTGCCCTGCTTCTCTTTTACATCTCTTGTCGTGTCGAAAAACATCATACCAAAAGCATAAAGAGCCATTACGGCACCTGAGTAAACAACAATTTGAACCGCACCTAAAAAGTCGGCACCTAAAATAAAGAAAAATGCCGATATGAAAATCATTCCTGCTGCTAATGAACTAAGAGCATATAATGCCTGTGATGTAGTCACCGCTATATAAAACATCGTTATTGTCAAAAAGGCAAACAGATAAAAAGCAATTGCTTCAAACATAACCAAACTCCTTAATATGCTAGAGGTGTTTTTTTAACACGCTCGTCTTCATGTGGTGTAATCGAACCAAAACCTTCAAACTCTACTTGAGTTCCCGCTCTCATCATATCAAGCGGCGTTAACATATCTTGATACATCGTAAAATGCTCTCTTTGATCACTTGCATTTTCATACTCTCCGCCATGTGTAATTGCAAGCTCCGGACAAACTTCCGCACAATATCCGCAAAAGATACAACGACCGAGATTGATGCTGTATTCTGAAACCTCTTTGCGAGAGTTTACGTCAAGTTTTGTATCAATTCTGATACAGTTTGAGATACAAATCTTCTCACAAAGTCCACAGCCGATACATCTCTCAGTGTCAGATTCCCAAAGTCTCTTCATCTGATGGATAGCACGATATCTCGGACCTATCGGCATCTTCTCCTCAGGGTACTGAACCGTGTGTATGTCAAATCTAATCATCTCACGCATTACAACCCAAAGACCTACAAAAAGTTCGCCTCTTAAGCTTCTCTTTACAACTCTTTTAAATCTGCCCCAATTATCACTCGGATAATCTTCAATACCTACCAAATAGTAGTTACTATCTAATTCAGTAACATTTCTATTATTAAAATGCTCATCAATATGTTCAATATGCATAGCCACCCCTTACATCATTACTATAGCAGTAATTAAAATATTTAAAACTGCTATCGGCATTAAAACTTTCCAACACAGCCACATTAGCTGATCTGGTCTAACATCAGGCCAAGCAGCTCTTGTCCACAAGAAAAAGAAGAAAAAGAATGCAACTTTGCCAAGAAGTCCGAGTGCGCCTAAAAAGCTTCCGTCTCCATATCCGCCCAAGAAAAGAATAGAGATTACAAAAGAGATAAAGAACATATTTGCATACTCGCCGATGAAGAAAAGTCCCCATCTCATACCCGAATACTCAGTTCCAAATCCGTCAATAATCTCATGGTCGTTTGCTATAAGGTGAAACGGAGTTCTTCCAGTCTCAGCAAATGCCGCTATCCAAAAGAGAACAAACGCAACAGGCTGAGACCACACTATCCAGCTTGTAATACCGCTTGACTGGTATTGGTTAAAGTCAATCAACGAAAGAGACCCTACCATCATAATCGGAGCTAAGATAGAAAGACCCGTAATAACCTCATAAGAGATAAATACCGCAGCACCCCTTGCCGCCGAGAGAAGTGAAAACTTGTTTGCCGAAGCCATACCTGCAAGAAGAGGACCGTATAGACCGACACCCATGATTCCAAGAATATACAAGATACCGATGTTGATATCGGCCACTATAGGATGAACTTCATATCCAAAGAGTGTAAACGACGGTAAAAAAGGAATTGCCGCAGCAGCCATAAATGCCGTTGCCGCAGTAATAACAGGAGCGATTTTAAACACTCTGCTAACTACATTCGTAGGAACGATATCCTCTTTAGTAAAAAGCTTGATGCCGTCTGCCGCAACTTGTAAGAGTCCAAAAGGACCGACGTTTACAGGTCCAAGACGTCTCTGCATAAATGCAAGAACCTTTCTCTCAAAGTAGGTTCCGATTCCCGCTAATGCAGAAAATATAAGTAAAACCACAACGATTTTTATTATCGTCTCAATAAAATATGCCATTTCCATATGCTACACCCTTTCAATCGAAGCTGTTGCAAAGCGGTAAGTGCTAAACAGTGCCTCTGAATTTATCTTAGAATCAAATGTCGGTAAAAGTACGATATCACCGCTGATTTTATTGTCGCTTACGATTTTTGCAACAATCTCGCCATTCTCATTTTTAACTCTCACGCTATCCCCCTCATTCAGTTCAGATTTGCTTAAGAACTCTTCACTCATGTACACGCCGCTCACCTCATCAAGATTGGTAGCTTTGTTTGTAAAGTCGCTGAATTGTCTTACCGGATTTGCAAGATAGATAAGTGTTCCCTCAAGTTTACCTTCACTAAACGCAGCAACCGACTCATCGCCGCTTGTTGCAACCGCTACATTATCAAGCAGATATCCGCGGCACTCCGTACCGTCATTTTCATAATGGTTAGGAAGATTGTCAAATTTTTGAACTTTAAATCCTTTGTTAGAAGGAAGCATAGGCGTATAGTCGATTACATTCTCGGCATTAAAACCAAGTGCATTTGCTATATCGTTAAGCTCATATCCATTGTAACCTATCGCAGCATTTGTAGGGTTTACTCTTTTGTTTATACTTGTAAGCGTTCCCTCCTGCTGATTCATAGCAGGCATATCCAAATCTCCGTTACCTAAAGCAGAGAGAGTAAAGTCGCCTTTTGTGTTATAGCCTATCGTGTATGAACCTTGCTTCTCGTCAAGTTCGCAGATAAGCGCAACTCCAAGCGAGTTTGTAAGTGTCGGGATAACAGTGATTTCAAATGCACTGTATTTTTCAATAAGCGCTAAAAGACGCGCAAGATTTTTTGCGTTTGGATGAGTATAGAGATCTGCTCCTGCCATAAGAGCAAATGTATCTTTTTTAGCAAGATTTTTCTCTAAATCTTCCATAAATTTATCATCTGCTCCCAAAATCGCTAAAAGGCGGTTATCATCAACCTCTACCTCTTTAGAGATTTTCTTAGGAACCATCTTTTTCTTCTCTTCTTCTACCTCTTCTTCTTCGCCGCTCTCTTCATTTTTCTTCATAACTTTTACGATTTCCGTAATCTCTTCTTTGATTATCTCTTCAACCGTTATAGTTTTTTGTGAGTGGAATGTTGCCAAATACTCAACTATATCCGATGGCAGTTTCGTCTTATCAGCAAACAAATCAAGTATCAGATAAAGTACGACTTCCTCTTGAAGCGGTGCATGATACATAGTCATAATACTCTTTCCAAGTCCTTCGATAACAGGATCTTTTAGAGGATGGAAATATAATCCTGCACCCTTGTTTACAGTCATAGAGTTGTTTAGTGCATATCTAGCATTTGGATTGTCACTCTTTAGAGCCGCTCCAACAGAAATAACAAAGTTAGCATTGTGAGTTGCCTCAAGGTCGTAACCATAAAGTTTAGTTCCGCTAATCTCGCTGTAATCATTCAAAAATGTTTGTAGTGCTTTTGCTTCACTGTTTACAAGTTTGTAACCGAATTTCTCTTTTAATGATTGAAGAAGATAAGCCTCTTCGTTTGTTATAGTAGAAGTAAACTTTATGGTATCAGCTTTTTTAAATGCTTCTATTGCTCTCTTAAATGCCGCTTCGTCTTTTGCTTTAACTTCATTTTGATAGTCAAATCCATATCTTCCCGCACCGCAGAGAGCTACATAATTCCACTCATTCATAACACGGTAGATTTTCTCGTTCGTGTTGTCGATGCTTGTATGTTTTACATCGTAAGAGATTTGACATCCTGCAGAACAGTGTCCGCATGTAGCAGGAATCTGTTTAAGCTCCCATGCGTTTGAGCTGTAGATAAAGTGAGTATCAACAAGTGCACCGACAGGACAAACTGCCGCACACTCGCCACAACTTGTACAATCAAGCATCTCTTCACCGCTTGTTAAACCGATAAGAGATTTGTTAAGTTTATTCCACATTGCATAAGCATCTTTTGGCATAGTGTCTTTAAACTCCGCCTCTATCGCATCTGCACCGCGTGCCACTGTTTTTAGAGCGTTGTCGCCAATCATATCTTTACAAGTCGTTACACATCTCTCACAAACTATACAAAGACCCGGATTGTAGTGGATATGTCCCCAATCTTTATCTTTTCTGTTTACATCTTTGATAGCATAGTTTTGAGCGTCAACTCCCATCTCCAAAGTATAGTTTTGCAGTTCACACTCGCCTGACTGGTCGCAAACACCGCATTGAAGAGGATGGTTCACATCGTAAACTTCCATGATCGCGCGACGCTCTTTTGCGATATTTTCACTTGTCGTTACTACGCTCATGCCCTCTTTTGATTTTGCATTACAAGCATAAACCTGTTTGCCGTCTGCCTCGACAAGACATAAACGACATGCAAGCGTCGGGCTACATCTCGTTAAATAACAAATTGCCGGTATAAAGATATTATTTGCACGAGCGGCATTGAGTATATACTCGCCCTCTTGCGTCTGTATCTCTTTTCCATCAATATTTATAGTAATTTTACTCATGTATTACTCTTTTAATTTTGGATTTTTCAAATCTATATCTGCTTGCATCTACGCTTATATCAAAAGTAGGGTTAAGCGCTATAGTTCCCTTAAGCTCACTATCTACTCTAAAGATTCTTTGGATTTTTGTATCAGCGTAACTTATCTCAACAATGTCTCCATCAGAAATTTTAGCGGCTACGCTAAATTGGGCAGAACCCACTAAAAAACTCTCTTTAGGCAGTTGAGTTGTTTTGTAAGTATAGTTGTTAAACTGAAGCACCGGATCACAGTGGTAGATAATCGTGCCGTTAAACTCGGGCATATCATCAAGCTCTTCAAGTTTACCCTCAGCACTGCAGATTACCTCATCAAGTATGTAACCACGGCACTCTTCGCCTAGAGGTGAGAGGAAATTTTCTAAATCATCAAAAGCAACCGGCTTAAATCCTACGTTTTTATTAAGCTCTTGCGTATAGTCAATGGTATTTCTATTAGTTATTCCAAGCGCATTTGCGATATCGTTTAAGTTGTATCCGTTAAATGCAAGAGCCACATTTGTAGGCAATACCCTGTTGTCGATATTTACAAAAGTTCCCTCTTGCTGGTTAAGTGCAGGAGCTGCCAAATCAGCACCGTCAAGCGACGATATAACAAAATCGCCTTTAGCGTTATAACCGACAACTCCGGAAATCTCTTCATCCATATCAAGTGAATTGATAAGTGATACGCCAAGCGTATTTACGTCTCTAGGAACTATAACTAAAGAGAAATCACTGTATTTCTCTATGAGTGCCGCAAGTTTTGCTATATTGCATGAGCGTTCATGTGCGATTAAGTCATTACCGATGATAAGAGTGCGTTTTTTCGCTCTTGAGAATGATTTTATCATTTGAGAGAACTCTTCTTCGCCGATGTTTGTTTCTGCATAAAGATAACCAAAATCCAACTCATCGAAAAATGCTCTCTCATCCTCATCCAAATCAATATCTTTTAATATCGAATGAGCCAAAAGTGCCATAACGCCCTCTTCAGTTCCCACTTCGTACTTCATCATCTGAGTTATGACATTTTGCATTAAAACATCTTCCAGAGGATGAGCATAGAGTATTTTTGCACCGTTATGTTTTGAAGCCGTAGTAAGAGCATATCTCACGGCAGGGTTATCGGTTGCGATTCTGCTTCCTATCACTATTGCCGCATCTGATTGCTTAATCGCATCAAGCGAACCGCTGTGGTGAAGTTTTGAGCTGATTGAACTATATGATCTCATAAACTCTGCATAGACTCTTGCATCTTCGTTAAAGAGTTTTACGCCAAGTTTATTTTTTAGAAGCTCTAAGATATGCGCCTCTTCATTTGTAATCATAGACGAAAATCTTATAGCTTTTGCATTTTTTAACGCTTCAATTGCTTTGTTAAATGCATTCTCATTTTTAAGTGCTCTGTTGTCAAAATCAAAACCGAATCGCCCTGCACCGCAGAGTGAAGTGAACTCAAAATTGTTTTTAACTCTGAATATCTCATCAGCGCCGTTTAAAGAAGCGTGTCTTGTTTCATACTCTAACGGGCAGCCTGCCGAACAGTGAGCACATGTTGAAGGAACTCTCTCTAACTCCCATGCATTTGCTCTATATTTAAAACCGCTGCTTGTCAGCGCCCCTACAGGACAAACCGCAATACACTCGCCACAGAATGTACAATCAAGAGTTTCGCTGTTTTTTGGAATGATAGTTGAGCTGTATCCGCCGAATTTTACTTCGATTGCATCATCGCCGATAACTTCATTACATACATGTACGCACTTTTCGCACATAATGCATAGTGACGGTTCATAATCTATAAGTCCCCAATGTTGCAGAGGACGATGCTGATCACGGGCAGAGAAATTTTGACGCTCAACATTAAACTCTAAAGTTTTATTTTGCAGATCACACTCTCCAGATTTGTCGCAAACTCCGCACTCCAAAGGGTGATTTACATCATAAAGCTTCATGATGTTCGTTCTCTCGTTTTGCAATGCATCCGTATTTGTAGTAATCTGGACGCCCTCAGTCGGAGGAGTGTTACAGCTAAGAATAAAACCCTCAACTCCCTCAGCTTCAACTACGCACATACGGCATGACGCACACGGCGAAGTTTTAGAGATGTAGCACATGGTAGGGATATAGATGCCGTTTTTGCGAGCCACAGTTAAAATTGTCTCGCCTTTTTGAGCCTCTACAGAGATACCGTCAATTTTAAAATTAATCAATTTATTCATATCTCCCATCCTCTACGCCTGCACCATAGCTATATAGTAACAACGCATACATCTCTCTGCTTCACTCATAGCCTCTTCTTGCGTAAAGCCTAAGTTCACTTCTTTGTTGTTGTATTTTCTATCTTCAACTTCAAGAACTTCCGAGTGCTCTCTTGGAACACCTTTTAACCAGCCCGTAATCTTCTCTTTTTTATCATAAACTTTGAGTTTTCTAAGGTGATCTTCCATAATCTCATCATCGCTTAGGGTAACTTCACCGCTTAAAAGATATCTGCTCATAACCGAAGCCGCACGTTTTGCTTGACCGACTGCATTTACAATCGTCATAGGACCGTATTCACAATCTCCTGAAGCAAAAATACCTTTGCGAGATGTCATGTAGTCCTTGCCGTTTGTCTTGATAGTCGCCCATGAAGTCAACTCAATCTCCCATTCAGGAGGCAGAAGTTTAAGGTCAGCCGACTGTGAAA
>MICC01000018.1:22064-36629 GCA_001829715.1 Sulfurimonas sp. RIFOXYB12_FULL_35_9
GCACGACCTCCGTTTGGATCCGGAACTAGTTCAAACTTATCTATAAGAAGAGATTTTAAGATATTTTCTTCATCAACCATCTCTGCAACAGCGGAGTGAAATAGAAACTCAACACCCTCTTCTACTGCTTCATGATACTCTTCGTACGTCGTATTTTTAATGATGGTTTTCTCATCTCTACGGTAAATCATATAAACTTTTTTTGCATTTGCTCTGATGGCACATCTCACGACATCCATAGATGTAAATCCGCCGCCGACACAAACAAGAGTTTTTCCGGTTAAATCAACAAAATCCGTAGTTAGGAGATTTTCATCCTGATCTTCTTTTGAGATTTTATAGCCGTACTTCTCATATAGATTTACTTTGTCAAGAAAATCTATCGCACCCCAATACCCTTTTATCTCTGCTCTTTCGTTGTTACAATAAACTTTTTTAGAGATTCTTGTTCCCGTTGCAACCATGACAGAATCATACTCTTGCTCAAATCTTCTCATATCGTCTGCATTGATTTTAGAGTTTACTATAAAGTTTACACCCATATCTCTAACGCATTCGATATCTTTGTTGTATTTGCCTATCGGCATCCTGTACTCAGGAACACCTACTGCAACTTCTCCGCCTAAAACAGGAAGCTCTTCATAAACATCAACTTCAACGCCATCGGCTGCAAGATAGTAAGCCGTCGTGAGTCCTGCAGGACCTCCGCCGATAACCGCAACTCTTTTGCCGTTGCTTGGTTTTTTGGGCATCGGATGAAAAAAATCATATCCGTGATCAGTTTCCCAATCGGCACCGAGTCTCTTTAGCGACATGATAGAAATCGGCTCATCAAGGTTTGTTCTTCTGCAAGCCTCTTCACATGGATGAGGACAAACACGACCGCAAACATGCGCTAGAGGCATTGTTTGGCGAGTCGCCATCAAAGAGTCGTCCATTCTAAGATCTCTTACACCCTCGATATAGCCCGGAATATCTACATGTGAAGGACAAGCATCCGAACATGGAGATGTTATCTTTGCGATATACCCTATCTCTTCATGGTAGTGCTTTGATGGTTTTTGTTTCTCTATGCACTCTAAAAACTCAGCTTCAAAATGCGTCATCAGATCAATAATAGGGTTTGGAACAGTTTTTCCAATCTCACATTTTGAAGTGATTTGCATACTTTTGCCAATCTCCCTTAAATGGTCCAAATCAGCTCTGCTTCCCTCACCACGAGCAATCTTATCCAACTGATCATACAGAATTCTGCCGCCCCATCGTCCTGGTGCGCATCTTCCGCATGCCTCAGAGTACTCTTGATACTGTGCAGCGTATTCCATCGCCAGACGGATTACATCGACATCTTTATCAAAAAGTGCTACACCGTCCCAACCTATAAAGGCTTTTGAGGCACGGTGGCTGTCATATTGTGCCGGCAGGTTATAAGCTGACTCTTTCCACTCCTCTTGCGGCGTGTTGATGTTATTTACAAACTCACCGTTCCAAGTAGAAAAATATACTTTACTCAAAGTTTAAATCCTGCCTATTTTTTTGTAACGATAGTCCAGTCGACTTCGTTAAACTTTAAAGAGTTAAGCAACTCATATCCACACTCTTTTACCAAATCCGCCGATTTTTGAATCGGAGTAAAATCCCCTATCTCAAATAAAAAGATTGCAACTTCTCCAACTTTATGAGAAGACAAAATCTCTCTCATGCGAGGCTCAAAACCATCTTTTAAATGTCTTAAATCATATCTTTTCATTAGCGGTCAACCTCTCCAAATACGATATTTGTTGTACCTATAATAGAGACAACGTCTGGGATGTAGTGTCCCGGTAAAAGGTCTGTTAAAATCCCTGTATGCCAAAACGACGGCGCACGAAGTTTTAGTCTGTACGGGTATGGTCCGCCTTGAGAGTTGATGTAAAAACCGAGCTCTCCTTTTGGCGATTCAGTTGCCACATAAACCTCTCCGACCGGAGGTCTCATACCTTGTGTTACAAGAACAAAGTGCTGCATCAAAGAGTAGTTTTGAGTCATAATGTCGAGTTTTGGAGCTGAAACATATTTCGGTGCATGTGCCATAAGTTCAGTTTGCCCGTCTTTTACACATTTCTCGTACATGTCGATAGTTTGATAAAGAATCTTTGCAGACTCTCTCATCTCTTCCATGTACATGCGGTATCTTGCAAAGTTATCGCCCTTGTCAGAGTAAGGAACACGGAACTCCACTTCATCATAAAGTTCATACGGCTCTTCTTTACGGATATCCCAAGCGACACCAGATGCTCTAAGCATTACTCCGCTGCATCCCCAAGAGAGTGCCATCTCTTTAGAGATAGTTCCGACCTCTTCCATTCTCATGAGCCAGATACGGTTAGTGTCAAGTAAATCTTCATAATCTTTAATATTTGCAGGAAGCTTGTCTAAAAATGTTCTTAGTTGCGTTATGAAACTATCTTGAATATCTAAAGGAACTCCTCCGATACGAATAGCGGCATGAGTAAGTCTAGCTCCGCAATAACCCTCGATAATGTCCATCAAGTATTCTCTCTCACGGAATGCAAAAAGGAAAACCGTCATAGCACCAATATCAAGCGCCGTCGTTGCCAACCAGAAAAGGTGGCTCATCAGACGGTTAATCTCAAGAAGCATCATGCGGATTACTTTTGCACGGCGTGGAACTTCAAGACCGATAAGTTTCTCAACAGCCAAAGCGAAACCGTAGTTGTTTGAAGATGATGCGATGTAGTCCATACGGTCAGTCGTCGGCATAAACTCATTGTAAATCATATTTTCAGCCATCTTCTCCATACCGCGGTGAAGATATCCGATATCCGGATGGGCTTTTACAATCATCTCCTGTTGAAGATGAAGCATCAAACGAAGTTGTCCGTGAGCCGATGGATGTTGAGGACCAAAGTTTAGGATAATCTCATTATCTTCTCTATCAAAAGTGATATTTTCAAAAAACGGGTTTAATCTATTTTTTACTTGCATATTACTACCTATCTTTGAGGATCGTCAATAACGACCGAATCTTTTTTATCGAATTTTTTAATCATGAAAACACCGCCCTCTTCTTGATAGTTTTGAACTACCTTAGGCTCGTTGCCCGTAATCGTTGTTCCCTTAGGCACTTCATGTCCAAGACGGGCAAATCTCTCACTGTCGTATCTGTCGACTTTTGCCGTATCACGAAGTTCTGGCCCGATAATATCTCTTGCCTCTTTGCCGTAAATCTTGTCAACTTCATACCATGCAGCAAACTCATCGCCTTGAAGCGGATAAGTTTTTAGAAGCGGATGTCCCTGCCAGTCGTAAGGCATAAGGATTCTCTTCATAAACGGATGTCCGTTTGCTTCGATGCCGAACATGTCAAACATCTCTCTCTCAGACCAGTCCGCACAGCGGAAGAGTTTCTCAACAGAGTTTACTACTTCGCCTTTATTGATAAACATTTTTATACGTACACGTTTGCGTTTGCTCATGCTGAGCATCTGATAAAAAACCTCAAAACCGCCTCTAGTAGAGAGCCAGTCAATCGCACTCATCTCACTTAACTGAACATACTCAAGCTCATCTCTAAGGAGTTCTAAGACTTTATAGTTGTCTTTTGGATTGATGAAAACAACCATTTGACCCACTTGAATATAAGCATCCAAAACGTCAAATTTTGCTTTTATCGCTTCCAAATCGTGAGCAAAAACTTCATCGCTCTCTACTTCGAATTTCGAAACTTGCGGGGAAACATAAAATCTATCCGTATAGTACGGCTTTGCCTGTACATTGTCTTTAGGTTTATAAGCTCTCATTACATTAACCTTTTAGCTTTTTGCGCTCTTGAAGCTTGATTTGCACGAATCTTCTTTTGTAGCAACATTACACCGTACTGAAGCGTTTCAGGTCTTGGCGCACAACCCGGAAGATACAAGTCTACGGGAATAATTCTGTCCACGCCTTGAACCGTTGCATAAGTGTTAAACATACCGCCCGTGTTTGCACACGAACCCATTGAGATAACCCATTTTGGCTCTGTCATCTGGTCATAAAGTCTTTTGATAAACTCAGCGTGTTTTTTTGTCAACGTTCCTGCAACTATCATAACATCGGCTTGACGAGGAGAGGCTCTAAAGATTGTTCCAAAACGGTCAAAGTCGTAGCGTGATGCGCCAGAAGCCATCATCTCGATACCACAACATGCAAGACCGTATGTCAACGCCCAGATGGAGTTTGAACGACCCCAATTTACTATTTTATCTACACTTGTGAGTGCGATAGGCAAACCGCCGTTTTGTGTATAATTTATTTTATGTTGTGCCATTCTAGCGCTCCTTTTTTCCATGCATAGACAAAACCGATAGTTAAAAGCAGGATAAACATTAACATCTCAGCAAAACCGAACCATCCAAGTAGCTTAAAATCAACCGCCCATGGAAACATAAAAACTATCTCAACATCGAAAAGTAAAAATAGCAGCGCAAAAAGATAGAATTGTGGGGAAATCCTATTTGGTTGCTTTGTGACCTCTGGTCCACACTCATAAACTGACAGTTTGATTTTTTCACTATTCTTAGCTGCCAAT
This sequence comes from Sulfurimonas sp. RIFOXYB12_FULL_35_9, assembly GCA_001829715.1. GTDB lineage: Bacteria > Campylobacterota > Campylobacteria > Campylobacterales > Sulfurimonadaceae > Sulfurimonas. The sequence continues at coordinate 26,638 of MICC01000018.1, forward strand.
GCGCGACTTGCTAAACGAGCGACAATTGTCGTCATCGTAAATGCACCAAACGTTACGAGAAAAAGTACAAATACCCCAAAATACGGATTTGCAGTACTAATATGCTCCATATAACCCACCTTTGTTATTATTATTGTTTTAAAACGCACAAAAACATAAGCCGTTTGACTTAAATATTTTCACATATTTTTAGAAAAAACAGTTGCAAAGATTGTAGCAAAAAGAGTATTAAATAAAAGATTATGATGTTATTTGAAATGATTGTTGTTACAAAACACTACACATTTTTTTTAATGATGTAGTCTTATGTGTAAGATAGAAACACTTTTTGAGATAAAAAAGTTACAAAAAGTAGATTTGTAACACTAATTACCTAAATACCGCCTCCTCTTTTGCGGTTTTAATTTATCTATATCAACTAATATAAAGCCGTCAACACAGTTCCCAAACCCTTTGTCTACTCCAAAATCAAGAAATTCAACTCCTCTCTCATCGCATAATTCACTATATTGTTTAAACAGTGTCGGGATTGCATAACCCATCAGACCGAGTTCCCGTTTTAAGGTTATCAAATCTTTCGCATAATCATTTTTAAAGAAGAGTTCATCATATTTTCGTTTTTTAGATTCATGTAAAATATAGCTATCACGATGTTTTACGCTTTTTGTTTCTGCACCGAAATAGTTTGTATAAAAATAGACTAAAAGTGCCATAGCATCTTCGCTGTAAGAAGCAGATATGCTGACGCATCCAAACATATATCTGATATCGGGATTTGATCTCAGATATGCCCCTATTCCCTGCCACAAATAATCAAGTGCTCTTGAATTCCAGTACTTTGGCTGAATAAAACTGCGTCCCAGTTCTATGGAGCTTGAAAAATATTTGTCAAATGTTTTATCAAATCGATAAAGAGTCGAGGTGTAGAGTCCGTCCACACCGTAAGCATCTATCATTTCGCTTGATTTTACAATACGGTAAGAGCCGACAATCTCTAAATCCTTTTCATCCCAGAGAATAATATGCTCATAGCAGTAGTCAAAATCATCTATGTCTCTCTGCTTCCCACTTCCCTCTTTGACTTGACGAAAACTTATCTCTCTGAGTCTGCCTATCTCTTTGATGAGAACATTGTCTCCTGCATTTGCGTATAGATATATTTTTTTGCCGTCCGTCGTCTCGCCGATTGGTTTTGCATTTTCCAGCTCTTTTTTTAGCTCTTGTCTATTTTGCGCAAGTGCGATGCCGTTATATGTTTTAAAAATTCCTTTTTGATTTTTAGAAATCATGTAAAAATGCTTACGAATCATTTTTACTCTATCCGCCATGCTGATTGACGGAGTGTAGTAGCTCTCATACGGAATACTTTTACCTATGGTAAATGCGATTTTTTTATTGTAATATTTAAACATTTCATTCGGTATCAAGGCAGTTGCTAAGGATTTGTTTAGCATTGAGAGAAAGTAAAATGTTTTTGAATTTTTGGCATCTATAAAAATCGGCAAAATCGGCGACTCTGTTTTTTGTGCTATTTTTAAAAATCCTTTTTTCCACTTTGTGTCTTTAATGCCCTCAAGTCCTGCACGGCTGACTTCACCGGAAGGAAACATTACAATCACCTGATCTTTGTTTAGTGCATCATAAATAGCCTCTGCGGAACTTCTTGTCATCTTTGCGTTTACATTATCTACCGGAATAAGAATCTCGTCCAAATTTTTAAATTCACTTAAAAAATTTGATGCGACTATCTTTATATCTTTTCTCACATCTTTTATAACATTTAAAAGTGCAATCGAATCAAGTGCGCCAAGAGGATGGTTTGCGATAATAACGACTCTTCCGTAAGAGGGGATTCTTTGGAGCTGGTTTTTATTTATCGCAATGTCGATGTTAAAATAATCCAGCACGAACTCGATAAAATCAAACGCATCAAGGTGTCTGTTGTTAACCAAAACATCATTTATCTCATCTTCATGAAATACTTTTTTAAAAAAAGAGATTGTTGTCATGCGAACTAAATCCGGCAATTTTGAAAAAGAGCGGTAGTAGTGGTTAAAGTAGTTCTCTACGCTAAGGGACATAACTCAAGCCACCATATATAAAGATATAAGCTCTTTTGCCACATCTTCAGCGCTACGCTCTTGAGCCACAAATTCTTCTTCTATATTGCTCCACTCATCCTCAACGATTGCCCTTGCATCATCTCTGTTTATGTTGTAATACTTACATATATAGTCGATTATCTTTGTTGAAAAAACTAGCATAAAAACACCTCGTAGCAAATTTTATGGTGTAATTGTGCATAAAAAGTGTTACAGAAATGTTTCAGTGCGATTACTAAAAGGTTACATGCTTAGCCTATCTATCTAAAAACTTCACCAAAGAGGTGCTTTAGAGATTTTGGAGAGAGGTTCATTTACCTCAAAAAGTTTTGCTCTGATATCTTTTACCCCAAATCCGCTTAGTCGCTCTATGTGCATATTAATATATTTTTTCGCACTTTGGGTATCGCTAAAAAGGTAGATTCCGCCTGCTTCTTTTGTCTCTTCGTTTTGAGTCCAAATCTTCCAGATTAAACCCTCTTCATCTCTGATTGACTCTGCAAGTTCCTTAAAAGACTTGCTCATCTCTTCGCCCATTGCTCCCTCAAACGGAAAATCTATCTGCAGCAATATCATCTAATATCTCTCTTTTTAGTAAATTATTTTATCTTCTTTTGCCTGCCATGCCTTAAACGGTTCAAGACATGCATCTCTATCTATGTTTTTTATATTCAGAAACTCTTTGTCATAAAACTCTTTATCTCTAAAGCCGATATCATCCGCATCTTGGCTTGTTGCACCGAAATAAACAGTTCTTATATTTGCCCAGCGTATAGCTCCCACGCACATAGGACATGGCATACATGTTGTGTAAATTTCACATCCCTCAAGGTCAAAAGTTCCAAGTTTTTTGGAAGCTTTTCTTATGGCATTCATCTCTGCATGAGAGGTTGGGTCATTTGATTTTAAAACTTTATTATGAGATTTTGCGATGATTTTGCCATCTTTGACAATTGCGGCACCAAATGGTCCGCCATGATTTTTCAAAACCCCTTTAAATGCCTCTTTTACAGCTTCTTGCATGTACCCGTTCATGCTATTTATTTAAAAACCCCATCGATTTTTCGCTGTCAAAACTTGCGTCTTTCTCTTTTTTAATCTCTTGTTCAAAATCTTCTAAAGCAAAGAGCGGCTTCTCTCTTACTGCCACTTTATATGCCGTATTTTTTATGATTAGGTTTATCTGTCCGCCTGTCAAAGAGTAGCCTGAGAGTGATTCTGCATCAAAGCCTTTCTCATAAGGTGCATCTTTTGGAAGCATCTTTTTCCAAAGAGAGAGTCTCTGCTCTTTGTTTGGTTTTTTGAACTCTATCTTATAGTTAAAACGTCTTGAAAATGCCTTGTCTATGTTTTCCAGCAGGTTTGTCGTAGCTATCAAAACGCCCTTAAACTTCTCAATCTGCTCTAAAAAGATATTTTGCATCTGGTTATGCATCTGATCTGCACCGCTGTTTACACCGCTTGAGCGTGCTCCTAAAAACTGGTCTGCTTCATTTAACAAAAGTATCGGTTCTGATTTTGTTTTTTCACACAAATCATAAAAAGTGTCAAAAATTTTACGGACATTCTTCTCGCTCTCACCTACATACATGGAGAGGATTTTTGAACAGTCAAACGCCAAAACCTGACGTTTAAGCGATTTTGCCAGCGAATATGCCGTCATAGTTTTACCTGTTCCTGCCGCACCGTAAAAGATAATTCTTGCGTCAATTCCGCTCTTTTTATCTTTTACGCCCCACTCTACAAGTCTGCCTATAACCTCTTTATCGAGTTGTCTCATAAGATTTTTAAGCGTCTCTTGCGTCTCATGTGCCAAAACAACATCTTCAAGCGAAGTCTCCGGATCTACAAGCTCAAAAATATCTTGCTCGCTAATAAGCGTATTTAGCTTTATGCGGCGAACTTTCTGTTTTTTCTGCGGATGTATGATGTTATGCAAAACCTCATCTACGATATAAAAAGCTCTTGAAATTCCGCCAAAAGGGTTGAGCATCTCTTCATAATCGATAATTCCGTCATTTATAAGATTTGAGCCGTCTTCTAAAAGTGAGCGGTTTTTGATTCGCTCATACTCGTCAAGCGAAATAAGTTCTATCAACGCATTCATCTCGCGCAAAGAGGCATCAGTCGCACTATACTCTTCGCGAAGAAGTGCCAGAAAAATCACCTGCTCTTTTGAATCCATCTTTTTTTGTTTAAAAAATTTGTCAAGCACAAGTTTTCCGGTTGTTTGCCCTACTCTGTCTTCTATGCGTTTTTCCAAAAGTTTGAGCTTTGTTTGCATTCTGTCTATTCCAAGTGAGTGTTCATGTACGTTTTGACGAATTGCACTCATTTTTTGGTAGAGATCTATGCGAAGAAACTGATCTTGCAGATATTCAAGGTGGTCAGAGTATGGTTTGATATCGGGCAATTCGCTCTCAACAGCGCCGTCTTGAAGAATCTTAAGAAATGAGGGCGACAAACCTACAGCATTGTTTAATAACTCCAGCGGTGTAACTTCAGAAATTTTAACAGGCGTAAAGCTCTGTTGATGAAGCCAGCCTAACTCTAAAAGAATCTTAACCTCTTGAAGGTGTTTGATTCCCTCATATTTCTTTTCGCCGTAAATCTCCTGCAAAAGGTCAAGGATTATGACATCATCCTCTCCTCTGATATATCTTTTTGCAAGAGTGTGCAACAATACCGCTTCCGTTTTACTACATTTTAACTGGGCAAAAATAAGAGATTTCTCTACATCTTTTGCCTCTAAAAAATCAATTAATGTTTCCAAAAAAATCCTTAAAATTTATACTCTAGTGCAGATGAGATTATGAGTACATTTGAATCCTCAAACTCCCCGTTTATCGCACTGTTTGAAACTGCTCTCTCATCTCTCATGGAGTAAAGTGCGCCAAGACCTATATTTATCTTCTCGTTTATCTGATACCTTGTGCCAAACGATACCGACACCGAGTCGCTATCAGGCAATTCAAAACCGATTGTGCTCGTCGGTGCAGGCGTTTCATCTATTACGAGACCGCCCATTAGAGTAAGTTTATCTAACTTTTGAGTAATACCCAAACGAAAAACATTCGTGTCTTTCCAGTTTTTTGCTATCGGTGCGCCAAATACAATGTTTGTTGCCGGATTTACCCCAGAACCATAGTTAAAATCCAGTTCTCTGTACGAGTGCCAGTAGTTTCTCTCATAAACAAATTCCATCGTGGTTTTTGTAGCAAAGGTATATGCTGCTGCAATATTTAGCAGAGCTGGAACTGGAACACTCACGGATGCACTGCTCTGTGAAGCGTACACACTGCTTGCTCCTCCGCCAAAAACATTAGTTACGTCACGATAAGAGAGAGCGGCATCGCCTTTTAAGCTTAAATCAACTTTTGAACGGTATGTCAAAGCCAAATCCAGCTCGGATGTCGGTTTGCACGAAAGTGCCAAGTTGTACCCGAAATCTATAGAATCGCCGTCCATATCACGAGAAGCTATGGCAGAAGTGCTTTTAACTATGCCTTCACTATAGATAGCTCTAAGACCGACTGCAATTGCCGCTTTATCTCCAACTGCAAATGCAACACTTGGATTTACCTCAACAGTTTTGAGTGTAAACTCCTCCGCACTGTAAATTGCAGGAGCCGAATCCCATCTCTTTGACAATCCTGCAGGAGAAACAACACTGAGTCCAAAACGAACACCGCTTATATTTTGCGAAACATAGTGAAGCGAGGGAACAAAAAAATTCTCTTTTTTTGATTCTATATCATATCCGGTTGTAGTGCCAAAAGCAGTAGTATATGAACCTTTATAACCGACATCGCTAAGCCCTATGTACATAAGATCTGCCTCTAAAACATTTTCATCTTTCATAAAAGCCATATTTGCAGGGTTATAGTATGCCGCATCTGCTCCAAAAGCGTGTGCGACATTTGCAGAACTGAGCGCAACTGAGTTGAGTGAAGTCTCAGGTATTTTATATCCCCCTGCAAACAGAGTGCTTCCCAACATTAAAAATAGAGTAATATTTCTCACTTATCTCTCCTTGGCGTTTTATTAAAAACTGTTGATTTTATATAAATTTCGCTTAATTTACAAAAGAGTAAAGAAGTGCTATTTCCTCTTTCCAGATGCTATCATCAATCGTCTCAAGTATAAGAGGAATATCATCCATACGTTCGTCATTCATGATAAATCTAAACGCATCCAAGCCGATTTCACCTGCTCCTAGAGAGTTGTGCCTGTCTACATGTGAGCCGAATTTCGCTTTTGAGTCGTTTATATGCATGCCCATAAGGTACTTAAAACCTATGATTTTGTCAAACTCGCTCCAGCTTTTATCGTACGCTTCACGTGTACGTATATCGTAGCCTGCGCTATACATGTGACAAGTGTCTATGCAGACGCCGACACGGCTTTTATCCTCTACTTTGTCGATGATTTGCGCCAGATGCTCAAACTTGAAGCCAAGGTTACTTCCTTGTCCTGCCGTGTTTTCAATAACCAAACTTACGCCTTTTGTTTTATCAAGCGTAATATTCATAGCCTCAGAAATTTTAGTTAAACACTCATCTTCGCTTATCTTTTTCAAATGGCTTCCCGGATGAAAGTTGAGCTTATCAAGTCCTAAAAGCTCACATCTTTGCACCTCATCTAAAAAAGCTTCCATGGATTTTTCTCTCTGCTCATCTTCGGGATGACCGAGATTTATAAGATACGAATCATGAGGAAGTATGTGGCGAGGTAAAATACCGCTTGCTTGGAGCGCATTTTTAAACTTGTCTATCGTCTCACCGTCAAGCTCTTTGCCATTCCACTGCCTTTGGTTTTTAGTAAAGAGTGCAAACGCTTTTGCGCCTATGGCTTGTGCGTTTGCAACCGCATTAAAAACGCCTCCGCTTGCACTTACATGTGCTCCTACAAATTTACTCATCAGTATCCCTCATCTTAAATATTATGTCATTTTTTTTATCTCTAAATTGCACCGTATTTAAATCTACCTTGTAGAAAATATCTACATTTTCATCTCTTATCTGCTGTTCAAATCCGCCGTCTGTCTTTTTCAGGTTTTTTCCATCATAAATAGCATGAGAGAGAAGCATATTTTGCATTGTGTCATCAGGGTAGATCGATATGAGATAATCTTTATTAAATCCACTTTTGCTCATACACCCGTCACTGGTACAGACAAGGTGGTTAATGGCGATTTTCTCTATACATTTCCCTGCCATAAAGAGTTCCAGCTCTATAGTTCTATCGCTGTTTCTTAGATATCCGACATCGGAAAACTTAATCTTGGGTGATTTTATGGTAACGATTTTCGTCTGTGTTTGCTCATAATTTTTAGTGGCACATGCACCAAAAAAGAGAACAAAAATTAGTAATGTATATTTCATAAAGCAAATTGTACCGACATAAAATTACAAATCGTAAAACATATCTGTATTTTGATATGATTTTACTGATGTTACGCACTAAAACGAACACATCTGTTTTTCGAGAACTACAAAGGTGTCTTTATGACTTTAAAAAAATTTGATCTCTCCATAACTAACGCAAGCAAAGGCATGGCGCTGATGCTTATTCTCTGGCATCATCTTTTTTATGAAAAACCTGAAATGGGATGGTTTGTTTTTCAAACGGCACTTTTGGCAAAAGTTTGCGTCAGCATTTATGTGCTGCTTAGCGGCTATGGTTTAGCGGAATCGGCTAAGAAAAAAAAGTTGGAAATACTCTCTTTTTATAAAAAAAGAGCGATAAAACTTTATATGAATTATTGGCTTATTGCGCTTATATTTATTCCCATTGGGATGCTTTTCATGGGACGTTCTTTGGAGAGTGTATTTGGAGAAGATGCATATTTTGGTCTTTTTATTCAGATGATAGGTATTCATATGTTTACCGATGTAGGCTATGGGTACAATGCCACTTGGTGGTTTATAAGCCTTATTATCGTCCTTTATGCTATTTTTCCTTTTGCTTTTTATCTTACTAAAAAATTCAAGTTGTGGTTTTTAGCTTTTTGCGCCGTGTTGCTTTTTGTTCCGATTCCACTCGTAAATGATTGGATTTTCCCTTTTGCCGTCGGCATCTATCTTTCACAAATAGACGGTTTTGTGAGACTCTTTGGATGGTTGCAAAAACAGGGCAACTTAAGATTTTTAATATTGCTTATTTTAACTCTCTTTGCAGCGTGGTACAGACAAAACGGCTATCTTTTTGACAGTGTTCGAGCAGATACTTTTTTTGGAATCTTGCTTATTCTTTGGACGACAGAGCTGGTTTTAATCTCAAGCAGTGCAAAAAAAGCGCTGGAGTTTATAGGTGTGCACTCGTTTAATATCTTCTTGTTTCACACTTTTATCTATTACTACTATTTTCCTAATTTTATATACAGCTTTAAAAATCCTCTGCTCATTTTTGCAGTCTTGCTCGGAATTTGTTTGATTATTTCAGTTGGTATTGAAGCAATTAAAAACTCTGCTAAAGGCGGGCGTAAGGAACTAGACCCTGAATCAAGTTTAGGGTGACGGAAACTCATAGAGTTTTTCTAGTAATATAGCCTGTATGCATTCCCATTAGAGAAGAAGCTCTGAAAGAAACTATGCAGTATGTACTTGAAGGTCTTTTACTATTGATTCAATAAACTCCTTTGGGTCTTTTGAATCATTTATAATAAGACCTTCTCCTCTAATATGTGCTTTTATATGTTCTACTTGCTCTAATCTTTCTTTTTCTATTCCATCCATTGTTGGAATATAGAAAATTTTCTTTTTTATAGTTTTATCAACTAAATTATTTAGTGTAAAAAGACTTTTAGCATACATTTCATCAATCTTAGAAGTAGCAGGTGAGATAATATCAGACACTATTATTGGTGCTCCATTTTGATTATAACCTATTGCATCAATTAACTTTGAAATACCGAGAGTCGTATTCATTTGTTTTCTTATTTTAATAGTATTATCTAAATTTTTCAATTTAATAAAATCATTTATATTTGAAATAATATGGTTTTTATCAAGGATATTATTTACAGTATTTCTACCATCAGCTGGAAAGGTTTTTAGCAATGTAATTTTTTCGTAAAATAGCTTTTCTAACTGTTTTTCAACCGTAGATTCTGTTATGCTTATTGGCATTGGAGAGTTGATTTTTATGCTGTTTGTAAAATTTTTGTATATCAAGTCTTCATTATTTTTATATACAGTTTTTTTTAAGACATCAAGCCCATATTCTAATGAGTCTATATTGTCAATATGAACTCTACTTAATAATTTTTTCATATCATCAAAAAGTCTAATTTTTGGTATATTATCCGTAAAATCTCTAAGCATGACACCTATGTTAATAAGTTCTTGCGAGTCTATTGTTGGTGAAATTTGAATTAAAGAATACTCACCTTTTGGATAATTTTTCATTCTTGGAATTTCCATTTCAGCCTCCTATTAAAATTGGTCGGTGTATGTTTTCATAGCACGATTGATTTGAGATGCATTGCTCACTAAAATTAGTTTTTCTAAAATTTAAAAACTCTTTGATATTATTTCTTACATCTAAGTTTATGCCATAAAAATCTGATAAATACTCATCAAGCATATTTAATTCCCTTTCTTTTAGTGCCTCAATTTTATTTGAATATATCAATATTATTTTAAATATTTTGTCGTTAATACTATCATAAAGCGGTTTATACGCAGGGTTTCCAAAACAATCAAATACTTCTTTTTCAACTAGTATATCAGTAATTGGAAAACCTCCAAAAATTTTATCACTATCGATAGAATAGTAAAATTGCTGTTTTTTATCAGTTTTAATAATCAAATGATTATCAATATGTCTATCATAATTTCTTAGATATTGGTCATATGGAAAAATTGATGGAAACTCTTCATAGTTCAT
>MICC01000019.1:0-48797 GCA_001829715.1 Sulfurimonas sp. RIFOXYB12_FULL_35_9
CTTTTTTTTCTTCTATTTCCATCTAAATATCTCCCTATAAATTTAAAATTTTAACATTATGACTTATTAATCATTAAATAATGATTAATAAGTCATTGAAACTATTTGATGATATATATATCATTAGTTCATGTTAATTGAAGATTTAGATAAAAAAACAGAAGAGATTCATAATATAATTTCTACTAATGTTATAAAGTATAGGAAGGGAAAAGGATTTTCTCAATTACAGTTAGCCTTGGATATAGGTTTAACTGGTAATGCTTTTATTGCAAGAGCTGAAAAAAGGACAAATAATGCTCATTTTAATATTGAGCATATTGTTAAAATTGCTACTATTTTAGATATAGATATTAAAGAATTTTTTATTGAATAAAAGGTCAGATATCTAACTCCAGCGATTCATTATATCTTTCATTTATTAGTTTCACTATTTCTTTTTTGAACGGTTTTTTGCCACCTTTAATTTTTGCATTTGGATGATAAGTTCTCACAGCTATTATATTTGGGTAATTTTTAAATTTTATTTCAGTAACATGCTCCTTTCCAACTTTTTTAATATCATCATGCTCAATAGGTATTTGTCTATTACCTGTAGTAAAAATAATAATATCAGGCTCTAAAATCTTTAATTCTTCCTCAAAAACATTAAAACATTTGTTTTCTAATATTTTTATTTTTTCGGTAGGTTTACCACTCCCTTTATTGCCAATTTTTGAAATATTATTCCAAATAAAAGCTATTTTATTATTAGGAGAAAATTTTTTGGTTAGCTCTTCTTTATAATATCTAAAATTTTTTCTGTTCCAGAAAGGTCTGCGATTTTTCTTTTTATTTTCATAAAGATATTTATAATAAGCGTCTTGTAAAGTTGCTATATTTTCTTTATTTTCCTCTAATAACCCTATCCAACCATCTGTCTCTTGCCCAACAATCATCACTTTTATATTGGCTTCTTGATATGCAGGATTTACTTTAATCAATAAGGGACATGCCGCATTTGTTCCACTCGCATTTGATAGTAAAGTATCCCACTTTTTTTCATATAATTCTTGTAGTTTTTTATTTATCATGAATATTTTTCCACGTTGATATAATTATTTTCAATAAATATTATATCATAAAATAAAATATGTGTCACACACAGTTTTGAAACTCACTTTTAACAAAGAAAGTAACGCCCCTGAGAATGAATCTCCACTTTTAACAACGCCCCAGTGAAGAATGGCACTAACTTAAGGAAAAAAGAGCCAAAAAAGCCTAATATGTTTACCTTTTTATGTGAATCTGCTTGGAAGTGGGACTTCAGTCCCACACTATGGCGAGGCTAAAGCCTCACTTCCAATTAAGTTTCATTTATTTTTACTCTCCGAAATAAGTGGTAAAAAGTTTAAGTTAGTGCCATTCGCCCATGTAAGTGAATCTCCACTTTTACTCGTTCCAACTTTTTAAGTGGAAACGCATACAAGCACTACAACTTGCTATAAAAACTCCTAAACTATAAACAAAAAGCATTGCAAATTGCAATATATTTTATAGATAGCAACCATTATAGATAAAATATTGTCATTAAATATATTTCAAATGGTTAAACCAAATCAACGATAAAAAGGCAAAAAATGGAATTAGCAAATATCATAGCAGCGGTGGTGCTCTCAGGTGTGGTTGTGGGATCTGTTGTTTGGCTAAAAAAAAGTTTGCAGCAACATGGCGTGGTTGAGGAAAGTCTGCTTGATGAGTTAAACAGCAAAAGAGAGATGGTTGCGGCTATTCCTTTTTTAAAACAGCAGGTTGCAGAACTTCAGAGCAAAGAGGATGTGCTTCATGTCGCACTCGGTGAGTATAGGGATAAAGTTTCACAAAAAGATATAGATCTTGCAAAACTTCACAAAGATATAGAGATTTTAAAAGTAAAAAATGAAGAGCTGCTCTCACTCAAGGATGCTCTTAGTAAAAATGTGTCGGAGCATCTCTCCACCATCGATGCTTTACGGGAAAATATCTCTCAGGCTTTATCCAAAAACTCCGAACTTAAAGCAAATCTGGGTGCGCAACAAGAGAACAACCAAAAACTTAAAGTCGAGTTTGAAGAGCAGGGTAAAAAACTAGAGTTAAAACTAAATGAGATCATGCAAAACTCTCTTGAGAGCAGACTCAAAAAACTTGATGAGAACTCTCTAAAATCACTCGATATCATACTGAAACCTTTTAGAGAAAATATTGATTCGTTTAAGAAAAAGATTGAAGAGTCTCAAGAGAGCAGTGTGAAAAAGTTTGCCGAACTCTCCAAAGAGATAGAGCAGGTTACAAAAGCCGGTATGCACATAAGCCAAGAGGCTCAAAATCTCACAACCGCTCTTAAGGGCAAAAAGCAGACACAAGGTAGCTGGGGCGAGATGATTTTAGAGAGTGTTTTGGAGTATTCGGGACTGCTTAAAAATGTGCATTATCAAACTCAGGAAAGTTACAAAGATGAGCAGGGCAAAACCAAACGACCCGATGTCATCATCAAACTACCGCAAGACAGAACGATGATAATCGACTCAAAAGTGTCGCTCTCTGATTATGACAGTTATATCAGATCGGTAAGCGATGAGGAAAGGTTGGTTGCGATTAACGGCATTATAAGCGCATTTAAAAATCACATAGATATACTTGACTCAAAAGATTATGCACACTATAAAATAGGAACTCTTCAGTATGTTTTCATGTTTATACCGATTGAGGGAGCTTTTGCATTGGCAGTTCAAAAAGACCCGACTCTTTATGAGTATGCTCTTAAAAAACATATTGCGATTGTCAATCCATCCACACTTATCGTCTCTCTGCGAACTATCTATCTCTACTGGCAGAGTGAAAAATCAAATACTTTGAGCATAAAACTATTTGATGAAGCAGGAAAACTTTATGATAAAATGGTCGGTTTTGCCGATAATTTTCATAAAATGGGAAGCCAGATAAAAACATTAAGCTCAACGTTTGAAAACTCTCAAAAACAGCTAAGCGAGGGCAGCGGCAACATACTAGGACGAGTAGAAAACCTAAAAAAACTCGGTGCCAGAACTTCAAAAACACTCAAAGATTCAAAAGTTGAGTTTAGCGAGTTTGATGAAGAGAACTTTGAGATTTATATAGCTGATGGAGAGAATAAACTTTTAGAAGAGAACTCTTTACATCAAAGCATTTAAAAAATATTTTTGTATAATCAAAAAAAAATATAAATTTTAATCAGGAAGAGAAGAATGACAAAAGAGGATTTTAACGAGGGGCTTTTAGGCTTTTTAGATGCATCGCCGACACCTTTTCATGCAACGCAAAATATGGCGGGAATGTTTCTAAATGCAGGATTTACAAGGCTTTATGAAGAGAAGAAGTGGTCTTTGGAAGAGGGTCAAAAGTATTTTGTAACCCGCAACGACTCATCGATAATAGCTTTTACCTACCCAAAAGATAGAAATTACGTGATGGTCGGCGCACACACCGATTCGCCGAACTTAAAACTAAAACCAAATCCCGTGATAAAAGAGCATGGAGTGCTTAAGTTTGGGGTTGAGCTTTACGGCGGAGCGCTTCTTAACCCTTGGTTTGACAGAGATCTCTCACTTGCAGGGCGAATCTTCTATCTTAACTCCCAAAATATCATAAAAGACGCCCTTATAGACGTTAGAAAGCCGATTGCGGTTATTCCATCTTTGGCTATTCATTTAGACAGAGAGGCAAACAGTGCAAAAAGCATCAATGCCCAAACAGATATCTCTCCTATTGCTACATGCAGCAGTGATTTTGATTTTGATGAGTTTTTAAAAGAGCAGTTGAAGATGAGCGGCGTGGATGACGTAAATGTGCTGTATGCAAATGAACTCAGCTTTTATGATACGCAAAAAGCTTCTTATGTCGGGCTAAACAACGACTTTATAGCAAGTGCGAGGATTGACAATCTTCTTAGCTGTTATGTCGGAATGCTTAGTATCTGCAGTGTGGATGAGAGTAAACCTATGCTTTTCATTGCAAGCGACCATGAAGAGGTTGGAAGCGAATCAACTTCAGGTGCAGGAGGCTCATTTTTAGAGAATACGCTTCGCAGGGCTTTTAGAGATTATGAAGAGTATATGTTTATGGTTCGCTCGTCTGTGATGATATCTGCCGATAATGCACATGCGGTGCATCCGAACTTTGCTTCAAAACATGACTCAAACCATGCCGTGCGTATAAACGGAGGAAGTGTCATAAAAGTCAATGCAAACCAGCGTTACGCATCAAACTCAAAAACTATTTCAAGATTTATGAATGTTGCCGACTCTCTAAGCCAACCGATACAAAATTTTGTCACGAGAAGCGATATGGCTTGCGGATCTACAATCGGACCTATGACTGCATCAAGAATCGGCATAGATGTTTTGGATGTCGGACTTCCGACCTACGCCATGCACTCCATACGCGAGATTTGCGGAAGCGATGATGCCTATAGTCTTTATAAAATTATTTTAGGATATAGTCATTAATGCCCAAATAACGGCAAGTTTGTAAAAATCATGATAACTTAATGAGCGTTATATTATAGCGATACTATAATAGGCTTTTTTTAAGAGGAGAGGGATGTTTTGTTTTTATGAAAAAAAGAGCTTTTGAAGTTTATGTAGCGATTGGATCAAGTGCCGGCGGTTTTGAGGCATTGTCGGAGTTGGTTGCTTTGTTACCGAAAAAAACAGGTTTTTTTTATTTTTTGGCACAACATCATGCTCGCGGTGAAAAAACCATACTCGCAGATCTTCTTGGGCGAAAAAGCACTATTGAAGTGGTTCTTGTTCAAGAGGGAATGATTTTTAAACCTGACATTTTATACGTTCTTCCTCCCGAGTTAAAAATTACAATAAAAAACTCCAGACCAAAAGCAGTTTTAGAAGATTTAAATCTTCATATGCCTATCCCAAATGCAGATTTTTTATTTAGTCAACTTTGTACTCTTAAAAATTCAAAAGTCATTGCTATTGTATTGTCGGGTTCAGGAACTGACGGTACAAAAGGGATGAGAGCAGTTAAAGAATCAGACGGCATAACAATCGCTGAGTTTCCGCAAGAAGCTATGTTTGAGAGTATGCCAAAGAGTGCCATAAATGCCAAATTGGTAGATTATGTTTTAAGTGTTAAAGATATTAGTACAAGGCTTGCCAAGCTCTCATCGGCATTTAGCAACGGTACATACACTACGCAGGAGATTCCGTTTGACTCGATAGTCAAAATTTTGCATAAAGAAAAACAGCTAGATCTCTTTAAATACAAAGAGGAGACTATTAACCGTCGCATAGAAAAGCGTATGAAAATTTTAAATTTTGTAACTATTGAAGAGTATGCACACTATTTTAAAGTTAATGATAAAGAGGTTGATATACTTAACCAAGAAGTTCTAATCGGAGTAACCGAGTTTTTTCGTGGAACAGAATCTTTTGAAGCACTAAAAAATTATATTAAAAAGCAGCTTTTTTCTAAAGTAGAATATAGCGAATATCGTTTATGGAGCGTTGCCTGTTCAAGCGGTGAAGAAGCTTACTCTCTTGCGATATTGGCAAATGAGGTTTCTGAAGAATTAGGCAAAAAGTTGCATATTAAAATTTTTGCCACCGATATAGACGACATGGCGCTTGAGAAGGCTAGAATCGGCGATTATAAAGAGAGTTCTTTAAAATACGTAGAAAAAGAGTTGATTGAAAAGTATTTTATAAAATCAGAATACGGCTATAGAGTCGTAAAAGCACTTCGTGATCAGATCATATTTGCACATCATAACTTTTTAAATAATCCGCCGTTTATAAATATGGATCTGATCAGTTGCAGAAATGTTTTGATATATCTGAAATCTTCCACACAGAGTGATGTTTTTTCTATTTTTCACTATTCTCTTAAAAATGACGGATTGCTTTTTTTAGGTTCTTCGGAATCTACGCTTAGCAGTATAGACCTTTTTGTTACGCTAGATGGTAAATATAGAATCTATGAAAAAAAGCCACAAGACAAACAGACTACATTTCAGATACAGATAGTAAACCAGTATCCAAAAAAACTACTAAGTTCAGGGGAAGAGAGTATGCAAAAATTGATAAATCCTATAGAAATAGAAAAGCATCTACATGATAATCTGTTTGATTATTTTAGTAGCGGTTGTTTGATAATAGATCGTGATTACAACATAGTTTACAAGAAGGGAAAGATCTCTTATCTAAATTTTTCAGACGGAATTTTAAGTTTAAATATTTTTAACAATCTTGATAAGGTTCTTCACTACCATATGCGAATAGTTATAAATCGTGTATTGGTCTCAAATATGAAAGAGGAGAGTAAATTTATTCAAATGGAATCTTCCCAAGATGAGAAGTTTGTTAAAATAATCGCACAGCCTTTTTATGTACCCTCTCAAAAGTCTATGATTTTAATAAGTTTTAAAGAGATAGAATTGGAAGAATTTCTTTTAAACGGAGCTATTTTACCCTCTCTTAGTGAAAATACAATAATATCTACGCTCTCTTCTCAAGTGGTAGAGGCACGCAATGAGATACAAAATATTTCCGATGAGCTGCTTTTTTCAAAACAAAATATGTCAATGATAAATGCAGAACTTCAAGACTCGAATGAAAAACTTCAATCAACCGTTGAAGAGCTTGAAACGTCAAGTGAAGAGCTGCAATCTTCAAACGAAGAGCTTTTAGCTTCACTCTCTTCAAACAGAGAACTTCAAAATAAGCTCTCTCTTATTTTAGAATCATCCATAGACGGAATAGTCGGTTTAGATATTCACTCCCGCCATATTTTTGTAAATGACAAGGCAGCCAAAATGCTTGGTTATTCGGCAGAATATCTTATCGGCAAAAGCAGTCATAGCATGTGGCATCATACAAAACCTGACGGTTCTTATTATCCTGAGGAGGAGTGTCCCATCGTTCGTACTCTCTCAAGCGGTGAATCAGCTAGAGGAGAAGAGTTGTTTTGGCGTAAAAACGGAAGCTCATTTGCCGTTGAATTTGTTCGCAGCCCTATAGTAGAAGATGGAAAGATTACCGGTGCGGTTATCAGTTTTCATGATATCAGTGATAAAAAATCACTTGAGTTGCGCTTAAAGAATGAACATGAGCAGATGCTTTTATATCTTGAAGTTTCAGGGTTGATAATTGTGATTTTGGATAAAAATGCGAATATAGTGAGTGTAAACAGAGCCGGCAGTGAGCTTCTTGGACTTAGCAGAGATGAGATAGTAGGTCTTAACTGGTTTGATAATTTCATTGATAAGCAGGTTCGTTTGGAAGTGAAGCAAGTTTTTAACGATATGATAAATGAAAAGATAGGTTCAATTTCACACTATATAAATAAAATTGTAGATGCCAATAAAACTGAGCATATTATTTCTTGGAACAATGCCATGTATAGAGATGAAAACGGCAATATCATAGGCATAATAGCCATAGGAAACGATGTGACTCAAGAGGAGTCTTTAACAAATGAGCTTAAAATAAGTAATCTCAGATATGAGCAAACATTTAAAACCGCACAAATCGGCATAGCACATGTAGGACTTGAAGGCTCTTCTATTGACGTAAATGATTACCTATGTAAAATGGTCGGATATACAAAAGATGAATTGCTGAAAATTACATTTCAAGATATTACGCATGCAGATGATTTATATAAAGATGTGGCTTATGTTAGCAAGCTTTTAGAAAATAAACTAGACTCATATCATATACAAAAGCGATATATTACAAAAGGCGGAGATATTATCTGGGTTAACCTTTCAGTTGTTTTACTTCGTGATAGTTCAGACAAGCCTCTCTATTTTATCTCTATTATTCAAGATATTTCGCAAATCAAGCTCTTAATGCTTGAGCTGGAGTTGAAAAAAAATGAGCTTGAAAATGTTATTCGTTTTGCTCCAAATCCGATTATGCTTTATAATGAAAATGGAGAGATACTGCTCATGAACAAGGCTTTTGAGGAAATAACAGGATATACGCTCAAAGAGATAGCTACGATTGAGGATTGGAGTAAAATGGCAATGGGCGGTGGGGATGGTTTAAATCTATTGGACATTGAAGAACTTTTTAAAAATACTATTCGCTTAGATAAAGGTGCAAGAACTATTATTACTAAAGATGCTAAAGAAGTTACTTGGTTATTTTCTTTAGCACCGCTTGGAGATGTTTACGGCGGTAAAAGAGCTATTATTTTTTCTGCTATGGATATTACCGAAGTTCAAAGAAAAGAGGAGTTGATGCTTGCTCAGTCTCGTCAGGCAGCGATGGGAGATATGATAGGAATGATAGCGCATCAATGGCGTCAGCCTTTGAGTGTCATATCAATGGTAGCAAATAATCTAAGAGTAAATTTAGAACTAAATGAAGAGATATCTTTATCTGAGGTTTATAAATTGACAGATATTTTAAATGAGCAGACACAGTATTTGAGTCATACTATTGATGATTTTAGAACATTCTTTAAACCTGAAAGAGCCAAAGAAAAAGTTGTTTTGTGCAAAATTTATGAAAAACTATATAGTATGACGCAAAAAATACTTGAAAACAATCTAATCACTCTTGAGTTTACAAATGAGTGTGACATTGAATTTTATACCTACCCAAATGAACTTATGCAGGTTATGCTTAACTTGGTAAATAACTCGAAAGATGCGATTAAAGATCGTAATGTAAAAGATGCAAAAATTCAAATCGGCACTCGTCTGCGGGAAAATTTGCTTACAATTACTCTCTGCGATAATGCAGGCGGAATTGACAAGTTAGTTATTGACAAGTTGGGTGAACCATATATTACGACAAAAAGTGTTAACGGAACAGGGTTGGGAATTTACATGTCACTGATAATTATAGAAAAACATTTCGGCGGAAGCATGAGCTGGAAAAATATCAACAACGGAAGTTGTTTTACGATTGAAATACCACTTGTAAATGCACAGGAGATATGAAAATGACTTCTGTTAAAGATCTCAAAG
Source organism: Sulfurimonas sp. RIFOXYB12_FULL_35_9 (assembly GCA_001829715.1). Lineage (GTDB taxonomy): Bacteria > Campylobacterota > Campylobacteria > Campylobacterales > Sulfurimonadaceae > Sulfurimonas. The sequence continues at coordinate 8,993 of MICC01000019.1, forward strand.
CACTTTGCTCAAAGCTTAGCGTTTTATATGTAGAAGATGATATCGGACTGCGTGAAATAGTCTTGGATTATTTAAAAAAACTGTTTTTAAATGTAAAATCGGCAGAAAATGGCAAGAATGGTTTAGATGAATTTAAGAGAAGTCATTTTGATTTAGTTATTACCGATATACAGATGCCCTATGTAAACGGTATAGAGATGATAGAAGCGATTAAAAATGACTCTCCTGAACAAGAAATTATAATTCTTACTGCATTTTCAGAATCATCATACTTCATGGATGCCATCAGGCTGGATGTAAGCGGGTATGTCATCAAGCCTATTGATTTTGATAAGATAAACGGCACTCTTTTTCGCGTTACAAATAAGATTATGGCAATTAAAGAGAACAGACTCTATAAAGAAGAGTTAGAGCGATTGGTTAGAGAAGAGGTTGAAAAAAATAAAATTTTAGAAGATGAAAAAATTTACAATTACGAGCAGACACTGATAGCGCTTGTTAAAATGATAGAACGAAGAGATACCTATACGGGCGGACACTCTGAGCGTGTAGCTAAGTATTGCAAGATTATCGCTTCAGAGATGGGATGTGCTCCTGCGGATTGCGATTTAATATACAGAGCCGGAATTTTGCATGACATCGGCAAGGTTGTTACTCCTGATACTATCTTGCTAAAACCGGGAAAACTTGAAGCGAATGAGTACAAGTTGATTCAAGAGCATGTAACGGCAGGAAAGCAGATGCTGGAAAAAATCCCTATGTACAAAGAGTTGGCGTACATTATAGGTTCGCACCATGAAAGATATGACGGAACGGGTTATCCAAACGGATTAAGCGGAGATGCAATAGGGGTTTTATCAAGAATCATGATAGTTGCCGATGCGTTTGATGCAATGACTACAAACCGGATTTACAGAGCTAGACTAAGCAAGGCGGAAGCTTTGGCAGAGATTGATGCGCATAGTGCCAAGCAGTTTGATCCGGTAGTTGCAAAGTATGCTATATCGGCGTTAGAAAAGATTGAAATAGACACGAACAGCACGCAGATGCCTAATGGAAAAATAGAAGAGGAGCGTTTCGCTTATTTTTATAAGGATCAAATTACGGGGCTATACAATCAAACGTATCTGGATTTGATTTTAGTTCAAAACGACAGCTCTGATATTTATAAGTATATAAATTTTATCAGTATACATAATTTCGGTAATTTCAATCAAAGTAACGGCTGGCATGACGGAGATATTTTACTAAACACCATAGGATTATATCTTATGCAAACATTTCCGAAGTATTTACTTTTTCGTTTTGAGGGAGATGATTTTATTATCCTTAGTGAAGAAGAAGCAAATATAGATGTACCAGAGATAGAAGATTTGCTATTTAAAGCTTCTGACATGCTGAACGTATCTCTAGATATTTTTGATATAAAAGCTAAAGAGATATCATCTTTGTTAAAATTTCAAGAGATACTTAGCTATAGAAACAGGGATATACATCAATAATGTCAACTATAACGCCACGAGAGCTTAATCTTTTAATAGAGCAGACATACAAGGTTGAAAAAGAGTTTAATGAACTCAAAGCTTCCTATGTGCATCTTCAGGATACGGTTGAGAAAATTGTTGAGTTTTTACCAAATGCTATCTGGATTTTAGATGAAGATGGGAATATCTTTTTGCAAAATTCACTCTCAAAGTCATTGGGTGAGCTGTTTGCCCTGTTAGAGCTGAAAAATGACGATTATGAGGTTACTTTTAACTCTAAGGCATATCTCATTAAAAGCTCGTCATATAAAGATAAGCTGATGCTAAGCGCAACCGATATTACGGAGCAAAAGAGAAAAGAGAACCTTGCAACTATGGGACAGATGGCGGCACACCTCTCACATGAGATACGAAATCCCATCGGCTCTATCTCGCTTCTTAGCTCAACACTCAAAAAAAGGGTTATCCCTGAGAATATTCCTATCGTCGAAGAGATACAAAAGTCGGTCTACAAAATAGAGAGAATCATCAAAGCAACGCTTATGTTCAGTAAGGGCATGCATGCAAATAAAACTCCCTTCATGTGGAGTGAACTAGAAGATGCTCTAAAAAAAGTAATCGAGTATTACGGCTATACAAAAGAGATAAAATTTATATTTCCAAGCCAAAAAATTATGCTAAATGGTGACAGAGATCTTCTTGAGATGCTATTTTCAAACTTTTTGATAAATGCAATAGATGCTATTGAACTTGATGATAATGAAGATGGCATCGTTGAGGTGGTTTATGAGAGAGATGATGAGTTTCATAAATTTTATATCTATGACAGCGGCGTGATGATTGAAAATAAAAAAGAGCTTTTTGAAGCGTTTAAGAGTACGAAAGTAAAAGGAAACGGGCTTGGACTCGTCCTCTCAAGACAGATTGCAGAAGCACATGGGGGAAGTGTCGAACTTCTTGATGAAAAGAGAAAAGGTTTTGAAATAAAACTTGCTCTTTGACAATTTTTTTTGAATGACAAAATGATAAAATCGGTTAAAAAAAAGGTTTGAAAAATGGAAAAAACATTAATCGAAGTTCCAAGAACAACTTTAAATTTTTACAAATATGAAGAGGACGGATTGATATACTATGAGTTTAATGCTACCGAGTGCCAGCCGCCTGAGCCGATGATAAATGCCATAATAGGTTTGAGTCTTCTAAAGAGCAAAAATGACAGGCTTGTAGGTATCTTTTTTCATGAGCCGTTTCCGCTTTATGAGAGAGTGCCTTTGCGTATCTCACATGAAGCTACAGAGCTTGATGATGGAGACTTTAGAATAACATTTAAGCTAGAAGATTAACCCCTAGTTTAACACTCTATTAGCTAATTTTAACTAGAATACCCTTTTTCAAATAAGGATATGTATGAAACAACTTCTTTTAGTATTAGCCTCTATGAAAACGATGGCTTTTCTTATGCTTCTTTTTGCTTTTGCTATAGGTTATGCAACTTTTGTAGAGAATGATTACGGAACTATAACGGCAAAAGCAGATATATATAATGCTCGTTGGTTTGAGATTTTAATCGCACTCTTAACAATCAATTTAACTATAAATATTTTTAGATATAAAATGTTCAGTATAAAAAAAGCTCCTATTTTTATTTTTCACCTCTCATTTATCATTATTGTTCTTGGTGCCGCAATCACACGTTTTGTTGGTTTTGAAGGAACTATGCATATCCGTGAGGGCGAAATTGCCAATACAATGCTTAGCTCCGATGCATATTTTACCGTTAGCGCGCAAGTCGGAGAAAAAACAGAGGTTAGCGAAAAGAGTGTTTATCTCTCAAAAAAAAGCACAAATTCTCTATTTGCATCTCTTAATGTAGAGGGTAAAAAGGTAGAGGTAAATCTTGTTGAGTATATTCCAGATGCTATAGAGAGCCTAGTAGAGGGCAAAGAGGGCGGCTTTGAAGTTATCGAGATGATGGTTAGCACAAACACTGCAAGCAAGCCTATCAGACTTAAAAAAGGTGAATACTATGAAAATGAAGAGATTGCTATAGATTTTGGCTCTCAAAAGATGTTTTTAAGACCTGTTGTCTCTATTTTTAACGAAGGCGGAAAGCTCTACATGAAGCATGATATGCCTTTAAAATTTATGAAAATGGATGATAATTCACAAGGAGAGATAGATCCGAGTGAAAAAAACAGTGTTGAAGCAAGAACTCTTTTTGGTGTAGATGGTGCGAATTTCATAGTGCGTGGTTTCTATCAACATGCTACTACAAAGATTGTATCAGACCCTAACGCTTCTCCTATGCGACCTCAGATGGATGCTCTAAATTTCAATATAAAAGTTGGCACTGCTTCCCAAAATGTTATGATTTTTGCTCAAGCAGGAAGAGCGGCGAAAGAACATCACAATATGGTTGATGGAGTCGACGTACACATCTCTTACGGCTCTAAAAAACTACAAGTTCCATTTGGAGTAAAACTTGTTGACTTTCAACTCGACAGATATCCGGGTTCTATGTCTCCCGCATCTTATGCAAGCGAAGTTGAGTTGATAGATAAAGAGAGAGATATCAATATGCTTTACAGAATCTACATGAACAATATTTTAGAGCACCGTGGGTATAGATTTTTCCAATCTTCTTACGACCAAGATGAGATGGGAACTATTTTATCGGTAAATAACGACCCAGGAACACTTCCATCTTACATAGGTTATTTTTTACTGGGTCTGGGTATGTTTTGGTCACTTTTTTCAAAAGAAAATCGATTTGCACAACTCTCAAACAGAGCTAAAAAAGCTAGTGAGCAAAAAGTCGTAGGATTTTTACTCTCACTCGGATTGCTCTTTAGCATTACGCCATCTAACGCAGAAGATTTAAATCCTGCACTTAAGACCATTTTGTCTTTTGACAAAGAGCATGCAAAGAGATTTGGCGAGCTGATAATTCAAGACAGCGGCGGAAGAATGAAGCCGCTTGATACGCTCTCAACGGAAATTTTGGCGAAAATCTATAAAAGCTCATCTCTTGTGATAGGCGAACATAAGTTAAACGCAAATCAGGTTATCCTTGGAATGATGGCAAAGCCGGATGTTTATAGAGATCTAAAAATCATCAGAACAAAAAACGAAGGCGTGAACAAAATCATAGGTGCGAAAAGTGATGCGCAATATGCCTCTTTTTCACAGTTCTTCGTAGACCCTGAGAGTTTAAGCGGTTATAAACTTGCCGAGCATGTGGATAGCGCTAACAGAAAAGAGCCAAAACATAGAGATCTTTTGGATAAGGCTGTTTTGGAGATAGATGAGAGAGTAAATATCTCCTACTCGGTCTATTCAGGCGCATTGATAAAAATCTGGCCAAAACCAAACGACGTAAACAATAAATGGTACCCGACAGTCGAAGCATTGCAGACTTTTTCACAAGAAAATTCTCTAAAAATCAGAGACATCGCATTTGAATATTTTACTTCACTTGATAGCGCTATAAATAGCGGAAACTGGGGTGTCGCAAACTCTTCAATCGAGAAAATAGCAGAGTATCAAAAGTTTTACGGAGCATCTGTTACGCCATCTTATACAAGGATAAAAGCTGAAGTTTTATACAACTATGCAAATATATTTGAGAGAATCTACCCTCTTTATTTTCTTATCGGATTTGTTCTCCTAATTGCTAGTTTTGTAAAAATATTGAAGCCTAAATTTAATATTGCTATGTTTTCAAAAGTTTCTTTGGCACTTTTAACGACGCTATTTTTTGTACATACGTTTGGCATAGGACTTAGATGGTATGTCGCAGGGCATGCGCCGTGGTCTGACGGGTATGAATCTATGATATACATAAGCTGGGCAACGGTTTTGGCGGGATTTATCTTCTCTAAACGCTCATCCATGACAATGGCTTCAACTGCTATTTTAACAGGGCTTATTCTCTTTGTTGCGCATCTAAACTGGATGAATCCGCAGGTTACAAACCTCGTTCCGGTTCTTAACTCATACTGGTTAAGCATACATGTTGCGGTAATTACGGCAAGTTACGGTTTCTTGGGTCTTGGAGCACTTTTGGGATTTATCACGATTTTACTTTTCATACTCAAAAATGAGAAAAACGATATGCACATATCTCTCTCCATAAAAGAGTTAAACTCCATAAACGAGATGAGTATAATGATAGGTTTGGCGTTTTTAACGCTAGGAAACTTCTTAGGCGGCGTTTGGGCGAACGAAAGCTGGGGGCGATACTGGGGATGGGATCCAAAAGAGACATGGGCACTTGTAACCATCTTGATTTATGCTGTTGTCGTTCACTTAAGATTTATCAAACCGATTTACAGCGAATTTAACTATAGCGTTATTTCACTCTTGTCTTACACTTCGGTTATCATGACATATTTTGGAGTAAACTACTATCTAGCCGGAATGCACTCGTATGCAAAAGGCGACCCTGTTCCTGTTCCTGATTTCGTACCGATTACTTACGCAATTCTCTTTCTCTTGATAGCGGTTGCTTTTAGAAATAGAAAATTAGCTTAAAGGCTTACATGTGGAGTTTAACGGTTTTAAAAAAGCGTTGGAGTTTTTAGAGTCTATTAGAAAAAATAACTCTAAAGAGTACTTTGAAGCTCACCGAGATGAGTATGAGCAATATATACTAAACCATTCAAAAGCCTTTGTGGTTGAGATGGGTGAACATCTTATGGCATTAGAACCGACTGTAGATGCAGAACCTAAAATAAACAAATCTCTTTTTAAAATGTACAGAGACATCCGCAGAATGGGCGAAAATAAAGAACCTATGAAGTCCAAAATAGGTATTATCTTTCCTCAAGGCGGATGGAGCGGATGCAGACTTCAAAAATCATCTTTTTATCTACATTTTTCGCCCGATGAACTCTTTGTAGCAGTCGGGGTCAGATGGTTCAATAAACCTATGCTGGATGCTTATCGCGAATACATAGGAGATGAAAAAAGAAGAGTTGCTCTAGATGAGACGCTCAAAAAGATAAATGCCTTAGGATATAGCACTATGGGTAAAGAGTATAAAAAGTATCCAAAAGGTTTTACTCCCCAAATGAAGAGTGTAGATCTAAGTCTGCATAAAGGCATGGCAACATATAAAATCTTAGAGCCTGAGATTATAGAAGAGGGTGATAAACTCATAGATACACTCTATAAAATTTATGAAGATATGTTGCCTTTGCAGCAGATAATGTATGAAGTGAGCTTAAGGGCTAAAGGAGATTAGTTATGAAAAAAGAGGCAATAGTTTTACTAAATATGGGTGGTCCAAACAACCTAGAGGAAGTTGAAGTTTTTTTGACAAATATGTTTAATGATAAAAATATTATTACGGTGAAAAGCTCTCTTTTAAGAAGTTTTATCGCTAAGATGATAACTTTTTCAAGAGTTGAAAAATCCCAAGAGATTTACAAGCAGATTGGTGGGAAATCTCCTATTGTCGGGCATACGAAAAAACTTGTTTCAAAGCTTCAAGCAAGAATGGATGAGAGTGTGATAGTAGATTTTGCTATGCGTTACACTCCTCCTTTTGTCTCTGAGGTTATTGAGCGTTTAAACAAAGAAAATATAGAAAAGATCTATCTGATTCCCCTTTATCCGCAGTTTTCAACGACTACTACAAAGTCCTCACTGGAAGATTTTGAGGAGAACTATCACTCAAAAGGCGGTGATGCGATTTTAGTCGAAGTAAAGCACTTTTTTCAAAATGCAAACTATAACAAGGCTATAATTGAGCGAATCAAAGAGATGGTAAACATAGACGAATGTAAAGACTTTGATATGATTTTCTCCGCACATGGACTTCCGGTAAAAATCATAGAAGCAGGTGATGTTTATCAAAAACACATAGAAAAACATGTGGCGCTTTTGAGTAAAATGCTTGAAGATGAGGGTATGAAGTTTAATGAAGTTCATCTTGCATACCAGTCAAAAGTAGGACCTATGGAGTGGTTAAAACCCTCTTTGGAAGATAAACTCAGAGATATAAAAAGCAGAAGTGTCATCATCTTTCCTATCGCTTTTACAATTGATAACTCCGAGACCGATTTTGAACTCTCAATTGAATACCGTGAATTGGCTGATGAGCTTGGATTTGAAGATTACAGAGTTTGCCAATGTCCAAATGATAGTGAATTTTTTGTTGAGGCTCTGTGTGAAATCTATGCAAAAATGAGATAGTCAAAGAGATGAAAATTGTTATTTTTGATATGGACGGAACGCTCCTTGATTCAAAAAAAGATATAACAATTTCAATAAACCATGTAAGAAAGCTCCACTACAATCTCGCTCCGCTTAGTGAAGAGTCTGTTGTGGAAGCTATAAATATGGAAGTGAGAAATCTCTCTTGGCTCTTTTATGAAACAGAGATATATCAGGAGAGAGACAAAGAGTTGTTTGAGAGCCATTATGAGCTTCAGTGCATACAAAACGTTTATCTTTACGAGGGCATTAGAGAGATGTTGGAGCGCTTAGTCTCTTTTGGTATAAAAATTTCCGTTGCGACAAATGCTCCAACTCAGTTTGCGCTAAGAATGTTGGAGCATTTAGAGGTTAAAAATCTATTTGACGTAATCATAGGAGCAGACAGGGTTAGCGAGCCTAAACCCAGCCCTCTTATGTTAAACTACATACTAAAACATTATGGTTTTGATAAAGAAACCCACAAAGCGTGGATGATAGGTGACAATTCAAAAGATATCTTAAGCGCAAATGCGGCAGGAATAGAGCCCATCTTCGCAACATGGGGATTTACGCCTCATAGTAACGCCAAAGTAGTTATAAAGAGACCGACAGAGGTATTGGATATAGTTTTATAAAATTTTATGATAGAATGTTTTAACTCCATTTCAAGGATTAGAGAGTGTTTGACATTGACTTACTGCTTGCATTTGTGTTTATGTCGTTGCTTTTTTTACGACAGATATCTATACTTAAACAGCCAAATAAGATAAATTATATACCGCTTATCGTAGGTATAGGCATCATTAGTGCTCTTCTTCATTTTATCATCCAGCCTGAGGATGCAAATATGCTGCTCGTTCTAAAAGAGAGTTTTATCCCTATTTTAGTTTCGCTTCTTCTATATATTGTTATGAATGTACTCCATCAAACTATGCAAACTGAACAATCAAGAATGGAACAGGAATTTATAAGAGAGTTGGGACAGCAGATAGATGAGTTAAAGGAGTCAGGTTCTGAGCTTGAGAGAAAGATACTCTTAAACCAAAATCAAGATCATCAGACGCAAGAAGAGGGGAGAGAGCGATTTAGACATGATATAAAAATTTTAGATGCTATTTTAGCAAATCAAAACAGATTTTTAGAAAAGTTTGAGCAGCTTGAGGGCTTGCACATAGATGTTGCAAAATCATTTGAAAAATTTACTGAAGTTCAACTCCCTTCTTTGGACAGCGTCGTGCATAAACATATAGATATACTAAGAGTTACAGAACAGGATCATTTCAACAAAGTAAAATCAATACTTGAAAAATCGATTGATAACAAAGTGAGTATGGCAGAGGAGATAGAAGAGCTAAAAGGCAATTTGCAAACCATAAGCAATATCTCCCAAACGATAGCAAAAACGATTGTCAGATATACGCTTGAGCAGCTAGGCGAAGTCGTAAAACCTTTTGAGAGAGAAATACTCTCTTTAAAGTCGCATGCGGAGGGTGTAAACACCTCTCTTTATGAGAGTGAAAATAGGCTCGCAACGATAAGAGAGCAGAGTGAACTCCTAATGAAGCAGATGATTTTATCTTCTAAAAAAATGAGTGAATTACAGACACAAAACAGCTCTCTTTATGATGTTTATTCGACAATGAGAGACCTTATGAAAGACATAGAGATTATAAAATCAGAGTATGTAAAATCTCAATCACAGCTAAGTATGATTATAAAAGATTTCAAAGATGCAAAAGATGATGAAATAGACAGCATAAAAGAGCAGATGGAGTCTCTAATCGTGATACTTACGACAAAAGTGGATAGATCTTTAGAGAGACTGCATGAACATTACCATATAGCAAATGAAGATATCTCTCAAAGCGTTAAATTTCTATCTAAGCAAGCGCAGCTTAAAAACAGTTACTCCGAGTTAGATAGCTAACGCAATAAGAATAGGGTAGATTATCAGCCCCATATATGGCAAGAAGCTATCTATGGGAGAGAGTAAAATAAGGCTCATTTCTTGAGAAAGACTCTTTTTTGTAAAGATTTGTTCTATGAGAAGTATCTTTGTTGCCACATCTGCTGTCTTTAAAAATAGAAAAATAATCGCAAAAATATCATAATCGCACAATATGGCAAAACCGATGGCAAAGTAGAAAGTTGGTTGCATAATTAAAAAAAGAAGTATGCTTTTTGAGTAATATCTGTTCATGCGTATTATCATGCCCATGATGCTGGGAGCTTTCTGCCATGAGATCTCATAGAGTTCAAGAAAAACAAAAATAAGTATGTAATTTAAAATCAAATCATCTATCATAGGTGAAATTTTACTATAAATATCTTTTTATCCGCAGCATTTTTTATATTTCTTGCCGCTTTTGCATGGGCATGGCATATTTCTCTCTATCTTTGAGTTTAAAAGCAGACCGTCTTTGTAAAACCAGATTCCGTCCTCTTTTATAAAATTGCTCTTTTCATGTTGTATCTTTATGCCATCTGTATCTCTGTAATATGCCTTAAACTCAACGATACTCTCTTTTGCATGTACAACTTCAAGACCAAGCCATGTTACGCTTTGTGAATACTCTTTTATGAGATCTATATCATCTTCATATCTTTGCTCTTTAGCAGTGGTTTTTACTATATACTCGCCGTCGCCCAAAACATAAGCGCTGTATCTGCTTCTCATAAGCTGCTTGGGCGTTGATGGGCTTAGCATATTGTTCAAATATGGTTTACAGCAGTTGTCAAACTCTTTTTTACTATCGCAGTAACAGTGCATAAAAGCTCCTTATGTTATAAAATTGTAAACAACCCATGTAGTCGCAAACGACAAGAGGATTCCGTAACCGACTATGGCAGAACTAAGACGCGGTGCAAGACCTGCCATTGAAGCGACTGCCGCTGCAGTTATCATAGGTGCCATTGATGCTTCCATAATGGAGATAAGTGCCGCTTTGGAGTTCCATGAAAAGATGTAACAGACAATAATAGCTATAAGCGGAGCAAAAATAAGCTTTACGCCAAGCGCAATCCCAAAAGGCTTCAGATCTTCAGACGGAAGTTTGAACCTGAGTTGAAGCCCAACTGCCACAAGTGCAAGCGGAACGATAGTGCCGGCAAGCGAAGAGAGCACACTCTGGGCAACAGGATGAAATGATGTGCCTATAAAAAAGAGTGAGACAAGCAGGGCTAAAAATGGCGGGAATTTCACTATCTTTAGAAAAAGTGCTTTTATATCTACATTTTGCGAGCTTGAGTAGTAGATGGATATAAATGTTCCATAAGTAGAGAGGGCTATAAATGAGCCAAGCTGGTCATATATCATAACGTACCCGAGTGCATCCTCCCCAAAATATGCCCCAATCATAGGGATACCAAGGTAAGAGGTGTTTCCCAAAACTGCTACAAGCATCAAAGAACCTGTTACCTCTCTTGAAAATGCAAGCAGTTTTGATAGATAAAAAACAGCCAAAGCACTTATGCTCATCACAATCCAAGCGATAAATACAGGGATGATTACCTCATAAGAGAGACTTAGTTGCGGAACTTTAAGAAGAACCATTGCAGGGGCTGAGATGTAGAGGATAAATTGATTTAAGATAACAGGAGTCTCTTTTGGAAAAACATCCATTTTATTTATGACATACCCGATAAAAATAGCTACAAAAATGAGTGCGAAATTTTCCATAATTAACTTTGTTTTTTGATTGGAAGTATATAATCTTTTTTAAATATTAACTCTATTTTAAAAGGATGGTAGTATTATTTTGTTATTAATCAAAAAGACAAAGGAAAGTTATGAATATAAAGTCGTTATTTTTTAGGATGAGAGCTGTTCACTGGGTAGGTATTGTTTTATTAGTTTTAAATGGAGCATTGCTGACTGATAATCTTATCGCATCATTGATTCAGTATGTAGTAGCTTTTGTTATCTTCTTGCATGATATGGATGAAAAATATTGGGGTGTAAATCCGATTGAAGAGCTAAGAAGCTATCTGCATAAAAATGACTTTACTAAGCAGGTGAAAATCAACTCTAAATATAATTATGAAGTAGAAGATATGATAAACGCACTTGAGAACTACAGACTTCATGTAGAGGCTCAAACTGCACTTGACAATAAACTTATAGATGAGGCTAAAGTTGTTGTTACCCGTGTCCAGCATGGATGGTATTCTCAATCCATAAATGCGCAAACAACGAATGCTCATTTAGAAGAGTTTAAAAACAGCGTAAATTCGATGATAAAATCTGTAAGAGAAAGATTTGTGGCAGTTGATGAAGTTTTAGAAACATATGCTAAAGCTGATTATACAAAAAGTATATCTATGGATAAAAATGATGAAAAAGGCGGTGCGTTTGAGAGACTTGTAGTTGGAGTAAACAACCTTCAAAATGCGATGAAAGAGATGCTAAAAACATCAAGTCAAAATGGCACTGAACTTTCATCTAAAGCCGGTGAGTTTCAAGATAAAATGAGAGAGTTGGGTTTAGCATCAATGAAACAGGCGGATAGTGTAGAAAAAACAGTACATGCGATGGCTCATATCAGCCAAACTATAGACTCAACCGCACTAAAAGCAAATGATGTCGTGTTGCAATCGCAAAACATAAAGTCGGTCGTAAGCATCATAGGCGATATCGCAGATCAAACAAACTTGCTGGCACTAAATGCCGCAATAGAAGCGGCTCGCGCAGGTGAGCATGGCAGAGGGTTTGCAGTTGTTGCCGATGAAGTGCGAAAGCTCGCAGAGAGAACTCAGCACAGCCTGACAGAGATAAATGCAAATGTAAATGTATTAACCCAGTCAATCCAAGAGATAGGTCAAAATATAAGTGACCAAGCAGAGGGAATATCAGAGATAAACCAAGCGGTAACAGAGATTGACATGGCTACAAAAGAGAATACCAGAACTACCAATTCTGTAGATGCCATAGCAAGAGAGGTGGCAGATATTTCAGGAAAGATACTTGCAGAGGTTAGCTCCAAGAAGTTTTAGGTTAATTGAAAATATATAGTTTTTAAAATTTAAGAGGGTTTATTTATGAATAAAACATTTAGCGAAGCTATGGATTTTAGACATGCATGTAAAATTTTTGACGAGAGCAAGAAGATATCAAATGAAAATATAAGAGAGATTCTTGAAGCCGGACAAAAATCGCCGTCATCGTTTGGAATGGAACCATGGAGGTTTTTGGTTATCACAAATGAGGAGCTAAAAGCCAAGATTAGACCTTTTTGCTGGGATCAGGTTCAGATTACCTCATGTTCTCACTTAGTCGTGATTCTTGCTGCTATTGAGGCTGTAAAACCTGAGTCTAATAGACCGCTTGAGATGCTCTCAAGACGTGGAATGAGTCAGGAAAAATTAGATTTTTATATCAATTTATATAAAAGCCATCTCAAAAAAACACTTGAGTGTGATGAAAATATTTATGAGTGGACATCTAAGCAGGCTTATATCGCAAGTGCAAATATGATGACATGTGCGGCGGCGTTAGGGATTGACAGCTGTGCAATAGAGGGATTTGAAAAAGAGAATGTGGAAGAGATTTTAAAACTTGATACTAAAAAATATCAACTTTCATTGATTCTGCCTTTGGGGTATAGAGTAAAAGAGCAGCCAAAACAGCTTAGACTTAGTTATGATGAAGTTGTAGAGTTTATCTCTTAGTATCCAAACTTTGCGATAATTGGGTTGTGGTCTGAGATTTTTTTGCTCTCTATCACTTCAGAGTAGATAAGATTTAAATCTCTGTAAAAGATGTAGTCAAGCGAGTTTGCAAAGATTTTTTTGATGTTTGACTCATCGCTAAATCCCACTCTCTTAAGTGATAAGCTATCTGCAAACTCTTGAAGATAGTGTACTCTTTTGAGGTTCCATGTGTTAAAGTCGCCTGCAACTATCATCGCTTCTTTATGGGATTTTATAGCTAAATATATATATTCCAGCTCATATTTAAAATCACGGTTATGTACAAAGTTTATAGCATGAAGATTTACGACAAGAAGTGTTTTGCCGTTTGAGAGTTTATGATGTGTTATGAGCGAAATTTTATGAGTTGTGTATTTTAACTCCTGCTTTTTTGTAAGCAATGAGATTTCACTCTCGCATGATGCTCTAAAAGCACTCAAAACACCGAAAATATGCTTTTTTGTCTCGATATTTGGTGAGAGGATATAGGAGTAGTCATGTAGCTCAAGCTCATGTGAGAGGCTTTTTTTAACCTCTTGCAGAAGCAAAATATCAAAATCAAACTCTTCTATAAGTAAATCTGTAAATTTTTTATAAGAAGCGTTTAGTGTCAGCTTTGCGACGTTCCAGCATAAAATCGTAAATTCATCTCTTATCACATCATCTTGATGTTTGAGTGATTTTATGAAACTGTTGGGCTTAAACATATCAGAGTTGCGGCGCTAAGATGCGCATCATATTTTCAAAAACTCTTCTCATGTCGGAGACTCTTTTTGTTCCAAATGATGAGTTGGATATCAATTTGTCACTCCAATCTTTTACTTTTTTGATGACTTCATCATTGTAAACGAAAGTAGCGACTTCGTAGTTTAAAAAGAGGCTTCTGTTGTCAAAATTTACACTTCCAAGCACAACGCAGTTATCGTCAAAAAGTATAGCCTTTGCATGAAGCATTGCACCGTTATAGAGGTAGATTTTTATGCCGGCTTCTTCAAGCTCTCTCATGTAAGAGCTTCTAACTAGATTTACTACTATGTGATTTGCCTCTTTTGGCGTTATAAGTTTTACATCGACACCTTTATGATGTGCGATGATGAGAGCTTGAATGAGTGCGTGATTTGGTATAAAGTATGGAGTTATGATGTAGATCTTCTCTTTCGCACCGTAGATTGCGGATAAGAGTACCTCATAGAGAGTATCTTTGTCCATGTCGGGACCTGAGGGAACGACTTGTAAAAATATATCGCCTTCAACCTCTTTTTCATGCTGTTTAAATTTTAATTTTTTTTGCGAAGCATAAAACCAGTCTGAAGCAAATATCTCAAAGAACTGCTCTACGGATGAGCCTTTTATAAGGAACATAATATCTTCCCACTGCTTTTTGTTTTGCGTTGCTCCCAAATACTCATGTGATAAATTTGCACCGCCGCTTAAGACCTTTTCATTGTCAAAGATATAGATCTTCCTGTGATTTCTAAGGTTAATGTAGTTTCTAAAGGGCATCTCAAAGAGAGGCATAAAAAATTCAACCTCCGCTTTGGCTTCTCTTAACTCTTTTAGTCTGTGTTGAAGCAGATATAGAGAGATTGAGCCTAGAGAGTCGATGAGTATTTTTATCTCAACTCCCTCTTTGGCTTTTTTTATGAGAGCTTTTAAGATCTCTTTAGTGACTTTGTCATACTCAAAGATATAGACACTTAAGTAGATAGATTTTTTTGCGCCGTTGATGCAGTTTAGGAGTTCATTGTATGTCTCAACCGTATCAAAAAGAAGTTTGAACTCTATGTTCTTTGCGGCATCCGCAATACCGTAATTTCTTAAAACTCCGTCAATCGAATTTTGTATATTTTTATCCGTTGTTTGGTTTTTAAGCACAAGAGAACTTTTTTTATATCTGTTTTTTCTCTTTCTTGAACCGATGATAAAGTATAGAAATATCGCTATATATGGAATAAGAATGATGGAGAGAACCCAAGCGATGATGCTGCTTGGCGTGCGTCTGTGATAGAGCATATGAAGAAGCACCACAAATGCCAGCAAAACACCAAGCAAGATTAGCGTATGGTAAAAAAATAGAGTGTTCGTATTGTAGATTATTTTTTCATCCATCATGACATGAGACCATTTTTAATAGTATAAAATATTGATTTTATCTTAGTTATATCAGCGTTTGTTTCGCCCTTTGTTGCGCTTGCTTCTATTTCGCCGAGCAGTTTGGCAGCCTCATTCATCGCTAAGTTTGAACATGAGCTTTTTATGTAATGTGCGGCACTTTTAATCGCATTTGCGTCTTTTGCATCGATTGTGCTTTGAAGTCTGCTTAAATCATCATCAAGTGTTAAAAAGAAACTCTCAAGCAACATGTCTACAGTCGACTCATTTAGCCCTAGCTGCTTCATGACATCACTTTTTTTGTAAACTTCAAAACCCTCATTGTTATCTGTACTTTGCACGTTAAGCGTGTGGAAATCTCTATTCTTATAAAGATATTTTTCTATAATCTCAATGAGTTTATTTAGCTCGATAGGTTTTGATATATAGTCATCCATGCCGGCTTCAAGGTACTTCTCTCTATCTCCGGAGATACTATTTGCCGTAAGAGCTATAATAGGCACTTTATGCAACGAGTTTTCTCTTTGGAGTTTTAAAATTTCTTTAGTCGCTGAGACACCGTCGAGTTCGGGCATATTTACGTCCATCAGAAGCATATCAAACTTGATTTTTTTATAGACGTCTATGGCTTCTTGACCATTGCCGACTATCGTAGCGGTAATACCGAGATTGCTAAGTAAAATATCTATAAGCCTTTGATTATTGGGATTGTCCTCTGCTACTAAAATATTTGCATTAAATTTTTTATTTGTTGCGTCTGAGATAGCTTTTTGGCTTTGTGCTTTTGAATTGTCATGAATTATATTTACTATCTTGGAACTGTAAATAGGAAGATCTATAAAGTAGTCAAAGTATGTTTTGGAAGCAGGATCTTTTATCTTTGCTTTATCACCTACATATACTGTTTTAATGCTGTCTCGCTTCTTTTTAAACTCAATTGCTTTATCTTCATCAAAGCAAAATATCATATCTACATCTTGCGTAAAATCTTCTGTTTCCACTACATTTCCGAGTTGCAAAAGATAGTTTTTTACGCATACTCTCAGGTATTCACTATCATCTTCATTTTTACAAACTCCAAAAAGAAGTTTGCTTTTTTTTGTCTCATTCTGCTCTTTTGACTCTTCAATTCTTAAATCAAGCACAAAGCTAAATTCGCTTCCATGCCCTAGCTCAGAACTAAGATCTATTCTAGACCCCATAAGTTTTACGATATCCGAGCAGATGGCAAGTCCAAGCCCTGTTCCGCCATATTTTCTGCTTATGCCGTCATCTGCTTGAGAAAACGGTTCAAATACGATTTTTTGCTGCTCTTTGCTCATCCCGATACCGCTGTCTTTGATGCTGAATTTTATTTTTGCATGTGTGTTGGAAATATCAAGCAGAGATATATCAAAAAATACGCTTCCGCCCTCGGGTGTAAATTTTATGGAATTGCTTAGCAGATTTGAGACTACCTGTTGCAGTCTTGTAGAGTCAAAAACAAGGGTATGCGGAAGGGCAGGGGTAGTTTTGTAGATGAACCTGATGTTCTTCTCTTTTGCGACGATGGAGAAGAGTTCGACGATATGTTCGCTAAATAGCCCAAAGGAAAATGCACTCTCTGATATATCTAACTTGCCGCTCTCTATTTTTGAGATGTCTAGTACATCGTTTATAATCCCCAAAAGTGATTTTGCGCTTCTTGAGATAATTTTTGCATACTCTTTCTCATCCCTGTTTAAATTTGATTCACACAATATATCCGAAAAACCTATGATAGCATTCAGCGGTGTTCGGATTTCATGACTCATATTTGCCAAGAATGTAGATTTGGTTCTCTCCGCACTTAGGGCTCTGTCTTTTGCATTGATGAGTTCTGTAATCTCATATCTAAGTGATAGATATTCTAAAATCTCGCCATCTTCATCTAAAATGGGAATAATCGTTGCCGCAACATAGTATGAATCGCCGTTTTTTGTTCTATTTTTGATGATTCCTTTAAAAATATTTTTTGATTTTATAGTCTTCCATACTTCTTTATAAAATGATTTTTCAACATCTGGGGAGCGAACTATATTATGAGGCTGCCCCATAAGTTCATCTCTAGAAAAACCGGAAATTTTACAAAATGCATCATTAACATAGATGATATTTCCAAAGAGATCAGATTTTGAAACGATGGCACTCGCATCAACCGCTTTTTTGTACTCAAGTAAAAACTGATTGCTTTCATGTAAATCTTTTGTTCTTTTTTGAATCTCATTCTCTAAAATCGAAGCGGTATTTATAAGCTCTTTTTCTCGTTTAAAATATAAGATTCCGTAGTGCAGAGAAAATGTGAGTACAACAAGCCCTATAAAAAGAATAACATACCAAATCTGCTCCCTTGAGAGCATAAAATGGTCGCTTATTGGTACATACACTTCAAGCACTCCTCTGACATCGTGCAACCTCCAGTCGGTTTTTGGAGAGTCGGCTCGTGTGTTGTGGCAATTCACACATGTTTGAGAGGTTAAAATATCTGCAGTTGCTACTCTGTAGACATTTTTTCCGTCTATGATATCGCTTTTTGAAAATATTTTATCTGGGTTTTTGGTTAAAAATTCTATGGAATCTTTTTGGAATGAGTCAAGAACTCTGCTTGAGCGGTTTGGAAACGGATAGTTGCTGTAAAAACTTGCATGTACATTGTCGCTTTTTGTCAATATATCGCTCAAGTCATGTATCGTCGTTGCCGGAAGCGGAACAGTGTTTTCATCTGTTTTGTGATCAAAATTTATATGAAGATTACTCTTTTTTTCGATTTTATTTACTACATTGTCGGTGTAATATGCTCTTGAGTGCTTTAAAAGAGAGATGATTTTAGTTGTCTCTCCAATTACCCTCTCTTGTTGATTTTGTGCGGAGAGTTTAGGCATATAAAAAAGAGATAAAAATACAATGCCTATCGACGATACGACTATAGGACCGATAATCGGGTTTGTAATGGCTTTGTATAGTAGTTTTAACAATTTAGTCTTCTATCGTATATTTTGTATAGATCTCTTGAACTTTATCAAAATTTTCTACAAATAGATCAACAAGAATAGGGTCAAAGTGTCTGCTTTTTTCTTCTATCAAAAACTCTTTTGCATCGTCTAGACTCCATGCTGTTTTATACGGTCGTCTTGAAGTAAGTGCGTCAAATACATCTGCTATAGCCGTGATTCTGCCTAAAACAGGTATGCCTTCACCTTTTAGTCCATTTGGGTATCCGCTTCCGTCATACTTCTCATGATGATTGAGCGCTATGATTCTGCCTGCTTTTAAGTACTCGCTCTTTGCGTTTTTAAGGATTTCATATCCTATCTTTGAGTGAGATTTCATAATCTCAAACTCTTCATCATCCAGTTTTGCAGGCTTAAGCAAAATCCGATCGCTAATGCCAACCTTTCCTAAATCATGAAACGGCGAAGCGTAAAATATAATATCCTGCATCCTCTGGCTAAGTCCGTGCAAAGATGCAAGCAACTTGCAATAATATGCGACTCTTTGCGTATGCTTGCTTGTGTCCGGGTCTTTAAATTCTGCACTTTTTCCAAGCAGTTCCAGCGTCTCATGCTCTGACTCTTTAAGCATTGTCGTAGCTTTATCCACCTCTTCTTGAAGAAGCAAAGCTCTATCTTTTAGAAGAAGCTGAGATTTTCTAAGTTTGAGCATGTTGATGATTCTAGCCCTAAAAGAGCCTGAATTTATGGGTTTGTTTAAAAAATCATTTGCCCCGACTTCTAGTGCTTTTATCTGCAAATCCATATCATCACCGAGTGCGGTTAGCATAATAATCGGTATCTCAACATTTAACTCTCTAAAATTTTTGATAAACTCCAAACCATCCATTTGAGGCATCATGTAATCAACTATGACTAAATCGTACTCTTTTGTTTTTGCGGCTTCAAGTGCTTCTATCGGGTTTGAAAAACTATCAATTTTTAAATTTAGCAACTTCGCATAACTCTCTACTATAAGAAGATTTGTTTTGTTGTCGTCCACTGAGAGTATGTTCATCCACTCTATGTTCATAAATATTCCGTTCTTATTTTTATAAACTATCTTATCTCTTTTAAATTGAATGTATACTTTAAAATAGATCCAAAATAGAATTTTAATTATAGACATAAACAAAAATAGAATTTAAAAAAAGTATAATTACGAAAATTTTTAAAAGGCTTCATAACATGTCAACATATATTTTTGGTCACACAAGTCCTGACTCTGACTCTATCGTAGGTGCTATCTCTCTGGCATATCTTAAAAATCAAATAGGCGAAGAGTGTGTAGCAACGCGCCAAGGCGATATTTCTCCTGAGACTGAGTTTATACTCAATAAATTTGGCATGAGTGCACCTGAGCTTAAGACTTCGTATGCAGGCGAAAAAGTGTATCTAGTTGATTTTTCAGATCTTGCACAAGCTCCAAAAGATATAAAAGAGGCGACAATTTTAGGCATAGTAGATCATCACAAGCTCGGTGATATTACGACTGATGCTCCTCTTGAGTGCTGGATTCGTCCGATTGGCTGTTCAAATACGGTTATAAAAGAGATGTATGACTACCATAAAGTAGAGATTCCAAAAGATATAGCAGGAATGATGATGTGTGCGATTTTAAGCGATACCGTGATCTTCAAATCTCCTACATGTACAAAAGCCGATACAAAAGCTGTAAAAGAGCTATCTGAGATTTGTGGAATTTCTGATTATAAAGCACTCGCCATGGCAATGTTTATAGCAAAATCAGCCGTAGAGGGTGCAAGTGCAAGAAACTTAAATACAAGAGACTATAAAGCATTTGATATGAACGGTACGAAAGTCGGAGTAGGGCAGCTTGAGATGGTAGATATCTCGGTGCTAGAGAGTAGAATAGGTGAGCTTTTTGCCGATATGAAACTTATGAAAGAAGAAGACGGGCTTCATACCATTATCATTCTTTTAACAGATATCATGAAAGAGGGCTCACAGCTTTTATGTTTAAGCGATGATGCGACAAAAGTTGAAGCGGCATTTGGCATAAAACTTCAAAACAACCAAGCATGGCTTGATGGCGTACTAAGCCGTAAAAAGCAGATTATACCGTTTCTTCAGCCACAGTTTTAATTTAGATTTACAACTCATTTTCAGGGCAGGGCTTCGCAAAGAGGTAGCCTTGAAAATAGTTACATCCAAGATTTTTAAGCTCTTCAAACTGCTCTTTTGTCTCAACTCCCTCTGCAATAACCTCAAAACCGAACTCTTCTCCCATAGTAAGAATAGTTTTTATGATGGTTTTGTCTGAAGAATTTTCACTTAATCCTAAGACAAATGATTGATCTATTTTTAACTCATCGATACTCAGATGTTTAAGATATCCTAAACTTGAGTATCCGGTTCCAAAATCATCAATTGAGATAGAGATGCCAAATCTATTTAATTCATCGATTTTTTGCATTGCACTCTGTTGATTGTCTATTAAAACACCCTCCGTTAACTCAACTCTTAGTTTCTTTGGATTTATATTTTTTGAGATTATTAAATTTTTAATATTATCCACAAAAGTTTCATCTCTAAACTGTTTGGGACTGATATTTACAGAGATTCTCCACTCTTTTTTAACGGCATCATCAGCCCATTTTACGATGAGATTTGTAGCTTCATTTAGTACATAAGCACCTATCTCTTTTATAATATCAGACTCTTCTGCAAGCGGAATAAACTCACTCGGAGAGATAAACCCTAAGTTGGGGTGTTGCCATCTTATAAGTGCTTCAACACCTACGACCTTTGCATTGTGATTAACTTGTTTTTGGTAATAAAGAACAAATTGGTGCTCTAAAACCGCTTCTTTAAGATTTTGAAACATTAAAGATCTTAAGTTTGTCATATCCTGAAGTGCTTGATTGTAAAATTTAATAACATTTTTTCCGCTATCTTTTGCAACTCTCATAGCATATTCTGCCTGATTTAAAATTGCATCTGATAGAGTTTTATGATCAAAAAAGAGAACAATTCCGATACTACATGTTAGATGAAAAGTTTTATTACTTAAGATAAAAGGCTCTTTTGCCAATGCTACTGTTTTTTGTGCAAACTGTTTTGAGATAATTGCAGATTCCTTTTCTTCGCTTGAGAGATCTTCAATCAGAATTAAAAATTTATCACTTCCAAATCTTGAGATGATGGATGTTTTGTCTGTTTTTGATACAAGTCTGCTTGCCATCTCTTTTAAAACTTCATCACCTATATCTTTGCCCATCAGATTATTTACATTTTTAAAATCATCAAAATCCAAAAATAAAACGGCACCATATTTTAAAGTCTCGCTGCTTTTTAAAAGTGCCTGATTTAAATGCTGCTCAAAAAGATTTTGATTCGGAAGATTTGTAAGCTGGTCATAGTATGAAAGCTGATTAATCGCATCTTTTTGATAAAAAGAGTTTATTGCAAAGCCGATATCGCCTGCAAGTTCATTTATCATATTTCGCTCTTCTACAGAGAGACCATTCTCTTCAGTGGAGCATATAATAATAGCCCCAAGCGCCTCTTTTGAATAGTGTTCTTTTCTAAGCGGAAGAGCGTATATCTCAGTAATATTGTGTCTTTTTATTTTATCTAGACACTCTTGCGGCATAGACTTGTCAAAGTTTTTTAAGAATACGTTATGATTATTTTTAAACACATCTTCTTCAAGCGGCAATACCTCCATCTCCTCATCAAGTCCGATAGAACTTTTTACTCTAAGTTTGCCATCTTCAAAAATCAAGATTTTAATACTTGCAAATGAAGTATTAGAGTGCATAGATACAGCTGTATTTTGTATAAGTTCGTCAATATTTTTTGCAGTTATAAGAATCTGGTTGCAATCGGCTACTGTTCTGAGTATGGAAAATAGATGCTGCTGTTTTATATTGGCAACTTTTAACTCATTTTTTTGCTCTTCAAGATTAGCAGTTTTTATTTTTACTTCATTTTGAAGGAGCATTTTTTGCTCAACATCCTTAATGGTGAGCTTTTTAATAGCATAGTAGATAAGGATTAGCAAAAAGAGTATGGTAATCCAGCTAAAAATAGCGATGTTATAGAAACTATGCATACTTTCATTTGTTAATTTTTCTGAGGGAATTTTTATACTTGTAACACCGCGTATATCGCCTACTTTATAGTCATAAGCATTATCATATCTCTCTTGTATGGATGGCAAAGTCTCCTCTTTTTTCCCGTGACATGAGATACAGTAAGGTTCTATAATAAGCGGTGAGGTAAAGTTAAAAAAATCTATTCCGTTTTGTTCTATTTTTTTTACAAGTATAGTTTTATTTGGGTTGTTTTTAAAATATTCAATCGCTTCAAGTTCAAACTTATCTGCTTTGTTCTTTGGATTTCTGGCTCTGTCTGTTACGTTTCTAATTGTTGTCCCGTCTTCTGATAACTCGGCAAATTTGTCGCTTATAAGGGTGGAAGCATGAGCAGGTAAGAAACCGATAGTCGTATCGTTTAAATCTATACCGCTGTTTAAAAATTGATGATGATATATATTTCTCATAGAAATAAAATAATTTTTAAGATTATCTCCTTTTGATAAGGCTCTAACTTCAATCATATCTTGATTTTTTTTATACATTGTGTAAGTAAGAAGAGCATTGGAAAAAACTATAAGAGCAGCAACAATCCAGAAAATCTTTCTGTTTAAATTAATATGAAACATTCTAAGACCTTATAAATTTTGAATCAGTATAGCATTTTTGGATTATATTTTGGTTAAATCAGAGCTATCAAAATCAAAGATATAATTTTGTACAATCGCAGAAGTTGTTCGCCTTGTCTAATTGAGCCGATAAAATAGTTAAAATAAGGGATAAAAATGCAGATACGAGTTTACTATGAAGACACCGATGCTGGTGGGATAGTTTATCACTCAAATTATCTAAATTTTTGCGAAAGAGCCAGAAGTGAACTCTTTTTTAAAAGTGGATTGTCTCCTGTTTTAGAACATGGTCATTTTGTTGCAAAGAAAATAGAGGCTGATTATATTTCAAGTGCAAAACTCGGCGATGAGTTAGATGTGAAAACAGAGCTGATTGCTATGCATGCAGCCTCGTTTGAGCTTTTGCAAACCGTTTTTAGAGATGATAAAAAAATATTTGAGTTAAAGATTTTACTTGTTTATATAACTTTTGAGGGGAGACCTCAAAAGATAACACAAGAGGTTCAAGATCTACTATCGCTACTCTTCTTCGTTTGATTCGAAAGGAATAAACTTAGAAACCGACGGTTTTACCAGAACGACAGGATATACCATTTGGTTATTTTGAAGCTCTATAACATACTCTCTATTTTGACCACTCATAATGTTAGAGAAGTAGTCTACTCCGACTGTCGTCGTATAGTTAATCCAATCGTAAACTATATCGTTGGATAAAAAAGAGTTTGTTTCAATTAGTTCATCATTGTTGTGAGTAATAGAATTTGCAATTATCATATTTTTTCTATCACGGGACTGCGTCATTGAGAGTAATAGCGGGTTATAGTTTGTCTGTGTCGACAAAATGTTTGTCGGGTTTGTATCAAAGAGCGTGAGTTGGGACATAATCATTCCGCTCTTAATAATGGGCGTATTGATGAAAAATGAGCCTCCGTTGATTCTTCTGTTATCTTTTAATTTATCTTCTAGATTTGTTATCCTCTGAGGGATTGGATATTTTATGACTGTTGGATTTTTACTTTGTGAAAATTTAGTTCTATATGCCTGTTCTTGGTAGGTGGAGAGCTGTTTTCCTATATCTGATTCATCGTGAAATATGACAAGCGGTGATGCTGATTTCTCAAGAAGCATATCGCTTTGGGCACTATAGTCGATACCTCCATAGTAGAGAAATTTAGAATCGCTATGGCTCTCTTTTTTGTTAATAGTAGGAAAAAATATGTTGATTTGAGGATCTATCTTTGAGACGGTTTCTTCACCGTCTTGCGTTAGAGGAGCAATAACGTATTTAAAACCGTCGTCTTGAATTTTTTTAAGAGCATTGGATATCTCTTTTTGTCCTTCATCTTCTATGTTGTAGCCCTTTAACTCAAAAGGGTAGCCTTTTGACATTAGATATGCAAATGAAGCATTTGTCGTAGAGGCTGCATATCTGGTTATTTTTTTGTAAGGAAGAAGCATGGCGATACGGACTTTATCTTGAGGAGAGATCTTCTTACCGTTAAATATCGCCCAATACTCCTCTTTTGCTTTTTCAAGATCACTATCTTCGAGTTTATGATCGGCATGTGCTAAGAAAGAGAATATAAATCCGTCTTTAAGATACTTTTCTAAACACTCTATGTCACATGGATACGGATCTAAGTTGAGTATAATAGTTTTTGGGACTGGAATATTTGAAATTAGATAACTCTTTGCAAGAAGAGAAATCGGCAACAATAGCGCTAAAAAATATAGTTTTTTCATATACAGCTCTTTATGGTTTTTAAGTCGTTAAATGTTACTTTTTTGTCATCAGGATTTCTCAGCAGATGATTTGGATGATAAATCGGAATCAATTTATAATCTTTAAAGTTTATAACATGTCCTCTTACACTTTGAAAATTTTGATCTTCAGACGTAACTTTAGCATAAGCATCTTTACCTAAAGTAACGATGACTTTTGGTTTTACAAACTCTATTTGTGAAAATAGGTAGTTCTTACATGAATCCCACTCCGAATTTGATGGAGTGTTTGAGTTTAAAGGTTTGCACTTTATGGCATGTGTAAAATAGACATCTTCTGTCTTTAAATTTAGAACTTTTTCTATCATATCTTTTAACATCTCGCCGCTTCTACCGCAAAAGTATGAGTTTGTACTGTCTTCCGTGAGTGAAACGGCATAGTCGATTATCATAAGGTCTGCGTTTGGATTTCCATAGCCGCTCATGCTTTGAGATCTTGATTTGCTAAGATCACACAGGTAACATGAAAGAACATCTCTTTTTATTTCATCAAGGTTATGAGGTTTTTCACTAAAACTTTTTTGGTTTATGGAAAACGAATCACAATACTCAAATCCCATAGCTCTCAAGCGATAGAAGTTTTGAAGAAGAAGCAAATTTTGAAAAGAGTTCAATCGTAACCTTATTTGAATCGAAATATCTGTGCGAGTATATTTAAAGTGTGGTTGATATTGGCTTAAAGTTTTGCAGTAGATTTGCAATGAAATAAGGAAAAATAGCACCTCTATAAATCTGTTTTCTTAGTTATTTTGCAGTTCTTTTGCACAAAAGTGGTACAAAAACGGTACAGTAAATTTTTGACTATTACATCTTTTATGCACATTTAATATATTAATTTATCTTTGAAATATCCCCTATAAAGTAGACAAACTTTTAATCAGTTAATTTGATAAAATAGCAAGTGAAGTTGCTATAAAAATTTAATGATTTAGGCATATATATAATGAAAAGATTAGAAAAAGATAATGTAATTAATTCTGTTCACCCTCTGATGTTTTGGAATAAAAACTTATATAAGAATGAGTACAATCCTCTAGAATATCATGTAGGTGGAAGAGGTACATGTTTTTTATATAAAACGAATAAATATTATTATTTGATTACTGCTAAACATAATCTAGATGCCAATAACACAGAAGGAATAGTTAAAGAAATGAGTTCATGTCATATATTTAGCAATTATGAAAACACTTTTAAACAAACTTCATTTAGTCATTTTAACAAAAATAATACTTTAAAATTAAGATACATTCCAATAAATTTTACTGAAAAAGACGCTTATTACTCAGACTTATGTATCTTTCATATTTTTGATAATTTTCCTG
Organism: Sulfurimonas sp. RIFOXYB12_FULL_35_9; assembly: GCA_001829715.1. Taxonomy (GTDB): domain Bacteria; phylum Campylobacterota; class Campylobacteria; order Campylobacterales; family Sulfurimonadaceae; genus Sulfurimonas. The sequence goes on from MICC01000019.1 coordinate 35,283, forward strand.
ATGACAAGAGTTGCTTATACTCTATTTTCCCTGATTTTACAGTTGAAGACAAAGGATATATGATTGGTTATCCAAATTATTTAAAATCGAATACCAATAATATAATAGAATACCAAAAAGCAATAGTGGAATTAGAAATTTCAGGTAGTGATTTAAATAATATTTTAATGGCATATAGTCATGGTATTGATATTAAAAAGCTTAATGGATTTAGTGGTAGCCCATTAGTTCAATACAGCTCTAGTAAAGACAAATATATATTATTTGGAATGGTAATAATGGGAAATTCCAATATTGTCAAAATTATTCCTACTATTATAATAGATAGCGTAATATCTGAGTATGAAAAAAGATATTAAAAAGTAATGTCAGACGCATTGTAAAGTTTGGCACTTTTTTTAAAATGAGTTATCCTAAAATATGCTTTATTTTATAAATTGTATGCCAATATTAGGTGTTAGTTTGGCAGATGTTGCCAAGAGCTAGATATTTTTTTAAAAATCAACAGCTTCAAACCGGTATGCAAAACAGTTATCTGTTTCTCAATACAAAAAACACTTATTATGGAACTAGTTTAGCTTTGTATAAAAACTATAAAAGTATTTTAATAAAGCTAAATATTGAAGCAAGAACATTGCACAATACTAGACATACTTTTGCAAGTATGATGTTAAATAATGGAATAGACCCAATGTGGGTATCAAATACTTTATGTCATGAGAACCTAGATATTACCCTCAAAGTTTATTCACATTTTATGCCTAAAAAAGAAAAAATGGTCATAGGCTTTTTAGAAAAACGGTACAAAAACGGTACAAGCCACCTTTAAAGTATGATTAAAATTTACTTTATATTTTTTAGATAGAATGATGCAAAATAATTTGGGAGAGTTGTGTGAATATGAACAGTAATATATTGGAAGTCAACAATTTCACATTAACATCTTCAAGAGATATACCATCTGCGATACAAAAACTGGAAAATTTAAAAAAAGAGAATATGTTAATACATGTAGTCTCTTTTATGCACAATACAGTTTTAGTCCAAACGTTAAAAAGTGAGCTTGTCAAGATATTTCCAAATATAAAAATAGTGCTACTCACACACAACGATAAGCATAGTACATGTCTGACTCTCTACTCTTTAAACAAAGAGGTAGATCCCAAAAGCGTTCACGATGAGATTATAAAAGAGCTTTATCTGCAGGGCGCAAAAAAAGAACTTGTCATAAAAGAGTACAGAAATAAGCTCTTTAGCAGATATTTTACGGATCATCTGACAAATCTTCCAAATACTTATAGACTTAGAAATGATCTGGATGAGTATAAACATTTTGCTCTGGTCGTCTTTAATATAGATAATTTTCATACGATTAATAATTTTTATGGACACATCGTCGGAGATTATGTCATTGAAAAAGTGGGAAAGCATCTTCAAGATATCATCTCAAAACAGAACATTTACAAGCTCGCAGCAGATGAATTTGCTCTTGTAATCCCTCAAAATATTGGATTTTATGAGCTAAAAGAGTATCTAGAAGAGCTTTGCAAAAAAATAAAAAATATTGTCATAGAGTATCAAAATATCAATATCTACATAGATTTTACATTAGGCTCGGCTACAAACAGAGAAAATAAAAATATATTTTCAAATGTTTCTATGGCGCTAAAATACGCAAAAGACATGGGTGTGAAGTTTTGGATTTATGAAGATAGAATGAATTTTGAAAATCAGTATGAGAGAAATTTACAGCTCTCAGCGGTAGTTAGATATGCCGTAGAAAATTCTAAAATTTTTCCATATTTTCAGGCGATTGTAGACTCTAAAACATCAGAGATAAAAAAGTACGAGTGTTTGGCAAGATTGATGGATCAAAATGAGAAGATTCTCTCTCCGGCACTTTTTATACCTGTTGCAAAGAAAATCAAAGTTTATAACATCATAACAAAAACGATAATCGATAAGGCATTTGAAACATTTGAAGATAGTGAATTTGAGTTTAGCGTCAATCTCTCTATCGAAGATATTATGAGCAGTGAAATGTTTAACTTTATCATGCAGAAATTGAAACATTCAAAAGCATCAAATAGGGTTATTTTTGAGCTGCTTGAGTCTGATGCTATAGAGGATTTCGTAAAAGTTGAGAGGTTCATTTCAGAAGTGAAGAGATACGGCGCAAAAATAGCTATAGACGACTTTGGAAGCGGATACTCAAACTTTAAATATTTGACTAAAATGAGTGCGGATTATATAAAAATCGACGGCTCTTTGGTTCAAAATATAGATGTTGATAAAAATGCACTCTTTGTTGTTGAGACAATTGTTGATTTTGCCCGTAAACTTGGGATTAAAACCATAGCTGAGTATGTCCACTCAAGTGTTATTCTGGGTATTGTAAAGGATCTCGATATTGACTATTCTCAAGGATTTTACATAGACGAGCCTTCCGTATCTATTTCAAAAAGTATTTAGTGAAACTTTATAGGTTAAATGTAGTATAAATCCGCTTTAATTATCAATAGAGTGTTTTTTATAAAATGCACAAGGAAAGAGTAGTAATGAAAAAAATATCAGCGATTTTAGCAAGTATAGTCACCGTAGCGCTTTTCTGGTACTTGGCGGGAGAAGTTTTTATCTTAAAAGATGATAAAAACTCTTTTTCAAAACTCGGATGTGTATCGTATGCGCCTTTTTCTAAAGATCAATCTCCGTTCTCTTTTGCCGAGGGAATGGTTGTTTCAGAAGATTTGGTAAGAAACGATTTGGCACTTTTATCAAAATATACTACTTGTATCAGAACATATTCGACGCTCGGTTTGGAGATGATTCCTCGTATTGCAAGAGAGAACGGTCTTGAGATGTATATGGGTGCATGGGTAAGCAGCGATAAGGTAATGACGCAAAAAGAGATAAATATGCTCATAAAGCTTGCAAGCGAAAATCAAGATATCGTCAAAGCGGTTATTGTGGGAAATGAGGTTCTGCTTCGAGGAGATGCTACTGAGACGCTGCTGGCAGGCTACATAAAACAGGTAAAAGAGGCACTTCCAAATACTAAGGTTACGTATGCTGATGTTTGGGAGTTCTGGGTAAAACATCCGAAGATTCGAGAGGTTACAGATTTTGTAACGGTGCATATTTTGCCTTATTGGGAGGATGATCCTACAAATATAAAGCAATCAATCGGTCACTTGGCAGACGTCAGAGGCGAGGTTGAAGCTATCTTAAAAGATAAAAATATCTTGATAGGTGAGACGGGTTGGCCATCAGAGGGCAGAATGAGAGAAGATGCTCTTCCTAGCAAGATTAATCAGGCGATTTTTGTCAGAGAGTTTGTAAAACTAGCCGAAAAAGAGGGATGGAGCTACAATATCATAGAAGCGTTTGATCAGCCTTGGAAAAGGGTGAGCGAGGGAGCAGTAGGTGGTTTTTGGGGGCTTTTTGATAAAGACAGGGCAGATAAAAATGTCTTTAGCGGTGATATTTCAAACTTTCCTAACTATAAGCCTTTGGCACTTGGATCTATTGCTTTGATATTGCTATTTTCAATTTTATTGAAAAATAGAGATATAAATACTAAAGGAATACTTCTTTTTAGTGTGGCAAATACTCTGTTCGCAATTTTGTTTATGCTTCAGATAGAACAGTATATCATTACCGTAAGAACGATGTGGGAACTTGTATGGGCACTTTTAGTTCTCTCTACGCACCTTCTGATATATTACTTTCTGCTCTCTTATGTTGCGTATGGCAAAAAACCTCAAATATTATCGCTTGAAAATATTTTTGCTCAAAAGATAAAGGGTCCTGATTCATCTCTTATGATTTTGTTTTATCTCTCTTTTATTTTTGTTTTGATATCAAATATTGCACTTGCATTTGATGGCAGGTATAGAAATTTTGAGATATATATTTTTATTATTTCAGTCATCTCTTACCTGTGGCTATACAGAGGTCAATTTGAGAATATGGCTTTTGGAAGATTTGAAAAAGTATCTTTTGTTATACTTGCATTGACATCCGTTGTCATTTTCATAAATGAGACATATCTAAATGCTTTTTCAGATGTATGGATTGCCATTTCACTTGGATTCGCATATATTTTATTTAACGGCACTAAAAAGAGTTCATATAGCGAACTTAAATCTTTTATGCTTTATGCGGCGCTCTTTTTGGCACTTTTTTCGTATGCAAAATATGGTTTCTTGGCAAATAGCAATTTTCTAGCAGAGTGTGGCAGTTCCCTAAACTCTTCTCTTTGCAAAGCTAGAGAGTCTCTTGCTCTATTTTTATATCTAGGGAAACTCGGAATTGCGGCAATTATAGTAGCAGCCGTTGCATTTTTCGTAAATTACAAGTTTCTCTCTTTGATCTCTTTGTTTCTGAGCATCGGAGCTATTGTAATGAATAATACGTTTCTTGGTGCAATAGCATTCGTTGTATCCATGTATGTTGTTTTGCTAAGTTCAAAAAGCAAAGCAAATATCTAGTTTATGTAAATTTTTTTGTACTAAACGATTTTTTCACACGCAAAGTAATAAACTTCTTCAAAAGCTAAAGGAGTTTATATGCGTTCTCTATCATGTCCTATCTCTTCAAGTATTATTAATGATTCCGAGTTTAAAGTTGCTGGTTTGGTTTACATCTTTTTGCTATTTGGTTATCTTTTTAGCGGGTATCTTTTTTTAGTAGGATATGTGTTAATTGATATTCTTATGCGATTGAGTCCATTAGGCAAATCACCTGTACTTTTATTTTCAGCTCTTATCGCAAAAGCTGCAAAATTGAAGTATAGCGCTAGAAATGAGGCTCCAAAGAGGTTTGCACTTATACTTGGAAGTGTAATGCTGCTATCTATCATGTTGGCGCATCTCTACTCTTTTAATGTTTTAGCTTTTATGATTACTTCAAATTTAGTTCTACTGAAGTTATTGGATGTTGTTCTGGATTATTGTGTTGGGTGCAAACTCTATAGTTATTTGATGTTATTAAAATAAGGAAAAAAATATGAATAAGTTACTGTTAATTCTTTTATCTTCGGCTGTTATGGTTTTTGCTGCAGATGGGAATGTAAATAAGTGCGGCAGTGCATGCAACGGCAAGATGATGCAAGGTGGTGCGGGTCAAAAAATGGAAAAAGTAAACCAGATGCCCGAAGAGATGAAGTTAAAACTCCAGTTTGACGCATTGGTTAATTTGCCTATTTTAGCAAGAACGTTTACTAAAAACAATGAAGATGAGAAGTTGGCTTTGACAAAAGAGCAGAAAATTGCTATCCAAAAGTATAAGCTAGAGACCATGGACAGTATATTGCCTATTATGAAGAGTTCTCATGAGCTTTCACAAAAGCTGAAAAACGGTATCTTAACCGGTGATATGAGCGAGGAAGAAGCTCTTAAAATATCACGTGAGATTGCTAAGCAAAAAGAGAGTGTTTTGGCTATGAAAATTAACTGTATCTTATTTTTTAGAAAAACTTTGTCTAAAGAACAGTTTGCAAGATTGCTTGAGCTTGATAAAAATATGCTCTACATGAACAGTCCGTATAACTACTAAAACTTGATTTCAACTCTCACTCCTCCGTCATTTTTTGGAGTAATTATGAGTGAGAGATTGTATTTTTTTGCAATTTTATTTACGATATCAAGTCCAATACCAAAGCCTCCCGCATAACTGTTTGCCCTTGCATAGCGTTTAGTCACACTGTTTAGGAATTCATCTTTTATGCCTATACCGTTATCCTCAAATATTAGAGTTTTTTCATAAGAACTAATCTCAATTTTCCCATGCGGTTTGTTGTATTTGATAGCATTTGACAACAAGTTTGAGACAACTCTTTTTGCACTCTCTTTGTCCATTAAAAAATAAAAACTTTTAACATCACAATTTACTTCAAGCTTTTTAGCCTCTATATAATCGTTTTGAATCAATAACTCATCTTTGATAATCTTGCCAAAATCTACCATCTCCAAGCTGTTTTCAATATCATCGCCCAGCAGAAGAAATGTAAGATTTGCATAAATATCAGAGATCCTATATGCACTTGCCTTGATTCTTGCCATATTTTTAGATGGATTTTTTTCAAACGCTTCAATGCTTAAAAGAAGTGAACTCACAGGTGTATTTAGCTCATGAGTAGTGTCTTTTATAAAATCATCAAGTTTTATTCTCTCATTTCTAATAGGTTGAATAAACATTTTTGTAAGAAAAAAACCGACAAAACCGATGATAAGAAGTACCCCAATCGTGATGCCTGCAATGTTATAACGAAGAGATTTAAATAAGATTTGGCTATTGGGAAATATTACCACGATAGAGTGTACGCCTAAGTGGTTGTGTGTTGAGCTGTCGATAAGATACAGAGCATTGTCTTTTTTGTAAAATCTCTCTTTGTCAAGATCGAATTTTTCTAAAACCTTATCTCCAAAAATAGGTTGTTGCTGCTCATTTAAAAAAGTTGTCAGATACAATTCATGAGTTTTAAATTCAAAATGCTCACTCATCATGTGAGCATTTATAATCTTTGATGAGAGACTAAGTGCATATGATTTCATCTTCTCTTCTTGCGTTTGCAAAATTGAGAGATAATAAATATGGTAAGAGAGAAATGCTATTATAAAAGTAAGAGCAAAAGATGAACCGTAGTAAAGAAATAAAAATTTAAAAATAGATTTTTTTTCACTTTTAGAGTAGGACATAACCGACTCCTTTAATGCTCTGAATCTTATCTTTGCCGAATATTGCTCTTAGATTTTTTATATAAGTTCTGATTGTAGTATTATTTGGCGTCTCTTCATAATTCCACACATTTGAAGCAAGTTCATCCGCCGTAATAACTTTTGTTCTGTTTTTTAAAAAGTACTCTATGATTTTGCTCTCTTTATGGGAGAGTTTATAAGAGGCTGCTCCGTTTGTTACATTCTGCATAGCTATATCAATGCGAAAATCATCTAAACGATATGTTTTGTCTGCTAATTTATGGTGTTTAATGAGATTCTGGAGTCTTGCATCAAGCTCAATAAATTCAAACGGTTTTTTCAGGTACTCATTACAGCCTATATCAAAACCTCTTTTAAGATCAACTGCAGAATTTAAAGAGGTTATAAACATTGTGGGAGTTGAAATCTCTCTATCCCGCAAGGCTTGCAATAGCTCAAATCCGCTTAAAGAGGGAACGCTGACGTCAAGAAGTAAAATATCAAAATTATTTTTGATTATCTCATCATACGCCATTAGTCCATCATAACAAAAACACACATCAAAATCTTGCGAAAGGTGCTCATAAAGCAGTTCTTGCAAAAACGGATCATCTTCTAAGAGTAAAAGTTTCATTTTAATATTTACTGCACTTTAATTTATTTTGTAACAAGATTATATCTACAATGCCTAAAAAAATAATATTTTCTAAATAGTTATTAAGAGTTTTTATAATAAAAATTAAGAGTATATGTGTGATTATATTATGTTATGTTTTTATTGATGTGTAATCTGTTTTACATTATTTTAGTCAGTCTAAAATATGACAAAATATTAGTTTTTATAATATAAAAATTCTTTTTGTATGATAGAATAAAGAAAAAATGAAAAAAAGAGGGAATTTACAGATGTTTAACAACATGTCTATTAGATTGAAAATGGCACTTATGGTTGTCGTGCCTGTGTTTGTGATTTTTATCACATTGGGTATGAGCAGCTATGATAATTATAAGAAAGTGCAAAACTTAAAAAGCATAAGCTTAATGGTCGCTTATGCTACAAAAGCAAGCGAATTGGTGCATAATCTTCAAAAAGAGAGAGGTTCTTCAGCAGGATTTATAAGTTCAAAAGGTACAAAATTCTCAGCAGAGCTTCAAGCAATAAGAAAAGATACTGATAAAGCCTTGGCGGATGTTACAAAAAACTATAAAGAAGAGTTACATGTGGATGCTCTCTCAAAAGATTTGCAGGCGAAAATTGCAAAAGCATTTGATAGTTTGTCAAAAATCCAAACAATAAGAAGCGGAGTTGATTCGCTAGGTGTTGCAGTTGGTGTTCCGGTTGGTTACTATACAAACTTAAATAATGATTTTATAGTATCTATAGAAGAGATGGTAAAGATGAGTTCAAATGCGGAAATGAACAATCTTATCAATGCTTTTGTGAATTTTTTATCTGCTAAAGAGAGATCAGGAATTGAGAGGGCTGTTCTTTCATCAACTTTTTCTCAAGACACTTTTGCTCCCGGATTTTATGAAAAATTTATAGGACTGCTTAATGGGCAAGAAATCTTTATGAATAAGTTTCTTTTTATAGCGCCTACAGAACTTAAAAGTTTTTATGAAGAGAGCATGAAGTCAAAAGATGTAGCTGAAGTCGATAGAATGAGAAGAATCGCTCTTGATCGTCCAAACGGTGGATTTGATATAGATGCGACTTACTGGTTTGCTACGATAACTAAGAAAATAAACTTGCTTAAAAATGTTGAAAATGAGATAGCTAAAAAAATCGAGCAACAAGTTTTAGAGTTAAAAGATGCCGCATTTAACGCCATGCTTATGGGTTTGGCAATCAATGTCATCGTAATATTATTTATTTTTATTTTCAGTTTTTACATATCTAACGGGCTTACAAGAAGGGTAAATAGATTTAAAGATGAGATTGATGATATCGTCTCTTCAAAAGATTTTTCTAAAAAAATTACTTCTTGTGCAACTGATGAAATAGGCTTTATTCAGCAGTCGGCAAATCACCTTGCGAGTGTTGCAAATGGAGCTTTAATTGATGCAGAGGATAGTTTGGAGAGGGCTAATCAGCACTTTTTAGAGAGTAAAAAACAGTTAGAGTCAAATAATCTCACACTAGCTTTAACTGTACTTCTAAACGACGGCGCGTCAAGCGGTGTCGGAAGTGTTCAGGCAGGTTTGATACACAATATGGAATCTCTGAAAAATATTAATGATAAAAATGCTCAAACAGAAGCTATTGTAGAAGAGGTAAAAAGCTCTACGCATGAGATGGAAGAGTCTCTAAACAATATTTCAATCAAAATGCATGAAAGCAGAGAAAATTCTAGTCAATTAAACAACAGTGTTAATGAAATCACAAATGTTATATCACTCATTAAAGATATCAGTGATCAAACAAATCTTCTTGCATTAAATGCTGCTATTGAAGCAGCTAGGGCAGGTGAACATGGAAGAGGTTTTGCAGTCGTTGCGGATGAAGTAAGAAAACTCGCTGAGAGAACACAACGTGCAACAAGCGAAGTTGAAGTAAATATAAATTTACTAAAGCAAAATAGCTCATCTATGCAGGATTTTACAGAACATATGGATAGAGAAGTTGCATCATCTTTGGAAAAACTTGATACATTTAACAGTAGTTTACACTCTTTAGTTGACGGTGCAAAAGATATTCAGCTTTCAAACAAAATGATTTCAAACGAGCTATTTATTACACTTGCAAAACTAGATCATATAGCATTTAAACTTAGTGGATACAGTGCCGTATTTAAAGACGACCACAACTTTAAATTTTCAGACCACACAAGCTGCAGATTCGGTAAATGGTACTTGGGAGATGCAAAAACATCGTTTGGAGCGACGGCTTCATATAGTAAGATTGATCCTATACATAAAACTGTACATGATAAAGTTCGAAGTGTACCCGATTATATTAAGGATGGTGCTGTTAAAAATTCAGACGGCATTATCGCCGCATTTAGTGCCGCAGAGAACGCTTCAAAAGATCTTTTTGTTACGCTTGACAACATGGCAAATGAGATAAAGTAGATTTTTATCAAGAGATGAGATTCTCTTGATAATAAATGCAGTTATTTAGTTACTTCTACAACTTTAGGAGTTGATTCCCAAATACCGTGCTTTGTACAGTAAGCTTGAGCAGTAAGTTTTAGTTTATTTCCAGTAGGGATAATGTTAAAAGTGACGGTTGCATGTGCTTTTATATTTCCTAAAGTCCCCGGTACAAAATCAGCACGTGCTAAGAGCGTTTCACCGTTGTACAGAGACATATTTGCTATGTAGTGATCAAAATCATCCGGATGCGTATATTCATTACCCATTTTAACGGTGATACTAAACATCTCTCCCTCTTTGGCGACTTCATTGCAGTGTATAAACGGCGAGTGACGATCTATATAATCCTTCTTACTTTCTCTCTCAACTGTGTCAATATCTACATAACGATTTATTGTCGGCATATTAATTCCTCTTGTTTTTTTATTTGGAGGGAATTCTAGCTCTAATTTCATTTATATAAAACTGCAAAGGCAGTTTATTTCTCTTGATTAAGATTTATTTAATTTATAAGCATTTAACAAAAATATAGATAAAATCGCGTACTTAATACCCAAATAAAGAGTCTATTTATGATAAAACCACTATTAATCGAAATTGGCGTAGAAGAACTTCCTGCCATTCCGCTTTTAAAAGAATTAAAAAATATTGAGAAAAAATATGCTGATATTTTAGAAAAAAATTCCCTTTTGTGTGAGTTTGAGTTTTACTATACGCCTCGTCGTTTGGTTTTATGGCATAGAGAGTTTAAAGTATGCCAAGATGACTCTAGTGAAGAGTTTTTCGGTGCACCTTTGGAGATGGCATACAAAGAGGGTAAACCTACGCCTGCTGCTGAGGGATTTGCAAAAAAATGTGGTGTCTCTATAGATGAAATCGGCTCTGCACTAAAAGGCGGAAAAGAAGTTCTTTACTTCAAAAAAGAGCTTAAAGGAAAGCCGTCTATTGAGCTTATGGGAACTATTATTGAGACATGGATCAAATCTTTAGATTTTGGCAAATCTATGAGATGGGGAAGTTTGAGCGAGAGTTTCATTCGTCCTATTCGCTGGGTAAATGTTCTATTTGGAGATGAACTTGTAGATGTTGAGCTCTTTGGCATCAAATCTTCAAAGCAGACATTTGTTCACCGTATCAGTAATTTTAATTCACTGCAAATCAGCGGTGCAAAAGAGTATTTTGAACTCTTAAAAGATGGCGGCGTAACGCTTTTTCCTGAGATTAGACGAGAGAATATTTTAAGCAACTTTTCTACGCTTGAAAAAGAGAACTCTATCACTATAGAGCGTGATGAAGATTTGCTAAATGAAGTTGTAGCAATTACTGAACATCCGACTGCAATATTAGGCTCTTTTGACGAAGAGTTTTTAAAACTTCCTCCTGAAGTTATTATTACCTCTATGAAAGAGCACCAAAGATACTTTCCGGTCTTTAAAGACGGCAAGTTGATAAATAAGTTTGTTGTGGTTTCAAACGCATTTACGGATGATTTTTCTAAAGTTATAGAAGGTAATGAGAGAGTTCTACGTCCTCGTTTATCGGATGCACTTTTCTTTTACAATAATGATTTGAAAAAAGGACTTAGTACGGACGGACTGGAAAAAGTCGTATTTATGAACGGTCTTGGAACTGTTGCCGACAAGATAGAACGAGAGAAAAAAATTGCAAATACTCTTTTTGAAATCTATAGACCAAACGGCTCAAGCAAAGAGACGCTAGAGCGTGCAGTGTCTCTTGCAAAAGCAGACCTTATGAGTGAGATGGTATATGAGTTTACCGAGCTTCAAGGGCTTATGGGCTATTACTATGCTAAAGAAGCCGGCGAGAGCGAAGAGGTTGCAATTGCGATAAAAGAGCAGTATCTGCCAAACGGTGAGGAGAGCGAGCTTCCTTCAACGCCGATGAGTGCCATCGTTGCCATGAGTTTAAAGCTAGATACTCTTATAGGACTCTTTAGCATAAATCAGATTCCTACTGGTTCACGAGATCCGTTTGCACTTCGCCGTGCGGTAAACGGGCTTATAAGAATAACAAAAGAGCATAATTTTGAGTTTGACATAGTTAAAACTTTGGCTTTGCTAAGCAAAGATTATGCAGAGTTTGAAATTTCAAAACTAGAAGCATTCTTTTTAGAGAGACTCAGACAATATTTCAAAGTAAACCCGTCTATCGTAGAAGCCGTACTTGCTTCAGGCGAAAGAGAATTGCTCTCCTTGGGTAAAAAAATAGAGGCATTAGAAGCTATGGTAAATAGTGAAGGCTTTAGCGAATCATTTTCAACGTTTAAAAGGGTTGCAAACATTACCAAAGATATTGACATGTCAAGTGAATTTAGAGTCGATGTAAATCTCTTTGAGGAAAAAGCAGAGGATGTCTTGTTCGCTAGATATAGTGAAGTGTCTAGTTTAAAATATAACTCTTACGAAGAGGAACTTGATGCACTTTTAGCTCTTAAGCCGGAACTTGATAAATTTTTTGAAGATGTAATGGTAAATACTGAGGATGAAAAAGTTAGAAATAACAGAAAATCTTTAGTCGCTTCGATATATAAAAGTATCCTAAAAATTGCAGATATTAAAGAGGTGAGTATTTAACTCTCCCCTTTATAATAGTCGGTATAAATCTTCAACATCTTCAAATTTTTAAAATTATCATATTCCCTTATTTTTTTGAATTAAATTTTGATACAATTAATAGATTGGATAAATTAAGTGTAATTGCTTGATTAAATATATTTTCCAATTTTTGAAGATAAAAGGAGTCGTTATGTTATCAAAACTTATTATTGTGGCTGATCTGCAGCATTATAAACTCTTTACAAATAAACAAGACCCAATGGGAAGAGAATCTCTTGAACTTCTTGAGAGCGTAGATGATTTAGAAATACATCAGAAAATGAGTGAAAAAGTAAGCGATAGAAAAGGCAATTTTACAAGTGTTCGTGGCAGTGGGTCAGGTGAAGACCATAATATTGAACTTGAAGAAGAGCGTAGACGTATTAAAGAGATTGCAAAACAAATTTCTCAATCATTACAAAATAATGCTCATAAATGTTGGTATCTTGCTGCTCCAAAAGCAATCAACAACAAGATAGTTGAACTGCTTGACTCTAGTGTAAAAGAAAAGATGGAAAAAAATCTTCATGCTGATTTAACAAAAATTCCTGAGAATGAGTTGCTGGGGCATTTTAACAAGTAGTAGAGATTTAGAAGCTATTTGAAGGCATAAAGAGTGCTATCTTTGTGCCTCAAATTCTTCAAGAAGAACTTTTTTTGACGTCAGTGCTTTAACAAGTGAATTTTTGATGGAGAGAAAAGACTCTTTGTTTTGTTCTAAGATTCTCTCTTCTCTCTTTTCCTGCCTAATTATGGCATCTATCTCTTTCTTTGTGTTGTTATATCTAAGCAGTTCATTTTTTCCTATCATCTTTGCAGTTAACTGAGTTTTTTCGTCTCTTTTAAGTTGCATCTCTTGCTTTATATTTTTAAGATCAATCTTTATACTCTCTTTGTCTTCGGTTGTTTTTGATATATCTAGTAAATCTGAATATAGGTTTACTTTTTGCGTAGCATTAACTATCTCTTGTGATATTTTTTCTATCTCTTTGTGCAGGTTGTTGTTGTACTCCATCGGTGAGAGATCATAGATATATAGATCTTTTATTCCATCTTGCAACGCTTCCTTTTTACCTAAGAGAGCAGCTATGGACTGCTCTGTTCTT
>MICC01000019.1:48818-49044 GCA_001829715.1 Sulfurimonas sp. RIFOXYB12_FULL_35_9
ATCATGGAAGAGACACTCCATTTTAAGCCGTTATCCGCCTCTATTTCAGGGACTTTATATTTTTTTCCGTCCATTACTACAATATTTAGCGAGTAGTATTTTAAAAATTCTATTACGTGCTTATTGGAAGCGCTAACTTCCGCTAGAATTAAATTTGCTATATGTCCTAACACCTCTTTAAAATGTATTCTAAATACATATCCTGAGAAACCTCTAAAAAACTCTT
>MICC01000020.1:0-147 GCA_001829715.1 Sulfurimonas sp. RIFOXYB12_FULL_35_9
GTCTGGTTCTGGCCTGGAAACTTTTACGTTCTTACTAATGTCATATTTTTGGGTATTGTCAACTACTTTATTTAGATATGTATTGTCTATGGTTGTTTTGTTTTCAGTATTATTATCCAAAGAATTCTTATAAGAGTCATGTTTTAT
>MICC01000020.1:241-2106 GCA_001829715.1 Sulfurimonas sp. RIFOXYB12_FULL_35_9
GGCAGTTGAGGGATTTCACTCTTCGAAATAACATTTCCTGAGTCATCCGTATTCTTTTGAGATATGTGTGTTTTTTTGTCCACTTTATGATAACGAACGATACCGCTCGTGGCAGTAAGTTTTTCTTCGTGTTTATTGGATAAAAAGAAAACGTATACAATGAACGGAATTGTTAAAATAGCCAGAATTGCGGCAAGCACACCTACTTTGGCATAGGTCGTAATTTTTTTTGAAGCAGAGTCTTTTGCCTCTTGCAATAACAATTTAAGTTCGTCAATTGAGTGAGGTCTCTTATTCTTATTTTTTTCCAGACATTTGAATATGATGTTTTCAATTTTTTTTGAAATCTCTGAATTCCTGTTTCTCTTCCTGAAAGGCTGAGGTCTTTCGTTCAGGTGTTTATTCATTAAAGTAATTTGGTCGCCTTTAAACGGAGACTCCCCTGTTAACATCTCATACATAATTATACCTAAAGAATATATATCTGTTCTTTCATCACACTCACCTCTCCATTGCTCAGGCGCCATGTATGGAGGCGTTCCCACGATACTTCCGGTCAGAGAGACATTATCCTGCGTTCGCAATTTTACTATTCCAAAATCCAGGACTTTGACAAAGTCGTTTGTTTCTCCAACCCTGGTTAGCATAATATTTTGAGGGGTAATATCCCGATGAATGATTTTTTTGGGGTGTTTGTGTGCCGTGGATATTACGTCACAAACCTGGTAAATGACATTTAACATTCTGGCAACATCGAACGGCCCTGTACCTTTTATGGTTTCTTTTAGATTCTTACCGTAGATAAATTCCATGGCCATGTAAATCGTACCATTTGAATCACGATCAAAATCATATAAATGAATTGCATTCGGATGGCGTAATTCCCGTATGATAGCAGCCTCATTGTAAAATCTCTTAATGTCCTGAGGGTTATCGCTTAAATTTAAATGCAGGATTTTTACTGCAACAATATCATCAATATCAAGTAACGTCCTTTTTGCTTTGTATATAGTACTCCAGCCGCCTGTCGCAATTTTTTCTATAATTTTGTATTTTCCACCCAATAATTTACCAATATAACGATCACATGTTGGTTGTGGCAAAGGTGACAATGTGTTGTCGCATATTGAGGATGCTTGATGTGCGTGCAAATCGGACGTCACCTTATATTCAAACGTTTTCCCACAGTGTTTACACGTGACAACTTCCCCAATATCAGTGTCAGCCTCTTTAAACCTTTTATCGCAATGAGGACATGAAATAACGGTAATACCCTGTTTTTTTAATAGATAAACCCATTGTTCATGCGTAATATACCCACGATCAAGCAAGATAACATCAAGGCGCTTTCTTGGGTCTTCTGCCTCAAAGGCGTTAACGATGCGTTGGCTGATTTGAACTTGCTCTGGCGTGGTAAATCCTTCTGAAACGGCAAGATTCCCAAATTCTATATCTAATCTGCTTTTCATAAGGATTTTTGACAAAAAACTTCAGACGAAATGAAAGTATGTAAAAAACTCTTTTACAAAGATATGCCAGCTTATCGTGTAATTAGATTATAGTTGTTTAAAATGTCTATTGATATGATTTTCTGATGTGATCGTTTTTTGCTTCTTATTTTTTTGTCATAGATGCTGACAGCAAAGATAGATAATGCAAAGAAAACAAAGCCGCAGAACAACATCCTGATATCTTGCGAGTTTGGATAGAGAAAGTGAATCTTTTGTCCTATTAAACTACCTATGAGCATGTTAATAATGGGTAAAACGAGGAGGAGTATTACGCTTTTATATGGGGATCGTTCGACTATTTGTAACATCACCTGCTGACCCACAACCAAGCCGGGAATTGCATTTACTTCCAAA
>MICC01000021.1:0-937 GCA_001829715.1 Sulfurimonas sp. RIFOXYB12_FULL_35_9
AAACTGTTTGTCCCGACGAGTCGGGATTAGTTATAAAAAGTAAGGACTCTTCTATAAAAATATTCCTTCAATCTTTTTATCAATGTTATTATCTAACTAAAAATCATACTTTATTCCAAATTCTGACAAAAACTTTTAGTTAACATTTTATTATCCAATATTGCCCAAATCTCCCCTATCTTGTATAATATAGGCACTTATATTTCTATTCTATCTAGAATAAATATGTTTACACCCTCAACCGAGAAAATCAAACAGATACTATTAGAAAATAAAAAAGTCATAACACAGCTTGAAAACTTGTTAGTTGGCAAATTCAACAGCTATATTGATTACGCCAATGTCCGTCCTTGGTCAGAAAAGTTGAAATGGCATATTGATACCAGACGTCTTGTAGAATTTTTGAAATCTTTTGACAATGTTGGACAAACAAAATTTTATGTCGGTGAATTAGTCGGAGATAAAAATTCAAAAAACTTTATCAAAAAAATCACAAACGAACATTATGATGTTAGGACAAAACCTGTAAAAATAATGAATATAGCTATTGATGCCACAAGTATTCCAAAACAATCAACCACCCTACTAAATAATTTTATCAAAAGTGGTTTAATAAGATTGTATGATATTGCAACCATTGAATATCTCAATCAAAAATTTGAAGAAATGAACAAAAGAGGTATATATAAAATAGAAGAAAGAAAATGCAATTTTGATGTTGAAATGGGTAGAGATATATTGATAGATCACGAAAGAAATAATGTTGATACTTTCATAATTTGGAGTGGAGATAGTGATTTTGCTGAGCCAATAGAACAACTTCTTAATAATGGTAAAAAAGTCATACTATTTGCCACAGCGAGAAGAGTATCTTCTGAACTAAACAATTTAGTAAAAAAAGGTCTTTTTGTATTTGATATTCAAAAAATAAAGGATT
>MICC01000021.1:973-1946 GCA_001829715.1 Sulfurimonas sp. RIFOXYB12_FULL_35_9
AGCAAAAAGGACTCCCCTTCCATGGAGATGTGAAAAGATTTTTCCGATGCCTTGCCGCTTTCCATCATGGCGGCAATATCCTTTGATGGCGCCTCACCTATAATATCCTGGATTTTTTTTCCCAGGGTCCTGCCATCGGTACTGAAAGAAACAAGGCCCTTAAAATCATAAACAAACACCTTGAGATCACGAATCTGTTCCCCCAGGCGCTTGAACTGAAGTCTGACCGTATCATTGTCTCCGATGGAAAGGACGTCAAACATCCCGCCTTCCACGGCAAGGGCCAGCATCCGGTTCTGGGAATGCAATTGGGCCTCACCGAATTTCACCTGAGATACCATATTATAGCCGATATTGGCTGCAACAACGACCACCACAATGACCGACAAAGGAAGAAGAATTCTTAACCACAAGCGCTGGCCCATGGTGTTAATAACCACATCAAACATTTTCCTATGGCCCTCCGGCTGTTAATGGGCCCCGCCGAATAAAAGGGGCTTGAAATCAAAGGCTTCAACCCTGTCCTTGCTGTGGCAGGTATTGCAGTTTTCCATGGTGATATCCCGGATGATCTTCTCCGGATCACCTCCCTCAATATGCTGGCTTCCGGGACCATGGCAGACTTCGCAGCCCGCATCTTTCAGATCCGGGGGTTTTTCTTCGGATTCAAATCCGCCCGGTTTGCCGTAACCGGTAGTATGGCATTCAAAGCAGCTCCGGTATTCCTCGGGTGTCAGCTTTGCCTCCATTTTTTTAATGCTTTCAAAGGATTTCGCTTTTTTGGCAAAATTCATATAATTTGAATATTCCTTTTCATGACATGCCATGCACGCTTTGGCGCCCACATACTTTTTTTCTTCTGCAAGGCTCTGCCCAGCAAGGCTTTGGCCTGCAACCCCCAACCCAAATAAAAAAAACATAGTAAAAATGATATGGCATTTCATTTTATACCCCTTAACGAGACCTTTGCACG
>MICC01000022.1:0-1914 GCA_001829715.1 Sulfurimonas sp. RIFOXYB12_FULL_35_9
AATATAATTTCTACAAATTTGGTACTTGATTCCAAAGAAAGAGTAGCAAAATATATCTATGATCATACAGATGACTTTTTTGAGACTAAAAATATTGAAATAGCAGAGATTCTCGGTGTTTCGCCTGAAACGCTCTCTAGAATCCTAAAATTTTTTAAAGACAATGAGATTATAAATGTTAAAAATAGATATATAAATAAAAGTGCACTTGTAGAGTTTTTTTAAGAGGGCAGAGTAAGAAAAAATCTTACTCTAGTGTTTTAATAAAATTTGTGTATCTCTTCCATTAGATTTACAAAAGTTATATTTTCACCTTTATCTTTTAGGTAATTGTTAAGATATACCTCACTTGCTTCAATACCACCTGTTTTTTCAATCTCAAGAAGTTTTGCATAAAGATCAGAGACAATCTCAATAACATGTTTTGAAATAGTTTTTCTAGATGCGGTATAGCCGATGATTTTGTTTGTATCGGTGTCTCTTCTTGATTCAAACTCTGTAAATACCCAGTAATATCTTCCATCTTTTGCCATGTTTTTGATAACGGCATTAATATTTTTACCTTGAGAGATCGTTTCCCATAGAAGCTTGAAAACTACTTTTGGCATATCAGGATGTCTGATTATGCTATGGGGGTGACCAAGCATCTCTTCTTTTGAATAACCACATATTTCTATGAAATAGTCGTTACAAAATGTAATTTTTCCATGTTCATCGGTTTCACTTACTATGTATCTTTTTGGATCTAGCGGTATCTCTTCATTTATAGGCACTGGCTTTTTCATTCTATCCTCCTTAAATTTTTCCGTTTAGCAGTTTGATAAGAGCATCTGGAATCTGGTTAAAAGCAAGCACTCTTTTTCCATTATGTTTTGAAGCAAAACTTTTTGCCGCTTCGTACGAAGAAAATGGGACTAAATCATCTCCTGCAGGTGAAGTCACATTTGCTCCGTAAACATAAAATGCACCCCTGGCATCGATAGGCTTAAGTGTATCAAAATCAGTTACTAAAACACTCTTAAAATCATCTTCGCTCTTCACTCCTATATCAAACCATTTTCCAGGGATTTGATAAAACTCTATCATTGATTTCGGTGATGAGAAAAAAAGTTTTTTCCCATTTGTAAGCTCTATTTTAGCTACCCATTTTGGCTCTTTATAGACCTTTAATTTTCTTACTACACATGTGCTCTCATTATCAAAATCCATCTTATACGACTCACCTGCGATAAGAGTCGAAGTTAAGGAAAGAGACGATACTATTGCAAGCGACAGAAATAATTTTTTGTACATAAAAACTCCTTTTAAACTAAATCTTTTTTTTCAAATATTTTAAAACCGGCATAAGCAAAAGCTAACCCTACAACAAGAGGATAGCCGATAGAGAGAAGTATAAATACGCTTTGACTCATTAAATCCAGTATGTAAAATGCTACAGGTCCCATAACAGTAAGCTCAGGGTCAAAGAGAGAGATAGCAGCAACTCTAAAGAGTTCCATTGGATTAATCATAGCTAAAAATATAATTAATTCTTCATTGAAGCGTTGTTGCATCATTAATGAAATAAGAGCTATATCTATAAAAGCAAGCAAAAAGATCCATATAAAAAACGCAATTCCAAGTGCAACTTCAGAAGATTTTACAAATGAAGATATGAAAAATGCGATTCCTAGAAATGCACTTGAGAGTGAAAAAAGCAGTCCCGTATATAAAAAGAAGATACTCCAAGGAATACTTGCACCTTTTATGGCTCCATAAATTACTGCCAATATCATGGCAAATATTACAGGCAGATAGACTGTAATAAATCTGCCTATAATTTTCCCCCAATAGTATTGTCTAAGAGAGATTGGAAACGAGAGCATGTACTCAAGTATATGATTGTCCCTATCACCGGAGATAGAGCGAACTGTT
>MICC01000022.1:1921-8216 GCA_001829715.1 Sulfurimonas sp. RIFOXYB12_FULL_35_9
GTATAAATATAGGAAGTATAACAATCGTAATTTGAATATACATAAGTAAAAGCCTGCTTAAACCGCTAAACCCCATGACTTGTGACTCTGTTACGCCTGCAATAAAAAATAGCGCAATAAGTCCACCAAACACAAGAGAATAGACTAAAAACCATTTTGCCCTTATAGACTCTTTTAAATCCAAAAAAGCGATTAAATATAAATTTTTCACTGCTATCCTTTACTGCCCAAGTATCTGTTTTCTAATTTTAGGGTTAGCCATATGTTCACCTCTAAGCATTCTGAGTTTTACCTCGTCTATTTTAATTGTATTTTCTTTAAAATTTTCATAAGCGCTAAATCCATAGTTCATGGGTGTTTTTTCGTTGATTGTAAAGTATGCCCCAGTAACGCTGATATACTTATGTGTATCATTTGAAAAAACTTCAGCACTCTCAATATCTAAATTTTTATCTTTTGCCCACAATATCAGACATCCTATATCATCAAAAGAGAGATTGTTTTTAGAAAGTTGAATTCTTGCCGTATGGATATTTGAAGATGGAAGCTGCATGTTGCACTTAGGACATGACCTATTGTCATGTTCTGCCGTTTTGGAAGATGCTCCCTCTGATGAACTACAGCCACTTATAAAAGAGATATAAAGAAGAGTAAGTGTAAAAAATAGAAATTTAAAACCTCTCATCTGATACCACTTTTCCTAAATCCATATATATCTGTCTGTTGACTAACTCTTGAACCTCTTCTAGTCGGTGAGTAACAAATAGAAGAACTTTTTCATCTTCATTCTTTTTCAAAAGTCTGTAAAAGTCATCTCTGGCTTTAGGATCAAGATTTGCGGTCGGTTCATCGTATATGATGATACTGCTTTTTTTTGCCAAGCTAATAGCTATTAGTAGTTTTTGCTTCATACCACCGCTTAGTTTAAAAAATGATTTATACAAATTAGATTTGATATCGAGCTTCATTTCATTTGAATAGTGCTCAATTAGCTCTTTGTCTATATCCGTGCTCATGCAAACATACTGCATAAGTTCATCAATATTGAGCTTTATCGGGGGAGGAAGCTGCGGTACAAAACTTATGTTTTGCAACACTTTAACTCTATCACTAATGGGATTTAGGCCATTAACCAAAACATCTCCCGAGTCCGGATGATAGTATCCTAAAATAGAGCGGATGAGAGTTGTTTTCCCTGCACCGTTTGCTCCCATTAAAGCGATAGAGTCATTTTTGTTAAATTGGCAACTCACGTTATCAAGAGAAATATGCGAACCGAATTTTTTTGTAAGATTTGAAATAGTTATCATTTTTTATACCAGATTTTTTAATCTAAAATCAAATTTTAGAGCGTCTGCATGACAGACATCAATGCATCTTCCACAAAGTGTGCAATCCGCTCCCGTAATATACTCTCTTGTGATTCCTCTCTCTTCTCTTTGTTTATCATATTTTGCTTTTGTTATTTCAAGCACTTGATTTTCAAAACAGACATCATGGCAAACCATGCAGTGATCACAGTTGTCATTCCACTCTACTCTTAGAGCTGAAATTTTGCCTATATATCCGTAAGTAGTTCCGATAGGGCAAATATATGTACACCAAGCTCTTCGTGAATAAAAAACCTCTAATGCGAAAATAACTACAACCCAAATAAGCGCTAAGCTCCAGCCATAAGCAATAAATCTACTAAGAATTCCAACAACATTGAATGTTTCAAAAACTAAGTAGCCGCTTGTAAATGAAAGGGCTAAAAACATACCCCAAAAAATATGTCTAACTCTGTGATCAAATTTTCTCTCTTTTATAATTTTTTTGTGTACTAGAGTATTGTGTATCTTTTCGCCTATTTCACTGAGTATTCCATATGGGCATACCCAAGCACAATAGCTTCTGCCGCCTACTAAAAGATAAAACAGAACAATAGTAACTGTTCCAATTATCATATTGACCGGCAGCTCATGTGTAGCCAAAAAGAGCTCAATCGTCGTAAAAATATCAATGAGGTGAAAACCTAAAAATCTTGAACCGTTAAGTGTTCCCTCAAGCGTTTGAATATCAATTGAAAAAGATAGAAAAAATAGTAAATGTATAGATATTACCAAAATCCATCTCTTCATTCTATAGCTAAAAAATTTCTTTCCATCTTTTGTCGTATCAAAAAATGTAGACCAAAAAGTTGATTTACTTATGGTTTCTCTATTGTTCCATTTATCCATTTTAAAACTCCATTCGTTTTTAAACCTGCAATTACTTGTTTAACGCCTCACTAAGAGTGGGGAATGCTCCAATTTCATCAGCATATTTTTTCAGTTCTTCTTCGCTTATATTGATAAGGAGACCTTTCATGATAACATTCTCTTTTCTTCCGGCCTTAAATTCAATCAAATCTTTATATATTTTTTCAGCACTTTGTCCATAAAGTTTTGGTCCCATTAACTTTCTGCCATCTTGCATTCCAGAACCGCTTACACCGTGGCATGCAGAACATTTACTTTTATACTCGGTACTTACTTTTATTTGTCCAACATTCCCAGCTTTTTCTTTTAGTGCGCTTAGCTGTTCTTGCTCTTTTTCTCTATCGCTTTTATCTTGAGGAGCTGCTGATGCTTGTTGTGTTACGCTTGCCGTTTTAGTTCCCATGTCTTCAATGACTTTTGAGTGTTCTCCGCCATGATAAGCCCTACCGTTTGAAGCCGTCCAAGCCATAATTGCAAAAGTAACTATTGTTAAAATTCCTACTACTATATTTTTCATATTATTTCCTCATCTCTTTTATCATATTGTTAAATTGGCTTATTTCATTAGCCAACTCTCTTATCTCTTTATCATCCATTTGGCTGATAAGACCTTCCATTAAAACATTCTTTTTTGCACCTGTTTTAAATGCCGCAATTTTGTCAAATATGTAATCTGAATCTTTTCCAAGCAGAGAAGGTCCAATAACACCGTTTGCATAGTCATTGTGACATGCAGAACACTTGATGATAAAATTTTTGCTAAACTGCTTTACCATCATAGAAACCTGAACTTTTTCATAAGGACTTCTTACATGTATGTTTGCATCGACTGGCGTTCTAGGTTTGTCCTTAACTGAGGCATCACTATTGGCAGGCATTGAATTTAAATCATAATTGCTATTTACATTATAATTTAAGTAATATGATTTACTTTGATTATTATCACTCTCTTTTTGGGCTACTTTAATCTCGAGAGCATTTTCATTTTTTACTACTTCTATCTTTTGAGTCGTATCTGCTTTAGAAGGTAAAGAAGCACTCTCTTTTGACTTCTCATTATTCTTATTGCTATCACTACAGCCTGTTAAGATAGCAAGCAATATGCCAGATGCATAAAATAAACTCTTATATCCAGATCTTAAATTATTCATTCTCATTTATTATCCTTAACTTTTATTTGAATAGAATTGCTCATAAGTAACTCTTGGTTTTACCACAATAGAAGGAATTTTTGTTGGACAAACCTCTTGACATGCTCCACAACCGATACATCCATCGTAAATTTCAGGTCTTTTTCCTCCGCCTGCATCAGTAACCATAGCAATAGCACTAAGTGGGTTAGGAATAGGGCACATGTCTGCACATAAAGTACACTGCTTTCCTTCGAATTGATCAAACTTTTCTAATAATTTTTCTTCCAACTCATGCTTGTTCATAACAGAGTTAGTAAATTTATGCATTTTGTCATTATAGCCTTTCGGAACAGGCGTATTTGTCATAGCAATACATGTATTTGGAAATTCTAGTACTGCTATTCCCATCTTGATATCTTCTGGTTTTTCGCAGTGGTGATCAAGTGCTCCGCTAGGACATGCAAGTACACAAGGAACAGCGTTGCAGGCATAACAGCCTCTCTCATTGGCATCGATATAAGGAGTGCCGATACCATGACCCATACCAAAATCAGATAGTTTGATAGAGTGGTAAGGACAAACCTGAAGACATTGACCGCACTTTATGCAGAGAGCCAAAAATTTCTTCTCATCTACAGCACCCGGCGGTCTTAATCTGTTTTCTGCTCTTAATACATAAGGAGAAAATACCATACCCCCTCCTAAAACAAGTCCAAGAACACCTAATGTAGAGTATTTGATAAACTCTCTTTTATCTGTTTTAACTTTTTCCATATCTATCCTCCTATTTTAACTATTGGCTTTTTATCTTCAAGCAAAAAAAGCGGTTTTGAAAAAGGTGCTAATTTTGCTAAAAAATTAAGCAATGAGATTACGGGTGAGCCGTAAAAAAACTTTACGTTAGGATTGTAAATCCAAAGCTGATCCGCATATCGATAAACCTTATGCGGAGTATCACCAATGTTGTCACCATCCTTATCAAATCCTTCGTAGTTATCCCAATAATTTTCGCTAATATCGTTATTATAAGTTCTGCTTGCTCCACCGTCGTTTACAATATCTTCAATATTGCCCATTATTTTATTATTTTTAATAATATTGTCTTCACTTAATGAGTGAAAATGGAGTGCTTCAGAGTTATATAATATCTTATTATCTTCAATCCAGTTCTTTGTATCCGGCTCAAAAGGAGATCTGTCAATATACATGCCCTGCGCACAATATAAAACTGTATTGTTTTTTAAAGTAAAGTTTGTAACTTCTTTTAGTCCGATTCCCATACCGGTTGCACCTAGAGAACTTTTTATTGTATTTCCAGTTGCTATTGTATCTTTCGAGTACATAAAAAATATTCCAACAGAGTTATATTTATAACTGTTATTTATAACATTATTTTTACCCGCATACATAAAATGAAGCGAATATCTACAATATTCTCCAATGTTTTCTTCTA
Organism: Sulfurimonas sp. RIFOXYB12_FULL_35_9; assembly: GCA_001829715.1. Taxonomy (GTDB): domain Bacteria; phylum Campylobacterota; class Campylobacteria; order Campylobacterales; family Sulfurimonadaceae; genus Sulfurimonas. The sequence goes on from MICC01000022.1 coordinate 6,748, forward strand.
TAGTATTTCCATGGCTATACCAAACAACCATATCTCGTGAGTGAATAAGTGAGTTCTTTTTGACAATATTGTCATTACTGTACCAAAGTCTTAAACCATCTCCTTTGAGCCCTAGATCAAAATTTTTAGATGTAATTTTATTGTTTGATATAATCGAATTTTTGACCATCTGCATATCTATACCAAATAGACAATCTTCTATAACACAATCACTTACTTCACACTGCTTTGCATCCGTTATTTTTATGGCAGCATCAAGGTTTTCATGTCTAGCACCGCTTCCGACAATCTTTAGATTTTTAAGTGTTACAAAAGAACTTTTAACAATGATTACAGTTCCGTTTCCCTCTCCGTCAATTATAGCGCCATCTTCTTTGCCTATAATTGTTATGGGTTTATTTATAATTAAATTACCTTTGTAAACTCCTGCAGGAAGCTTTAAGATAGAGCCTTCTGGGGCGTTATCAATAGCCTCTTGAAGTACATTAGCACTCACCTGAGAGGTAAAAAAAATTATAATAAGAAAAAAAACTTTAAACATTTAAAAGCCTTTCTATGTTTGTTTATTTTGATATCTCTTTTAATGCTTTGTTTTTTGCAAAAAAAGCGAGTAGACTTAATAAACTGATAACAACAATAAGGTAAAAACCAATCGTCGGATATGAGTGTGTAACAAATTGAGCTATTTTTCCATCACCAAATACTGTCGGCATAAAAGGTTTAATTTTAAATGCGCCCCAATCATGCAGATTATGCCCAAACCAGTACAACCAGTAAGAGTAGTCAGCGATGAAAAGCAACGGAAGAGATGCAGGCACTAAAATAATATAGTTTAAAAATTTTGCATTATAAGCTATAAAATAGATTATCCCTAAAGATAGAGCCAAAAGAGCATATATTCCAATTTCTCTCTCAATAGTACCACCAACCCACATTGGATCCATTCCAACATAGTGGTTAATTGTATTCATCTCATGTACTTCTCCGCTGTAACCGTCAAAGTGGAAGTATACAGGAATACCCTCTGGAAACGCCTCTTTAGGGTAGTTTGGAGCTTCAAGTGAAACTGCCCAAATTGGTAGTGACGCAACGCCGATTTCAGAAGAAGATTCTATCATTCTTTCTAAATCATTGTGAGCATCTTTTGGTGTAGTAACACTTTTGTATCTACCTTGGTTGTAAAAATTCCAAATAGTTTTACTAAATGGTGAAATTTCTTCACTTTTTCCCGCATCAACTTGATTGAGCGTTCCATGAAACGCAATCATAGGCAAAGTAAAGGCAAACGTTAAAATAACTAAAGCTAAAGCTGCAAAAACCCTTGCTTTGATTAAACTTTGGTGCATATAAATTCCTTTAATAGATAAAATAAAAATTGAAGATTACACTAATCCTCAAGCTTTACTTCTTGTAGTATTATATAAGAAAATTACTTTTATAAGCTTAAATAATAAAAAAAATATTTATAA
>MICC01000023.1 GCA_001829715.1 Sulfurimonas sp. RIFOXYB12_FULL_35_9
CATATTTTTTTCTCCTATTATATGTTGTTGATAAAGTCTTTCAAACTCAAAAAGATTTTTCCCAAAACTTTTAGAATCTTCTTTTTTCAAAATATTAAAACTTGTCAAATAATATTCTTCTCTAAGATTTGAAAAGTTTAATATTTTTTGACACCAATGTTGTATATTTAAATTTATCTCCTTACTTCCTTGTGATGATGAAAATGCAATCAAGACATTTTCTAAATATTTGAATAGATTATTCTCTTTCAATATTTGAAAAAATTGAATTAACTGATAAGCTCTTGTATATTCATTTAATGATGTTTTAAATGTACCATCATCAGTATAAATAACAAAACTCAAATATTGTAATAATTCAAATAAAATTTGAGAATATTCTTTAACATCTTCATCAAATAAAAAAGCTAAATCATCATCTCCAAAAGCTTTATGCTCTTCTTCAATATGATACATCATAGAAAATAGATACATAAAAAATTTAAGTTCAAACTCCTCTGCACTTTTTGAGATATAAAAATGCTTATTTATAATCTCATCTTTACTTAACACTTTAAAGAAATCAATATTTGAAGATGTGTTTGATACCTTGCCCTTTTCATCTCTATATTCTATTTTGTCATCGCCAATTTGCAAAAATTCTTTAAACTTATTCAAAGCATCTAAATTGGACGAATTTGGATAGATAAAATAAGAAAAATTGTAAAACCTTTTTGTCCTCCCACCAAACCAATAAATGAGTGCATTCCATTTATCAAGTTTGTAACTTTTTGGCTGATTTAACATATCATGAAAATAACCCTGTCCATCTTCAAAGGAATGTATTTTTGAATCAATAGATAAAATATCGTTACTTACAAAATACTTACTAAATCTTTCAATTCCTTCATCAAGTGTTATAGCAACAATAACTTCATTCTTTTTATTTGGAACTTTTAATTTTCCATTTGATTCTTTTTCGGGTTTAAAATTTGTTCTTTCACAAAAATCAAGATAAAGCCTTTCAACTTCTTCTCGTGATAATCCTAGCTCTGAAATCTTTTTATATAGATAAACGCCATTTCGCAAGTCATTTTTTTGACCACCTTTTGTATCAAACTTTTTATCTAAAATAAAATCCATTTTAGTTTCGTCAAAATACCATCTATCATTATCTGTTTGGTAAACTATTTTGTTATCTTTTAAAAAGGTATTTAAAATTTGTGTATAAATTTCATCCTGTTTTTGTGAATCTATTTTAAAAACAAGCTCATTCTGATTTAATTCATACTCAAACTCAAAATCTCTCTCTTTTAAAAATTGATATAAATTTACTATTCCATTATTAAAAAATACATCTTTTGAACTAAATTTTTTTACCACTATTTCATTTGTCATATCCAATAAATTTCCTTGTTTCATCTCATCTCCCTCCCAATAACAAATCCGCCACCGTAACTATTTTTTTCTCCTGCCCCACATGCTAAGGCAACAAACGCAAGTTTCTGTGAAGCTTCGTCTTCGTTTGGAACAATTTTGAATTTATTTCCAAAGAAAGTGACTTTTTTTCCCTCTTTATGGATTCTTATATTTTGAGGCACTCTGTTCTTTATTTCTAGCAGTTGTATGAAATTTTGCTGTGCTTTTAGCTCTTCACCAAAAAAGCTTTGGTACTTTTTTTCTAGGTTGTCATGAAGCTGTTTTTGGAGTTGCATTATGTCGCCGCTTCGTTCCATAGTCCAAAAGTCACCGTTTTCTGTGGAGACTACAACGGGAGTTGCACTATAGAGTTCGCTTATAAAGAACTGGTTTACTATTTTTTTATCTGTTTGGAGAACTAAAAAATCACCATTATCTATATTTTGTCTCAGGGAAGTGGCTAAAGTGTTTATAAAAACTTCATCAAGTGAGCGGATAGTAAAGTTGCAGGTTGAGCCTTTTTTGTAGATTTTATCCTTTTCTAATGGTAAAAATCCACCAAACGCATAGTGCTTAAATCCATCTTTTTTATGAATCTCTTCAAGCCCACCTCTTGCCATGGAGAAACTTATATATTTTGAGATAACCTCAAAACTTTTCTCAAAGACTACATCTACTTTTATATATGCCATGCATTTCAGTTCATAATATTTCACAAATACTACCTTTTTTTAGATACAGCTATATTACTATTTATTTTATTATTTTTCAAACTTTGTGTACGATAAAAAATTGAACCATTTGAGTAAAACAGGCTATCTAAAGCTGTATCAGAAGTTAATTGACTGCTTGTGTTTGGGTATAGAAGTATAGGTTATCGGGGGATTGTTTTGCATGAAATGTTGATTCTCAACGAACACGGCGTTCAATGATACTCTAAATGTGTAGCCAAAAAAATTTGGCTACATCTCTTTACTCTTGGTATATCTTTTATTTTACCAAATATGGTTCAATTAAAAAAATTAATTGTCACTGCTTGGAAGTTTTAAAAACCCGTCTCTAAGTGCAATGGAGACTTTTTTAGTTGCATTTTGCAGTACTATTTTAGTATCGCCTGCTACATCTCTCTCATTTTTAAAACCTAAAATTTTTGATTTATCTATAAGAAGTTCGCTTTTTGAACCTGCATTTACTTTTCTGCCGTCACTGCTTGCATGTAGTGTAATCGCCATTGAAAGCAACTCTTCTTTCTCTTTTTTAAAGATATTTTTTTCAACAACCTCTTCTGTTTGCTGCAGAGTAACCTTTGCATTGAGTACATACTCATTATCATCTGTTACGGATTGATTTCTATTATACGGAGACACTTTGAAACAGTTTGTCTCTTTTAGTGAATTTATAAGAGCACCTCTTATCTCATCCGGAGCTATATTAAACGTTTTTGAGCTGTTTTTTATATCAATCTCTTTTAAATAAAGCGTTGCTATAGGTGCTTGGCATAAATCTAGGTTATTGATATACAAAACACTTTTTTTCTCTGTACATCCTGCGAAAAGTAGAAGTAAAAGCACTGCAGATAGAATTTTTTTCATCGTGGTATCCTCTTTTTTTTTATCCGAAAGTATAACACACATTTAAAATTCCATAATATGTTAAAATAAGGAAATTTTTTAGATTGGATCTCCTTCATAAATGCTTTTTAAACTTCTTATTTTTATGCTTTTATATTTTAGTCTAAGTGCAGATATACAACTCGAAGATACTTACTATGTTGATGACACAACCGTAAAGGCATCTACTGTAACAAAAGACACAAAAAACGACTTTACAATACTCTCTATCGATAAAAACTCTCATATAGAAAAGATAAAGGGTAAAGACCTCATAAAACTTCTAAGCGAACATGGATATAAAAACTATAAAACCAAAAAAAGTTACATAAACTTCATTTTAAAAAGCCCTGTCGACATGTTGCCTCTAAAGTTAAAAATCAAAGAGTATTATGAAAAAAGCTATGAAGACATAGATATTCATGATATTTCTGTAGAGCCAAGAGGTCACATAACGACACTTCCAAAGAACTATATTTTAAATATAAGAAGTCGTGATTTTTTATCAAAAAGCGGTGTTGTAAATATCAAAACAGAGGATGATAAAAAGATATTTTTTGATTACTCGGTGCGGGCGAATGTCATAGTTTACGTAAGCAAAGAGAGCATAAAGAAAGAGTCTGAAATCTCATCCCTAAACTATATAAAAAAGAGCATTATTTTAGATAGATTTAGAGCAAAACCGATTCAAAACATAGATAAAACTACACTTCAGGCTAAGAGGCACATCCCAAAAGATACTATTTTAACACTTAACGATATCGAGTCGTTGGATGTCGTCAAAAGAAATGCCATGATCAATGTGAGCATGTCAAAGGAAGGCATGAACATTATATTTAGCGCAAAAGCACTTCAAGATGCAAAAGTAGATGATATAATAAAAGTTCAAAACAATAACGGAAAAATATTAAAAGCAAGAGTTACTGGCAGTAACGCGGCGGAGCTAGAGTGAAAAACAGAAAAATAGTAGTAGCATCAAGCGGTGCAAGCGGTGTCAATTTGGGACTAAAGATTCTACAACTACTTCCGGAAAATATAGATAGACATTTTATTATGACGCAAAATTCTGAAGTTGTTTTAGATAAAGAGATGCATATAACATTTCATGATAATAATGATATCTCGGCTAGCGTAGCTTCAGGCTCATTTGGAGTGGAGGCTATGATTATCGCACCGTGCAGCATGAATACACTTGCAAAAATAGCATGCGGCATTGCCGACAATCTGGTTACAAGATGTGCAAGCGTCATGATAAAAGAGCATAAGAAGCTTATTTTAGCTCCAAGAGAGATGCCTTTTTCTGCAATTGCACTTGAAAATATGCATAAATTAGCAGCTTTAGGCATCATCATCGCTCCTCCCGTCATGGCATACTATTCAGAGCAGCAAACACTTGATGAAATGGAAAATTTTATCATAGGCAAATGGTTTGATCTGCTTGGCATAGAAAACAACCTTTATAAAAGATGGGAATAATGAAAAAAATAGCACTCTATCCTGGGACTTTTGACCCGATTACAAACGGACATTTTGACATAATTGAGAGAGCACTCAATCTTTTTGATGAGGTAATAGTAGCCGTTGCAATCTCTGAGGATAAAAAACCGATGTTTACGCTTCAAGAGAGAATCAACATGGTAAAAGAGTCCGTAAAAAATCTAAAAAATGTAACAGTTTTAGGGTTTAACAATCTTACAGTCGAGCTGGCTTCAGAACATAATGCAACGGTTTTGATTCGAGGTCTTAGAGCAGTAAGCGACTTTGAGTATGAACTCCAGTTGGGATACCTTAACAACTCTCTTGATGACACTATTGAGACGGTATATCTCATGCCAAAACTCCAACATGCATTTATCAGCTCATCCATCGTAAGAAATCTTCTAAAATTTAATTCAAAAACTGAACATCTTGTCCCAAAAGAGGTTCAAAGAATCATTGAGAGTATGAAATCATGTACATTACAATAGAGGGAATCGATACTGCCGGCAAAAGCACACAGATAAGTAAACTAAAAGAGCACTTCCCGTATGCCATCATCACAAAAGAACCCGGTGGTACTGAAGTCGGAAAAGAGATAAGAGAGATAGTTTTAAGCACAAAAGCAAAAAGTAAAAAGGCTGAATTTCTGCTCTTTTTGGCTGATCGTGCCGAACATGTAAAAGAGGTGATTGAGCCAAACAGAGATAAACTTATCATTTCCGACAGAAGTGCCATAAGCGGTATAGCTTATGCCCTTGTTCAGGGAGAGATAGAGGAAAAAGATTTGGTCTCTCTTAATCATTTTGCTACAAACGGTATATATCCGCAAAAAGTTTTTCTTCTCTATCTTACAAAAGAGGAACTTGAGTTTAGACTCTCACAAAAAAAATTAGACGGAATTGAACTTAGGGGAAGTGCGTATCTGCTAAACATACAAAAAGCTATTATAGAAGCGGCAAACCTGCTAAATATAGAGTTAATCACCATTGATGCAAAAAAAAGTATTGATGAAATTAGAGACGAGATATTAAACAATATTAGGAAACACTAAATGAATAAAATTATCGGGAAAGTGCTTTTTGTAAAAGTCGGTAAAGTTGTTTCAAATGATTCTCTTAGCAAAAATAATCCTCATTTTTTATCGGGTATAAAAAAGTATCCGGTTGCTAAGGCTTATCTTACAAAAACAGGATTTAAAGATGATGAGCAGGCTGACACGCTCCATCACGGCGGAGAGACAAAAGCCGTACTCTTTTTTTCAACAAATACATATAAAAAATTGAATGAGTTAAGCAGTAGTGATTTTAAGTATGATGAAGTCGCTCATTATGGGGAAAATATAGTTGTTGAGGGTATAGATGAGAGCGATATATGCGTTGGTGATATTTTAAAAATTGGCGATGTAGAAGTTCAAATCTCTCAACCCAGACAACCTTGCTGGAAACTCTCCGCAAATACAAGAACAAAGCAGATGACAACTGTTATCTACAGTAACGGCTTGAGCGGATGGTATGCAAGAGTGCTAAAAGAGGGAGAAATTGAAGAAAAAAGCGATATTGTTTTAGTAAAAAAATCTTATCCAAAACTTACAATCACTGCTTTAAACAAAATAATTATAGATCCTCTTACGGATATAGTTCTAACAAAAGAAGCTCTGGAGTGTCAAGTTTTGGGAGCTGCATTTAAAGCTTCACTTGAAGGAAGATCTAAGCTCAAAGATGCAAAAAATGAGCCTTTTATATACCACAACGAACCAAATTGATATACATCAACTCAAATCACTAAAAACACTCCTATCATAACAAAAAAGTTATGAGGAGGTGTTAATTGACAAAGAGATACCTTCAAAGAATGATGCCAAAAGGTGTACGACCTTCCAGAAAACCTGCAGGCAAAATCTTCTGGTCAGTTATAGGATCATTCGTCGGCATCTATGTCATGTCAATTTTTAGCAACTCATTTTCAACACAAGACAGTTTTTTTCTCTTAGGATCTTTCGGCGCTTCTGCTGTTTTAATATATGGAGCACCGGAAGTCCCTTTTTCTCAGCCTAGAAACCTGATAGGAGGACATCTTTTTTCTGCTATCGTTTCAGTATTTTTAGTAAAAAATTTTGGAAATTTGCTGAGCTTAGAACTTCTGTGTGCATTTAGCGTCGCACTCTCCGTTTTAGTAATGCATTTAACTATCACCATGCATCCCCCGGGAGGTGCTACGGCTCTTATTTATGTTATAGGAAGCGAGAAAATCCAGTCTCTTGGCTGGATCTATCCGCTTTCACCGATAGCCCTTGGTGTAACAATGATGCTTCTTATCGCTCTTGTCGTAAACAATATATCAAATAACTCAAAAAGACACTACCCGACATACTGGTACTAAAGCGTTACCCTGTTTTTTACGTTTACAAGCCAGTATGCGACCGCCAATCCAACGATAACAGTTCCGATAACCAAAAGATCATTTCCTTTTTCAGATGATAGCGAGTAGATAAGCACCTTCCTGATAAGTGCCGCCATAGCAAGCATGATAAAAGCTCCAATGGCAAATCCTCTGCCTTGAAGGTGGTTTATCTCTTCATGAATAAGCTCTATTGCCGCCCATAAAACAAGCAAACTTCCAAGAACCGTTAAAATCCCCTTCTCTATCCCTATATCTGAGAAAAAGAGCAGATAGATATCATATACAAAAAGACCTATGGCAAAAAAGGCCACCAAAGCCAAAGAGCCGGCTAAAAAAAAGTTTATATATGAGTTGAACTTCTTTAGCCCCAATAGAATCGTTTTTTCAAATTTAGACAGAGATAAAAAATTTCCAAGTTCCTCTTCTCTGTATGAACTTGTAAGAACATCAAGATTCATATCTATGATTTTCTCAATCGCACTGATCTGTGCTATATATTGTGTTTTATCCTCAGAACGCTCTTCCATGCTTTTAAGTATAAAAGTCCTCACAAATGTAAACGCAGAGTTTACAAAGTGCGTAGGAAGACCGATACTAACATGCGTTTCTCCTATTTTGTATAGGTATGTAAAATACTCCAAATCATACTTTCCGGAAAAAAGATTTATAAACCACTCTTTTACTTTTTTGCGGTGGTAATCGATTATTTCTTGATTTTTAAGAAATTTTGCGGTTGTTCCAAACCCCCATATATAGTCATAAAACCCATCTATAAAATCATCCGCAAGCTCTTTCATCCTAGGCTGAAGAGCCTCTAAGATCAGAGCTTCCTCTTTTGTAAATCTATAATGCTCTTTTAAACTCTCATGTTGTTGCATTTTAAGCCTTTACTCTATTTTCAACTCATCACTCTGTTTTGATTTTGAAGTTCATCCATTATCGCACAAAAAGGATCGTGAATATCATTGCAAGGCTCCGTACCGACAAAAATTTCATTATCAGTCTTGTCAAACGCTTCTCTTGCAAAATCCCAATTAATGTGATTCCAAAACTCTTCGAGATATTTTGGACGCAAGTTCCTGTAGTCGATGTAGTACGCATGCTCCCATACGTCGCACACAAACAGAGGTATAAGATTTGAAGAAAGAGGAGTCTGGGCATTACTTGTTTGTTTAACTGCCAATTTTCCTTTTGGTTCTCTAACAAGCCACACCCATCCTGAACCAAAAAGTGTTGTTCCTGCTTTTATAAACTCCTCTTTCAGCTTCTCTACAGAGCCGAAATCATTATTTATTTTAAATAAAAGTTTACCGCTTGGAGCAGA
>MICC01000024.1 GCA_001829715.1 Sulfurimonas sp. RIFOXYB12_FULL_35_9
AATTGGAAGTGAGGCTTTAGCCTCGCCATAGTGCGGGACTGAAGTCCCACTTCCAAGCAGATTCACATAAACAGGTAAACATATTAGATTTTTTTATCTCTTTTTTAAACTCCTACCCCAAAACCTCTAACTCATCACTATATTTATCTTCACAGTACTGCTCATAACTTGATTTATAGATTTTGTAATGTTCTGATGCCTTATGCCCGCCAAGTGCGGCTTCATCTCTCCATGTCTCAACCGCAAAAAACTTTTCAGGTCTATCTTTGCATTGGAAAATTTCGTAAAATATACATCCCTCTTCAGCTTTTGAAGGCACTACCATCGCACTTAGAAGCTTTTTCATTGTCTCAATACCGTCTTGCTTGGCTATAAATGTTACTTTCTTTGTTATTGTCATTTTACTCTCCATTATTGCTTAATATTTAATCGTTTGGATTATAGCGAATTTGAGTAATTACACTATAATAGTATAAAAAATCAGGACAACTCCCTTGGATTTAGTGCTACGAATTGAAGATATTATAGAAAAAAACGGCAGTGATTTTGAGCTATCCAAACTCTTTAAAGCCTTTATAAAAGAGTACAAAACTTCACTAAGTGAACTGTTTAAAAAAAATCAAGGAAAAGATTTTCTAGTCCGCCACACAAAACAGTTAGACTCCGTCATCTCTTTAATGTACAAAACCACGCTTAGACGTGTTTTTGGAAACTACCTCCCAATGCGAAGCTCCATTCCCATAGCCATAGTAGCACTGGGCAGTTACGGCAGAGAGCAGTTGTGCGTTCACAGCGATATAGATCTGCTTATAGTCTATGAAAAAGTCGAGGGTTTTCACAGCGAACTCATCATTGAAAAATTTTTCTATCTTGCACTTGATTCAGGACTTAAACTTGGGCATAGAGTGCATGAAGTAAATGATCTTTTTGACTCAAGCAATAAAGACATTACGATAAGAACCTCGCTTATGGAAGCGAGATTTGTAACAGGCTCATCTCTAACTTGGCTTTCATGTTCCAAAGAGCTAAACAGAATAAGAGTACACAATCAAAAAGAGTTTATTCTTGCCAAAATCGAAGAGGCTCAGGCAAGACGTAAAAAGTATCCAAACTCGATGCAGCCAAATATCAAAGAGAGCGTAGGCGGACTTCGCGATTCAAATCTTATATTTTGGATTGCAAAAACCATACACGGCATCACAAGCTTAAAAGATCTAACCGGAGTTTTGTTCTTAGACGAAGAGTACAAAGAGTATAGAGCGGCGTTAGAACTGCTCTTTCGTGTAAGAAGCGCATTGCACCTTATAGCAAACAAACAAGAAGACAGACTACTCTTAGAGCATATTCCAGAAGTCAGCCGTCTTCTTGGCTTTGCATCTCAGCAAAAAATGGTTACAAAAGTTCTTGAAGCACAGTGGCGCATAAGCAACTTTACTCAAATTTTTGTAAAAAAAATGGTACGACCTTACATTACAGATATGTCTAACGTTGCAAAATTTAGAAAAAATCGACTAACTCACGGTATTTATGAACTTGAGGGAAGAGTTTATGCTTCTTACAATCTTAAAGCCCTGCCGCTAAACAAACTGTTGGAAATTTTAGTATCTCTAAAAGACAAAGCGTACCATTTTGATGCAGGATTTTTAAATCAACTTACCTATACAAAGATCCCTTATCCGCTGCAAGCAAAAACATACATGTTGCTTAGAGAACTTTTTAAAAAAAGACACATGTACAGCTTTTTAAAACTCTTCTATGATGCGGGCATTCTTCACCATCTATTTCACACTTTTAAAAAAGTGCTTCATCTGCCGCAATTTGACGGTTACCACCACTATCCTGTAGATATTCACTCCATAAAGTGTGTAGAAGCGTTGGAAAACATAAAAGAGCCGTTTATCAAAAAACTTTATGATGAGTTTAGCGACGATGAAAAGCTGCTGCTGAAAATCGTAACGCTCTTTCACGATACGGGAAAGGGAAGAGTTCAAGATCACAGTGAAGTAGGTGCAAAACTGATAGCTCCTTTTGTAAAAAAGATGAAACTAAAAGATGAAGAGGTTG
>MICC01000025.1 GCA_001829715.1 Sulfurimonas sp. RIFOXYB12_FULL_35_9
GAAAACGGCCTGCTGCCTATCTTTTGGAATGCCTATCCCGCTATCTTTTACATAAAATTCCAATTGATTTGCCTTTGCCTGACATCCCAAACAGATTTCTCCTTCCTTGGTATATTTTATGGCATTCTTAATGAGGTTGGTCAATATGGAATCCAGTTTATTTTGGTCGGTAATTATGTTTTTATCTGTTGGAGGCAAAAGCATTTCAAGGTGTAGTTTTATCCCTTTTTTTTCGGCTTCGGGTTGGAAGAAACTGAATAATTCTTCCATCCTCCCGTTTATATCGGTTTCAGTTAAGTTGAGTTGAACCAATCCGGCTTCAATTTTTGAGATTTCAACAATATCGGTCACTGTATTCAACATGCGCTGTCCGCTTAGTTGAACGATTTCAATATATTCTTCTTTTTGTTCGCTGCTTAAATCGGGTTCGAGCAGCAGTGCGGTAAATCCTAAAATGCCGTTCATCGGGGTGCGTATTTCATGGCTCATATTGGCCAGGAAGGCCGATTTCAGGCGGTCGCTTTCTTCCGCTCTTTCTTTGGCTTTGATTAGTTCTTGTTCAGCTCGTTTTCTTTCCGTGATATCCCGCGCCACAACGATCAAATAATCACGCTCAAGTTTAACATATTTAATGTTTAGTTCCACAGGGATTTCAGATCCATCCTTCCGGCGATGAGTACTCTCTAAAAGTAAACTTCCCAAACTACGAATCATTTTAAATTTTGAATAAAAATTATCCTGAGTTAAATTCGGATCAATTTCAAATACTTTCATTGAAAGAAATTCATCACGAGTATAGCCAAGCGCTTGAAATGCTTTTTCATTACAATCTATAAAACGAGCGGTTTCAGGGTCAAGCAGTTCAATTGCATCGTCCGTATGATCTATCAAAGTACGAAATAATTTTAGTGATTCTTCAGCCTGCTTGCGTGTGGAAATATCTTCTTTTACAGCTACGAAATGAGTTATATCTCCATCATTGTTTAAAATCGGAGATATAGATACGGATTGCCAAAATAACTCTCCATTTTTCTTTTTGTTCAGAATCTCACCTTTCCAATTTTTACCGGCTAAAATCGTATCCCAAAGTTCTTCATAAAATTCTTTACTCTGATGGCCAGATTTTAAAATACGCGGATTTTTACCAATTATTTCCTCTTTCGAATATCCGGTTGCTTCACAGAATTTTTCATTCACATATTCAATATCACCATTCTTAGCTGTAATAATAACCGAAGCAGGTCCTTGCTCAACAGCTCTTGATAGTTTAATTAATTCATTCTCGGCTATTTTTCTGTCTGTTATATCAAACAAATATCCTCTTATTTGTATTAGTTCGCCGATTTCGTCAAATTCACCAACGGCGTTTTCTAATACATAAATAATTCTGCCGTCAGGTGAAAGTAAATTATTTTCTAAATTTTCAAATTTTTTATTCTGTTTAATAAGCTCAATATATCTGTTTCTGTCAGATGGAACCCGATACAGTTTTTCAATAGGGAAGGCAAGCGCTTCTTCTTTGGAGTTAAAACCAAATAATTCCCAAAAAGTTCTATTACATTGCAATAATTTTCCCGAAGGAGTAACAATAAAATCTGCAGAGATATCATTCTCAAAAAATTTAAGCAAATCTTCCTGGCTTTTGCGTAGTTCTCCTTCCGCAAGTTTGCGCTCGGTAATATCCTCAATGATAAGAAGACTTTCCCCGTTGAGGAGCTTTATCGCGTAGAGTGTTAAGTTCATAATTCTTAAGCCTTTTATGGGATCTGAATAGCTGCATTCAACATCACTCAATGGTTCGCGCGTAAGAATATGTCTTTGACATTCTTCGGTGATCTTTAACTCTTCAAACATTGGTTTAATATTTTGAGAGAGCAGAGAATTCTGAACAAGGTTGAAGTGATTACAAAAAGAGTTGTTCGCGATCATAATTTTCCCCTCTGAATCAAATACCAATAAACCGGCCGGTGCAGTTGCAACAATAGCTTCAGTTAATCGTTTGCTGTCTTCAAGCGCTTTTTGAGATTGCTGTATTGATTCACACATTTGGTTA
>MICC01000026.1:0-691 GCA_001829715.1 Sulfurimonas sp. RIFOXYB12_FULL_35_9
CTTCATCTTTATTTGATGTTCTTTATAAAGAGACTGATAAAAAAGAGTATCTTTACCGTTCTTTAAAAAATGATTTAGCGGCAAATGAAAACAAAAAAGTTATTCAAAGAGTTGATGCCATTTGCAAGAACAATATAGATGATTATGAACTCACCCGTATGAAAATTACCGCACTCGTAAAAGAAGATGAACTGCTTGAGGCAAAAAAACTTGCAAAAAGGTTGGTTGAGATATCAAAGAGTACGGATGACTATCTTTTGGTGAGTGAGATATATGTCAAGCTTAAAGAGTTTGATACTGCGCTTAAATATCTAGAGGGTGCATATATTAAAGAGTATAACGAGTTGATACTGGAGAAGATGGCTATCATTTTGTATGTTAACTTGGATAGAAAAAAAGATGCAATCGCACAGTTGGAGACTCATTCGAGAATCCACGGATGTTCAGAGAATATATGTTCTAAACTTGTTGGATTTTACAGTAACGACAACAACATGGAGGGGCTTCTCTCGACATATTTAAGACTCTACTCAATAGACTTTAGCAAAGATATCGCTCAAAAAATAGTTCAGATATATGGCTATAAAAGAGATTTTGTAAAAATGGGTGAATTTTTAGAAGAGAGCAAAGTAGATGATGAATTGCTGTTGCAGCTATATACTCAGACTAAAAGTTATAAAAAAGCTTCGGC
>MICC01000026.1:733-7765 GCA_001829715.1 Sulfurimonas sp. RIFOXYB12_FULL_35_9
TCTTGGACAAAGTGCCATTTTTGAGTATGAGGGCAGCGAAAATAAAAATGATTCTCTTATGCATCAAAGTGTTATAAAAAAACTCAAAGAAGTTGTTGAAACAAAAAAAGACGGCATGTACTTAAACTATCTCGGGTATCTTCTCATAGATCACGAAGTAAATGTGAAAAGAGGAATTCAGTATGTTAAAGAGGCGCTAAAAATAGAGCCAAACTCCGCATACTTTCTTGATTCGCTGGCATGGGGATATTATAAACTAAAAGAGTGTGAAAAGGCTGATGAAATAATGAAAAAAGTTCTAAAGCTAGAGGGCAGCGATAATGAAGAAGTAAAAGAGCATGCAGAGAAGATAAGAGAGTGTTTAAAAAATAAAAAGGTGAAAAATTAGAATGATTTTAGATGAGATAATTAAAAGAACAAGAGAAGACGTTATAAAAAGAGAGAAGGAGTTTTCTCTTGACTGGCTTGGGCGATCACTTGCTTTTAACGCAAGAGCGCCGAGAGATGTTTTTCCATATTTAAAGTCCAGCGAGGCAGATCCATACAGAATTATTGCCGAAGTGAAAAAAGCTTCTCCATCAAGAGGCGTGATAAGAGAAAACTTTGATCCTATCGCAATAGCTCAAAGCTATGAAAGAGGAGGGGCAAGCGCTATCTCCGTGTTGACAGAACCTCACTTTTTTCAGGGAAGTTTGGATTATCTGGGAGAGATTAGAAGATATGTAGGCATTCCGCTTCTTAGAAAAGATTTTATAGTAACTAAGTATCAGATCTTAGAGGCGATGGTTCATGGCGCCGACTTTATACTTCTTATCGCAGCGGCACTCAGTAAAGGCGAGCTAAAAGAGCTTTTAGGCTATACAAGACACCTTGGTATGGAAGCACTTGTTGAGGTACATGATAAGACGGATCTCATAAAAGCCATCTACGCAGGAAGCGATATCATAGGGATAAATCATAGAAATCTGCAAACTTTTGAGATGAATATGAATCTCTCTTACGAGTTGGTTCCGATGATACCAAACGGTAAAGTAATCGTTGCCGAGAGCGGAATATATGAGCATGGGCAGTTAGAAGATCTAGCCAAAATCGGTGTGGATGCATTTTTAGTAGGTGAATCTCTAATGCGTCAAGATAATGAAGAAGAGGCACTTAGAAAACTGAAGTTTGGTAATAGCTAGAGAGTATTTTTCTCTAGCTTATGGCTTATGAAAGCAGATTCTTAGCACACTCGTTGATTCTTTTGCCGTCTGCTTTGCCTGATAACTCTTTGCTAGCCGCGCCCATAACTTTACCTATATCTTTTATCGTTGTCGCTCCGGCTTTTTCTATTATCTCTTTAAGGGCAGAGGTTAGTTCATCGTCACTTAGCTGTGCAGGCAAATACTCTTTATAGTAAGCTATCTCGTCAAGTTCGATTTGCATCAAATCTTCTCGTCCTGCATCTCTATACTGCGTTGCAGCATCGTCTCTTCTTTTGACTTGAGATTGTATTATTTTTATAACATCTTCATCGCTTAGCTCTTTTCTCTCATCAACTTCTATCTGTTTAAAAGCACTCATAAGAAGTCTAAGCGCATCTCTTTTTTTTGCATCCTTAGCTTTCATTGCCTCTTTTACATCTTCATTTATTTTATCTCTTAAACGCATTTTACCTACCTTTTATATGGAACTATTATTGCTATGATTATATCTAAATAAGCATACCAAATACAAAGTGATGAAAACGATGAAACAATTTTTAATACATTTAATGCCCATTTATGCTATACTTTTTTTGTCTGGGTGCACTGCAAACCTAACAGATCCTGAGATTGACTTTGAGCCTCCGGCTTATGTTGAGCAGATGCCCTCAAAAGAGGATAAGAAAGATTTCGGATCTGTCGGCAGCATCTTTGGACAAGGGGAGAATCCTCTCTTTACGGATCATAAAGCTATGCATGTAAATGATGTAGTGACTGTTGTTATCTCTGAAAACGCTAAGAGTGCAAATAGCGGCTCTAAGCAGCTCACTGAAGATGATTCCGTTGGTTTAGGCGGAGGAGCATTTACATCTGCCGGAAGTAATTCGGCTGTAAATTCAGCCGTAAAAAAATTAAACGGTTTGACAAATGTTGGATTTGAAGCTGCTTCTGCCAGCGCATATACGGGTCAGGGAAGTTCAAAAAGAGATTCATCTTTTACTACAACCGTATCGGCTAGGATAGTGAAGGTTTTACAAAATGGAAACTATTTTATCTCAGGAAAAAGAGAGATCTTAGTAGATGAACAAAAACAGATTATACAAATCGGTGGAGTTATCCGTCCGTATGATATTGATCAGTATAATAAAATTAACTCTTCGCAAATTAGTGATGCGAAGATTCTTTATAAAACAGAAGGGGAAGTTGATCGTGCAACAAAACAGGGATGGGGGTCTAAAGCAATACAGTCTATTTGGCCGTTTTAGTTTAATACTGCTTATGGGCTTTAGCGCCTTGTATGCACAAGAAAGTTTTAAAAATTTTAAAAAAATTCAAACAGAGTCTTTTCAAGCATATAAAGATGAGAGAGATACCGCTTTTAATAAATATCTCAAACAAGAGTGGGAAGCGTACAACTCTCTTGAGCCTGTGCCGTTATACGAAAAACCAAAACCATTAAATATAGATGCCGCAAAACCTCAAGAAGTAGAACCTGTCGGTCCAAAAATTGCTATAAAAATTAAAGAAAAGAGCGAAAAAAAGGATGAGCCTGCAGACTTGTCAAGAGAGCAGTCTCTTCAAATAGTTATAGAACCAGATATCTCCTTTGATTTTTACGGTTCACAGTTGGGATTTAATATACCAAGCGGCATAAAAAATGCAAATTTTTATCCTGCAACGCAGATAGGAATAGCTAATTTTTTCAATAGCATGGCTTTGAGTGAGTATGAAACACTTGTCTTGGAAATAGATAAAACATCAAAAGCTATGAATCTTAATGATTGGGGTATCTATCTTTTAGTTACGAAAATTTCAGATAGAACAACCACAAATCAAGATAATTCCAGACTTCTTAGCTGGTTTTTGTTCAACAAGCTTGGGTATGCGGTAAAAGTAGCTCTTACAAACAAACGTATTGTTTTGATGCACTACTCTCAAAAAGTTATATATTCTACTCCAAACTATAGTTTTGACGATAAAAAATATTACGTTGTTTCAGACTACGCAAAAGGCGATGTTAGAAGAGTTTACTCCTATAAGCAAGAGTATCCGGGAGCTACAAAACCGCTAGATCTCTCTCTTGAAACTCTTCCTGATTTTAAAGAAAATCTTGAGAGTAAAACTCTCTCTTTCTCTCAGTTTGGAAATAGTTACCATATTCCGATAACATATAATAAAAATCTTATAGACTTTATGGGATCTTATCCGCAAGCTGATTATGAGACGTTTTTCAATGCACCGATGGATGATAAAACATATAAAGATTTGGCACTTTCTCTTAAAAAATATATAGATGGTAAAAAAGCGAGTGAGGCGATGAATTTCGTCTTACATTTTGTTCAAAAATCTTTTAAATATGAGCAAGATAATAAGCAATTCGGTAGAGAAAAAGTTATGTTTGCTCAAGAGACTCTCTTTTTTGAGAAGTCGGATTGTGAAGATAGGGCAGTGCTATTTTCCTATCTTATAAAAGAGCTGTTTGACATAAGTGTTGTTGGCGTAAAATATAAAGATCATATGGCAACGGCACTTTATGTTCCATTAGATGGTGATATAGTAACGGCAGGATCTAGAAAATTTGTTATAGCGGATCCGACTTATGTAGATGCAGTTATAGGCGTAAGTATGCCTAGATATAGATCTCTGCAACCGCAGAGTTATATTATCGTAAAAAATAATTAAAGTTGAAACAATGAAAAATTCAGAAAAAAACTGCCTCGCAGACATGGAAAACAGGTTTGCTCTTATAGACTATTTGGATGGTGGCGAGTTTGCAAATATATTCTTGATAAATATAGATAATTTTAGTAATTTTAACAATACTTACGGGTTTGAGTATGGAGATAAAATTTTAATAGAGATTGCAAAATTAATCGCTAAATCCAAACCTACTGCCTCTAAGCTATATAGAATAGATTCTGATGAGTTTGCAGTAGTCTCTTTAGGGGAGATGAGAGCAAATAAATTATCGGATATTGCAAGTTCTATGGTCTCCTTTTTCGATCAAATGGAAATACCGGTTGATGAAGAGATAAGCACAAGAGCTTCTATTACCATAGGTGTTTCATCAGGCGTAGGCAACCAAATACTAAATCAAGCTAAAATAGCTATGAAAGAGTCACGAGAACATAGCAGAGGTTCTTATAAAATTTATGATCCAAATTCCATGTATATTAAAAAACAGCAAGAGAATGTTTACTGGATACATAAGATTAAAGATGCATTTGAAAAAGAGAATCTGGTGCCCTATTATCAGCCAATAATAAATAATACTACAAAAAAAATAGAAAAGTATGAGTGTTTAGTTAGAATTTATGATGAGGGAATCGTTATCCCGCCAATAAGATTTATGGAAGCTTCACGCTTAACGGGAACACTCTCTCTCGTTACACGAGTAATTATAGAGCAGAGCTTTAAAAAATTTGCTCATAATGAGTATGATTTTTCTATAAATATTACAAATAGTGATTTTTACTTCAACTACTTGGAAGATTTTTTATTAAAACATGCATATAAAAACGATGTCAACCCATCAAGAGTAGTCTTGGAAATTCTTGAAGATATAGACTCTCTCAGCTCACCCGAGGTTGTTTCTCAGCTAAATGCGCTAAGAGGACATGGGTTTAAAATAGCAATTGATGATTTTGGAAGCAGAAGCTCAAACCTCTCAAGGTTGCTTGAATTTTCACCGGATTATCTAAAAATAGACGGCGCATTTATAAAAAATATTTTAAGTGATAAAAAGAGTTTAATCATTGTTGAAGCGATGGTACTTTTATGTAAGAAAAGCAACATTAAAGTTATAGCCGAATTCGTACATAATGCAGAGGTTCAGGCAAAAGTAGAAGAACTTGGAATAGAGTATTCGCAAGGATACTACTTTAGTGAGCCTAAAGAGGATTTGTAACGTTCATGCCTTGCGCATGTTTTAGAGCTTTATCAAAAGAGTTTAGTATATTTTCTTCTCCGATTAAGAGAGTAATATCATGCTTTCTTAAATCTTTCAATACCGAATCATTTACGCCTGAGAGTAAAAGTGTGACACCGGAATTTTGCAACGTTTTTATCATCTCTTCAAAATTGTGAAGTGCCGTCGAGTCCACAAAAGGGACATGGCGCATACGAATAATCATAATCTTGCTTTTAAACCCTATCTCTTTTATGACCTCCGTATACTGTTTCGCAGATGCAAAAAAGAGCGGACCGCTTATCTCATAGACTGAGACTCCCTCAGGCAGATGCGAATAATCCTCAAGAATGTCACTATCTATATGAGATTGAGGTTTTATACCGATGTCTGACATTCGTTTCATAAACAAAAGTGAAGATAAAACAACACCAATCTCAATAGCAACAGTTAAATCAACAAATACGGTTAGCAAGAAAGTAGTAAGAAGTACAATGATATCGAAGTGTGAACCTCTAAGAATCGACACAAAGGAGCGCCATTCGCTCATGTTGTATGACACGACTATCAAAATTCCAGCCAGACATGCCATAGGAATTAGTTTTGCATAGCTAGCAAAAACCAGCATGATAAGAAGAAGTGTCAAAGCATGTACGATACCTGCTATAGGAGTTCTTCCGCCATTTTTAACATTTGTAGCAGTTCTGGCAATTGCTCCAGTTGCAGGAATTCCGCCAAAAAATGGGGTTACTACATTTGCGATACCTTGTGCAATTAGTTCCGTATTTGAGCGATGGTTTGCACTTATCATACCATCGGCTACGACTGCAGAGAGTAACGACTCCACTCCGCCAAGAAGTGCTATCGTGAGTGCGGGAGCTATGTATATATAGAGATTGCTTATCTCAAAAGTAGGAAATGAAAAAGAGAAAGTGTTTGGTATTTCGCCAAAAAATGATTCAATTGTCGTAACAGGTATATTTGCAATTTGAACGGCAACAGTGATAAAGATTATGGCAATAAATGAACCGGGAATTTTAGTCGTAATCTTTTTTGAATATAGAGTTATAAGAATGGTTAGTGCCGTAATTATAACCGCATATAAGTTAGTGCTGCCGATGTTAGAGATATAAACTACCCATTTCTCAAAAAATTCAGACGGCAGTTTTTCTATCTCCAAGCCCAGAGCATCTTTAACTTGTGTCGAAAATATGACAACTGCGATACCGCTTGTAAATCCGACGATGAGAGGATGCGGAAAATATTTTAAAAGAGTACCGAGTCTTAAGAGTCCAAAAGCGATTAATATAAGTCCTGACATAACGGTAGAAATGAGAAGACCGTCAATTCCGTACTTCTCTACAATTGCATAGACTATAACTATAAAGGCTCCCGTAGGTCCGCCGATTTGTACTCTGCTTCCGCCCAGAAATGAGATGAGAAAGCCTGCAACTACCGCAGTAACCAGCCCTTTTTCAGGAGAAACACCCGAAGCTACGGCAAATGCAATAGCTAAAGGCAAAGCAACTATGCCTACGACAATTCCGGCAAAGATGTCGGATATAAGCTGCTCTTTGCTTATGCCTGATTTAAGCAGTGTAAAAAGTTTGGGCTCGAATATTTTATTCATCTTATTTTTGCAGTGAGTCCAACTGATCTTTTACTTTGTTTTGCTTATCTTGCGCATCTGCTAGGAGTTCTCTGTTTTTTGCTAGAACATCATCCGGCGCATTTGCTACAAATCGCTCATTGTTTAACATACCAGAGAGTTTATCTATCTCTTTTTGAAGCTTTTCATCTTGTTTACTCAAGCGGCTGATTATAGGTGCAAGATCTATACTTTCCGTCGGGATAAATGTTTCGCAAAGGGCAGATATATCGCTTACTGCGTTGTCAATTTTAGAGTCGCTAAACTCCACAAATTCAACTTTTGCAAGTCTT
>MICC01000027.1:0-32999 GCA_001829715.1 Sulfurimonas sp. RIFOXYB12_FULL_35_9
TTTTCTACATTCCATACCTTCGATAAGCAAATAGAATACCTAATTAGTCAGTGCCCAACTTTATATTCGTATGTGATTAACATAGATTTAACTTATTCTACTATAAAATTGTTTAAAATTAAAAGGATAGCTTGGGTAAAACTCAGGTTCTTTCTTTGAAAATGAAAAAAAATGAAAAATTTGTTTTTACTCTCTCTTTTACTATCTCATATAATTTTTGCAAAAGATATAACTCCCGTTTCTCGCTTCTCTTCTGTCGGCTTTGTAAACGATTTTGTAGTGCATGAAAATCTATTATATGTGGCAAACGACATGGGTACTGTAGATATATTTGATATAAAAACTGCAAAAATTATAAATCAGATTTCACTTCCGCCTATCACGTCTTCTATGAATAAAATTATTCCTGCAGACATACTCAGCGTTGATTATCTAGATAAAAAAGTGCTAATTCTCAGTGTTGGAGAAAATGCATACAGAAATGTTTGGATATATGAAAACAACACGTTAAAAAAAATAATAGGTGAAGACAAAAAGCTAACTATTAAAGAAGCTCGTTTTGCAGGAGGTGAAAAAATAGTATTGGCAACACTAGATTCCGACATTATTCTACATGATATGTCTGAAAACTACAATGTATATAACTCCCATATATCACAAAGTGCAATGGGCGACATCTCTTTAAGTGACGATAAAGAAAAAATAGTTTTTTGCGATGAGAGCGGAGAGGTAAAAATCATAGATACAAAAAACTCAAATATTTTACAAAAATACTCTTCACAAAATGTTGATAATATTTTCAAGGTTGCATATAGCAATGGAGTTGTGATTACTGCAGGGCAAGATAGAAGGGTTGGTGTTTATCAGCCAAATGAAGAGGCATATCATATTAAAAGTGGCTTTTTGGTCTATTGTGTAGGGATAAGCCCAAGCGGAAAAACAGGAATCTACTCAAGCACGCAAGAGGGTGTTTTGCAACTTTTCAATATAAAAACAAAAACAAAACATGACCGTCTTATCGGACATAAAGGCGTAATAAATCAGATTAAGTTTATTAACGAAAACGAACTCTTTAGTTCGAGCAGAGATAATTATGTTTTACAATGGAAACTGACTAAATAATCACGATACCAGTGTAGTTTTGTAACAAAATTGTCACAATAATTACAATTTTGCTTTATAATCAAAAAAACTTATATTAAAATGGTATTATAATAAATATCACAAAATAATTATAAATAAATTATGTCCTATTAGGTTTCACATGGAAAATAAAACTATTATCATCGTTGAAGATGATGAAATTACTGCGCTTAACTTAAAATTATCTCTGCAGAAATATGATTATAATATTATTTCAATATGTGATAGTGCAGCTCAAGCAAAAGAAAAGATAGACACTTTTAAACCGGATATAATTATCATTGACATATCTTTACAAGACAGTAATGACGGGATTGAATTAGGCAGAACTATTAAACAGCTCTATGCGATACCTTTTATCTACTTAACCTCTTACAGCGACGACGATATAATATCAGAAGCGATAAAAACAGAACCTTATGGTTATATAGTAAAACCTTTTGACCCATCATCTTTACATGCAACGATACAGATGGCAATTTTTAAATTTGATGTGGAAAACCAAAGATTCGCTGAGCTTAACAATTCAAAAATTGATGAGCAAAGCCTTGAAAAGATGCTTTATGCAAGAAGAGAACAGGATAGACCGATTGTTAAGTTTGGAGATGCTTATCATATAGATATATCAAAAAATGAGATATTTTATAACAATGAAAAACTTAAGCTTACAAAAAAAGAGAGTGCTATTTTTAGACTTCTTGTTGCAAAACTCGGATATACGATTAGTTTTGATCAGGCTATCAAATATGTGTGGAAAGAGAACGGTGCAACAGAGAACAGCATTAGAACACTGGTGTGGAGACTTAGAAATAAACTTCCTACGGATATTATAAAAAATGCTTCCGGAATCGGCTATTTTATTGAAGAACAGCCGATTTTTTAGGTAATTTTTATCTTCTGCAGTCTATCCTTTATTTTCTCATACACTGGCTCATACTTGTATTTACTATCCTCATTTTTAGCCATAAGTTCCATTTTCGCACTCTCTTCTTGTATCTCTTCAAGTCTAAAATTACCGCTTGAACCTTTTATACTATGAGCAATTAGTGCTATTTTTTTATAATCTTTGGCCTTGATGGCATCATAGAGTTCCGGAATCTGTTTTTGCATCTTTTTTATAAAAAGTTCTACGAGCATAGTCAACTCATCAATATTTAACATTAATTCCTGAGTCAGTTTTTCATGATTTAAACCTTCAATATTGCATTTTGTTTTTGTACTTTTTAAATGATTGATATCCTCTTTTGTAATTTTTAAATAATTAAAGAAGACTCTCTCTAGCTCTTTTATAACAATAGGTTTTCCTAGAAATGAGTCAAATCCACTCTTAAGCCCTCTCTCTTTTGCACCTTTTATTACATTTGCAGTCAAAGCAGATACGGGAGTATGTCTTAGCCCTTTCTCTTTTTCATATTTTATAATCGCTTGAACTGCTACATTTCCATCCATAACGGGCATCTGTTCATCCATTAAAATTAAATCATAATTATTCTTTTTATAAAAGTTAACAGCTTCTAAACCGTTTGTTGCCAAATCATACGTTAATCCGTATTTGTCAAGCAATATTTTAATCAACTCTTGATTTGCAACATTATCCTCAGCTATTAAAATATGTCCCAAGAATTTTTTACCGCCGTCAATACGATAAGGACAGAATAGCTCAGGATGAAAAAGTTCATCAAAAGAACTTTTTATTTTTGAGCAGTAAAGAGGAAAATAGATAGAAGATATATGAGAATATTTTTCATATTTATCATCAGGTTTACTTTCTAGAATAATATATTTTTCATTCGAGTTTAATATTTTTTCTCTGACTTTATCGTCAATATCATCTTCAAGTATTATCGCTATGTCATACTCTAAATCAAGATTTTCAACAATATCTATCTCTATATTAAATACTTTAGTATATTTGAAAAATGATTCTGCTTTATAATTTAAAACACCGTTTTTTGCATAAAAAATAATTTTTAGTGTTTTAATCTCAAAAATTTCATTAAAAATCTGACATTCGTCACTATGAATCTCAACAGGAATTTCAATCCAAAATGTACTCCCTTTACCAAGCGTTGAGTCTACAAAAATATCTCCACCCATGTGTTTTGAGAGCTGATGGCATATCGAAAGTCCAAGACCGGTTCCCTCATAATTTTCAATACCATCATGATTCGCTTGAGTAAAAGCCGAAAATATACTTTTTAAATCCTCTTTCGCGATGCCAACTCCGCTATCGCTTACACTAACCTTCAGCCTTTCCCTCCGACAAGTCACTTCCACATGAATATGACCGCCAACCTTTGTAAATTTTATAGCATTACTCAAAAAGTTTGAGAGTATCTGCTTTATTCTAAGTGCATCAGCATATAACTCTTTTGGGATAGAAGGATCTATAAAGGATGTGATTGTTATATCTTTTAAGTTTGCAGAAGCCACAAAAAGCTCTAGTGCATGGCTTATCTCCTCATGAATTGAAAATATTTTCGGTTCAATCATAAATTCGCCGCTTCTGAGCTTTGAAAAATCTAAAATATCATTAATTATGCTTAGTAGATTCTCTCCGCTATTTAAAATTATCTCCAAATACTTTCTATGCTGTTTTGAGACATCCTGATCTATAAGAAGATTTACAAACCCTAAAATCGCATTTAACGGAGTTCTTATCTCATGTGACATATTTGATAAAAAGTACTCTTTCGCTCTTGAAGCCCTTTGTGCTTCAATCCTCGCATCCACAAGCTTCGTTACATCATTTGCAATTGAAATATACTCAATAGAGTTATCGTATGGATCCGTTATTTTTACAATAGTTACATCTACATAAAAATAGTCTCCGCCTTTCTTGTTATTTTTAATCGTCCCTCTAAAAATACCTGCATTTTGAAGCTGAAACCATAAGTCATCGAAATACTCCTGAGGCATATCATCATGTTTAAATATGCTATGTTTGCTTCCTATAAGCTCCTCATCACTATAGCCGCTTAACTGTATATACTTCTCGTTGACATAAGTAATCCTGCCCTCCATATCCGTTTTTGAGATAATGGCACTCTCATCCAATGCTTTTTGATATTCACTTAAGAGCTTTACATGTCGGTTAATCTCTTGCTCTTTTTGAAAAATAGTATCAGTATAGTGTCTTAAAACACCTTGAAAGTTTTTGTCAAAAAGATAAGATATCTCGTCAAAAATTGACTTTGAATTAAGCTTTACATCATATGTAAACTCAATCATAGATCTTCTAAAATGGCTGCATATTTCAAAAAGTTCATCCGCTCTAATGGCTCTATCTTTTAGATAAGCCAAAAGGTTTTGCATTACAGGACAATCTCCAATTTCAACACTTCCCGATATAACTCCTATGAAATAGTCAAATACACCGCCCGCATAATCATCCAAAAACTGCTTTTTATCTATATTATGAACTTTTAATATCTTTTGCGGAGATTCATACGATATCCATTGTAAAAGAATAACTTCTTTGTTTTTTATGAAAATATTTTTATTTTTAACTAGAATTGGTACTTTTTTTTCCATTACTTTTCACTTTTAATCCATTATAAAATATGATAACAGCGTAATTACAAAGAGTTTAAACAAAGATATTACAGCTGTCCCTATTATATTTCCTATTTGGCAACTTGTGCAAGAGGTAAATTTTTTACCCTCATATTGTGCGTAGAAAAAATAAACAATATTTAAGAAAATAGCACTCAAAAATAGATAAACTTCATAGCCCCAAAGTTGTTTTGAAGTTGTTTCGTCAACAAATAGTGAACCCATTAGTAAAGCCACCATTGCAATCATCACTGCATTAATAACCTTAATAATATAATCTCTATTAAATAGTGTCGGGCAACTCTCTGAAATTGCAATATCACTTCCAAATTCTAGCTTTTTTTGAAACAATTTTTTCTCTTCTTTTGAGAGTTTATTCAAAAAACTTGATCCAAACGTATAATCAATTTTTCTTTGAAGCAAAATACTAAAATTTCCATCAGCCCTTAGCGAATGCTGGTTTCCTTCTCTGTCTTGATAAACTATACCGATTTTCTCATATCTTGTAACATTTGCACTGAGTTTCGGAAAATAGGCAGTTTTTTCTAAACTCTCAACTTTGCCGCTATGACTTATAATTCTTGGATTAATAAGTTCTAAGAAATTTGAGGTGCTCTCATTTTTAACAACGACAACATTATAGTAACTCCCTATTTGAAATGCCGCAAGACCATATAAAGAGTTAGCATTTATCGTATCTTTCATATCCTCAATAAGAGAAAATATCTCTGCATCAAAAACTCTCACATCTGTTGCATATTTTACGCTTGGCGGAGTTGGATATGTAATTATCTCTTTAATCATCAATGTGCCTTATTAAAATAGTAATATTTTTGTGTAAGTAAAGACCTCGGCGTTACCGAAGTCTTTTTAGATGTAGAATTAGTGACTTTTTCTTACCACTATTAACATTTTTATATTAATAATAATAAATCTAATAAATTGCCAAATTTTACATGTTCTTAACTTAATGGCAAGTGGACCAGGTGTCATTGTTGTAAAATTATTACCATACGCTTTAATGTTGTGTTCTGCTTTTTTTTCCATAATCTATCTCCTTTGATTTATATTATACTATTCAGGAATCATCGTCCAGCCGGTTTTTAGCTTAGCTTTCCAAATAAAAAGATGGTGAAGAATATGCTTGATCCAGTGACCTGCAAGACCTATTTCACCAAAAGTGTAATCTGTATCACGACCTGTCCCAGGATATTTTTCAAAGTCAGGAACAACAGGATATATTGTCATCGCTGCGGCAGTCCCGTCAAACAGACCTTTTCCGGCTGAAGCTACACAAGCAGCACCCATATTAGCCATAGAAGCCTCATGTAGAGGAGAACTCTCACCTTTTAATATACGATCGCAAATACTGTGAGCTACCGCTTTTCCAATAATGCCTGATGGCATACCTGTACGAGGAGGCGTCGGGTTAATAGGCGTTCCATTTGGTGAACTCATCGGTTTGCTAATTGGATGCGGAGGTGCAAATGCAATACCACAAGCAAAAATATTTCCATAAGTAGGATTTTGATAAGTTTTTGGCCAATCACTTGCTTTCCAGTTTTCATAAGCGCCTGCCGCATAGTTGGCGTCAACTTTCAAAAAGCCGTTTGGAGCAAAAAGAGTAGCTGTGATATCAGAACCGTCTTTTGCGTAAGCTTTAAGACCAACACCTGCAAACGGAGGAATCAACATAGAGAAGTCAAACTCTTCTTCATTCATTGAACCATCAAGCAGTTCATAGTGCACCTTTCCTTTTTCTACTTTGTTTACATGTGCACCGATTATCCAATCAACATTTCTCTCAGTAAAAAGTGATTCGGCAAAGATTTTTGAACTAACTGCAAATCCCATGCTTTTCATGTGCAATCCGCCAACGCCAAAGTCACCCAAGAAAGATTCGTTTGAAATCCATTTCAAGTCAGCCATATCGCGAACACCGGCTTTATTTAACTCATGCTCGATGTTAAAGATATACTCAAATGCGGCACCCTGACAAGTACACAAACCATGTCCAGTACCGATTAAAAACTTTTGACGCTCGCCTTTTTTCATCTTTTGGATACACTTTTGAAACTCTTCATTTGCATGAACTGCGTGATCCGCCGTACAAACAGAAACAGTAAACTCACCAAGACCATTAGCATCGCCAAGACCAGGTGTTGCCCCAAAGTTTAGTTTTGGACCCGTTGCGTTAATGAGATAATCATACTCAATATTCTCCACCTCTCCCTCACGACCTGCAAGTGTATATTCAATAGTAACAAAAGGCTTGTCGCTTCTTTCGTTCCCCTCAGGGTTGATAGAGACAGCTTTTGCCTGTTTATAATTTATGCCTGCTTTTGCATAAACGGGAGCTAAATCAAAAGTAACATCTTCTTTCCCCATCTGCCCTACTCCGACCCAAATGTTAGATGGGATCCAATTCCATTTTGAATTTGGGGTTACAACAACAACTTCATGTGACGAACCCAACCATTTTGCTGCGAAAGTGGCAGCGGTATGACCGGAGACTCCTCCGCCTAAAACAACTAATCTTGCCATAAAAATATCCTTTTTATTAAAAGTCTAAAAACTTCCTTCCAATGATACTCCAAAAAATAAAAAAAGTGTTTATAAAATAAGAAATAATTATTATCCTTTAGATTTACATAAAGACAGAAAGGTTCTGTTTTTAAAGCTCTAGAGCCTATTTACTCCAAAAAAAATACTATAATTTCATAATTTTACTAATTATTTCATAAAGATTTTTTGATATAGAGTGTGTAGAAATTACACGTTCCAACTCTATTCTCATCGCATTTTTGTTGACACTGTTCAATTTTTCATATATTTTAAAAGCTCCAGCCAGACCCGAAGCCATCTGAGGATTTATCTTGTCAATATCTATGATTTTATCTGCAACAAACTGATAACCATGTCCGTCTTTCGCATGAAAATGCTTATAGTTCCTTGCAAATACCCCAATGAGAGAGCGTACCAAATTTGGCACAAGCTCACTGTATGCCTCATCGTTTTGGAGAGCCATAACACGATCCAAAGTACCGACTCTGCGTGAAGCCGCTAAAATCGAAAAATATTTTTGAATAACCAATGTATCGTTTTTATATTGTTTATAGAAATGCTCAAGTGCGGATACAGAGTATGCAGGCGAAGTATTTTCCAAGATATCAAGTGCCACAATCCTGTCTGTCATAGTTATTGAGTCGTTATACTGTGAGCTTACAAGCATTGCGACCTCATCGCTCTCTAATGCAGAAAGAAGTTTTAAACAACAATTTTTGATGCTTCTCTCACCGATACTTTTTGCATCAAGCTCTTTACATGCAGGCTTGTGATTTTGAGTATAAAGAGCTAGAAGTTTATCTTTAAATGTAAGGGCTAAATGCTTTTGTAGGCTCTCTTTTGCCTCGTAAATAGCCTCAAAATCTACCTCATCTTGCCTCTGCATAATCGCCGATACGCTTGGCAGATCTAAAAGAAGTGCTTTATATGATAAATCTAGCTCACCATCAAGCACATGCCCATAAGCTTGCACAAACTCCTCGTCAATCGCCTCTCCTCTCATCATACCCTCTATAGTTTGAACGCCGAAAGATTGAGCCGATTCATATCTTACAAAGCTGTTTCTGTCATGTTTCATTAAAAAAGCGTAATTGCCGTGGGTCTGCTCAACAATAATCGGAGCTGAGAAATCTCTGTTTATGGAGAGAATAGGTTTTAAAGAAGTTTTAAAAACAAACTCCTCACTCTCTTTTGAGACAATAATCGTTCTCTCCTCGATCTCTTTGCCGCTTTCATCCAAAAAAGCAATTTTCAGAGGAAAAAAGTATGGTTGCTGCTTGCTTCCATTTACCGCATTTGGCACTTTCTGCGTCAAAGTCAATACGAATTCGCCCTCTTCAAACTTCTCATCTGCATGCAGCTTTGGAGTACCCGACTGATGATACCATCTCTTAAACTGCTCCAAATCAATCCCGCCCTCTTTGCTCATAGCCCATAAAAAATCATCCGTTCTTACCGCTTGAGAGTCAAAAGTGTCAAAGTACAAGTCTGTTGCCCTACGGTACTTCTCTTCACCCAAGAGAGTATGAAGCATACGTATAATCTCTGCACCTTTTTCATATACCGTTGCCGTGTAAAAGTTATTAATAGCCATGTAAGAGTCTGGCTGAATCGGATGTGCGGTCGGTGAAGCATCTTCTACAAACTGTCTCTCCCTAAGTGCTCTAACATCTTCTATGCGTTTAACCTCTTTTGAGTGCATATCTGCCGAGAAACATTGGTCACGAAATACCGTTAAACCCTCTTTGAGCGTAAGCTGAAACCAATCCCTGCATGTAATCCTGTTTCCCGTCCAGTTGTGAAAATACTCATGAGCAATCACGCTTTGAATGCCCATAAAATTTGCATCTGTTGCCGTATCTTCATCTGCTAAAACATAGGCGGAGTTAAAGATATTTAAACCCTTATTTTCCATCGCCCCCATGTTGAAACTATCCACCGCTACGATATTGTAAAGATCTAGATCATATTCACGCCCATAGACCTCTTCATCCCACTTCATCGCCTCTTTTAGCGAATTCATGGCATGCGTACACTTAGACTCATTCCCTTTATCGGTATAGATGTTCATTCTTACATATTTACCGCTTTTTGTTATAAACTTATCTTTTACAACTCCAAGGTCTCCTGCAACAAGGGCAAAAAGGTAAGACGGTTTTGGATGTGGATCTATCCATGTAACCCCATGTCTTCCGTCATGAAGCTTAAAGTTTGACTCCGTATTTCCATTGCTTAGAAGTATCGGGTATCTCTCTTTGTCGGCTACGACAGTTGTTTTAAACACCGCCATAACATCGGGGCGGTCTATGTAAGGAGTGATTCTTCTAAAACCCTCCGGCTCGTTTTGCGTACAAAAGATAGTGCCTGATTTGTAAAGCCCCTCAAGTTCGCTGTTTAAATGCGGATAAATTTTGTTGATGATGATAAGCTCTAACTCATCCGGCACATTAAAAACCCTCAAACTCTCTTTTTCTACTGCATATTTACTCTCATCAAGCTTTACATCATCCAAGTAAAGCTCTACAAGTTCCAGATCTACACTATCCAAAACGATATCTCTGCACTCTTTATCCATTTTTACAATATGCATCATATTTGTAACTTGCGTATACTCTTCAAAAAGCTCAAAAACCAAATCACATGTTTTAACACTAAACTCTGGCGCTTTATAATCTTTTAGATAAATTGTTTTAACTTCGTTCATAATATCTCTTTATTTTTTTTATAATAATAGCAGTTTAGAAGAAACTTATGTTTTAAAATATTATAAATCTTTCAAAAAATTTCGTTAATTGAAATATTATTGATATAGTTTTTTACTGCTCTATTTTTAAAAAAATCGTATTCACCACACTTAAAACTTTATCGAAAGATAAAAACTTATATCAAACCTGCTGTCTTCTGAGAGATAGTTGTTTTTTCTATAGATTACATACGGCGGTTTTGTCGTTGTTTCATACTCGCTTTTTGGTAACCACTCATGGTAAACCCATTGGATAAATTTTAACATATCTCCCTGCTCTCCTACCAAATCAAACTTGGCGTAAATTCCATCTGAGATATTAAACTTTGGAAGTCTGTCACTTTTAACTTTTGTTCCTTTTTCTACAACTATACATGCGACATATTGGCACTCATTAAGCGGTGTTACGGTCGGGTTGTCGTGAAAAAGAGCGATTTGCTTATACTCCGTGATGTTATTGCTGAAAATCCATGTTTGAAGTTTTTGCCATGTCTGCTTTATCTGCGCATTGTAGCCGCTGTGTCTGATATAGTAACTCTCTATCAGTGGCATTTTCACGATAGTAGGCTCTAAGTTATCAAATTTTGCCGTTGATTTTTTTGCTTTTGGGGATTGCTCGATAATGTGCTGTGAATACTCTTTGTAACCGCCGTTTTTCCACTCTTTTGGCGTCATGCTAAATCGCTCTTTAAAAACACGCAAAAATGATGTCTGAGAGCTGTATCCGCATATATTTGCCACATCCGTAATCGTTGAGTATTTGTTTGTTAAAAGTAGATTTGACGCTTTTTGAAGTCTTATTGATTTTATACTTTCATAGATATTTTTTCCAAATATATCTTTAAACACTCTATGCATGTGAAACTTGCTGACTTTCAAATCAGAGCTAAGCTCATCCATATCGATGTTTGTGTCAATGTGCGTGTAAATGTAGTACATAATATCGTTTGCTATTTGTACTCTTTTTTGTAGTGTTTCTTTTTTCATATTTATGTTACGCACTAAAACGAACTTGTCCGTTTTAGTGGCAGGGACTTTAGTCCCTTGCATCCCCCTAAAGCTACGAAAAAACAAGTTTTTCGAGATTTACAATGTGTTTTATGAAAATAATTATAGCAAAATATTTATGTTTTTAGTACAAAAAAAGATATTTTATTTAGCAATAACAGATAGTTTTACAAGCATAAATAGTGAAGAATTTATTTTTTTAAAAGTATAAAATTTCGTCAAATTTATCCACAAGGTTCATATAATGAAAAAGATTACCAAGATACTTGTTGCAAACAGAGGCGAAATCGCTCTAAGAATTATTAGAGCTTGTAAAGAGTTAGATATTAAAAGTGTAGCTATCTTCTCAGAAGTTGATGTTGAGGGAATCTGGGTGAAAAAAGCTGACGAGTGCTACCCGATTATGGGAGATGCGCTTCAAGCTTATCTTGACTATGACCGCATTATCACTCTAGCGCTAAAAGCAGGTTGTGATGCTATCCACCCTGGATACGGCTTCTTGTCTGAAAATGCAGAGTTTGCACAGGCTTGTGAAGACAGAGGACTTATTTTTATCGGTCCAAAACCTGCGCACATCGCACTTTTTGGTGACAAAATGGCTTCAAAAGTTGCAATGAAAGCTATTGGTGTTCCGGTTTTAGAAGGAACAGATGAGCCTGTTACAGATAAAGCAGAGGGCGCAAGAGTTGCTACTCAAATAGGTTTTCCTGTTATCATAAAAGCTGCTTTTGGCGGCGGCGGGAGAGGAATGAGAATCGTTAAAAGCGCAAAACTCTTTGACGAGATGTTTGACTCAGCAACAAATGAAGCGGTAAAATATTTTGGAAAAGGCGAGGTTTTCATCGAGAAATATGTTGAAAATCCAAGACATATCGAAATCCAAATTGTTGCCGACAAATACGGAAATGTTGTACACTTGGGCGAGAGAGATTGTTCGATTCAGAGACGTCACCAAAAGGTTATCGAAATCGCTCCATCTCCTAGACTAAGCCCTGAAGCAAGAAAAGAGCTTTACAGAATCTCTACAAAAGCAATGCTAAAGCTGGGTTACGAGAGTGTTGGAACGGTTGAGTATCTGCTTGATGCGGACGATAATATCTACTTCATCGAGATGAACACAAGGGTTCAAGTTGAGCATCCCGTAACTGAAATTATCTCTGGAATAGACATTATTCAAAGAATGATAGAGATTGCAGAGGGCGATAAGCTGAAGTTTTTACAAGAAGAGATTAACTTCCGCGGATATGCTATTGAGTTTAGAATCAATGCTGAAAATCCTCAAAACAACTTTATGCCATCAATCGGGACTATCACAAACTACATCACTCCGGGTGGCCCAGGGGTAAGAATCGACTCAAGTGCTTACGCTGGATACA
This sequence comes from Sulfurimonas sp. RIFOXYB12_FULL_35_9, assembly GCA_001829715.1. GTDB lineage: Bacteria > Campylobacterota > Campylobacteria > Campylobacterales > Sulfurimonadaceae > Sulfurimonas. Next base: position 12,391 of record MICC01000027.1, read on the forward strand.
CAATCCCTCCAAACTATGACTCAATGGTAGGAAAGCTTATCGTTTGGGCGCTTGACTGGGAAGGTGCTGTAAAAAAAGCTTCAAGAGCTTTAGATGAATTTTATATCGACGGCGTTATTACAAACTTGTCTCTTCATAGAGAGATAGTAAAAGATGCTGATTTTATCGCAGGAAAACTAGATACAAGCTACCTTGATAAAAAAATGGAACTCTTTAACCTAAAAGCTACAAAATCAATAGCAAAAGAGGAAGAAAAAACTTCATTTATCGCTAACCTTATAAATAAGATAAAAGAGCATAAGTTAGTTACTAGACATTAAGAGAGTTGTCTATTTATGCTATCGTCTGCTGCAACATTGCAGCAGATTAGCTTAAATCTGCTTCTTACTTAATCTTCATCTTTCCAATATATCTTCAGTCTCAACCCTTGAATATGATTCTTTGCGAGTTTGAATAAGAATCTGCTTCAATCTATTTAAAACACTTTGAGGAGATTTATTTACATCAAAAGAATCCACAGCTATAAAGCATCCGTCATCGCTATGAAAATGTTTATCTAATCTATAAATAATATTTTGCGATGCCTTATATGCATCGTCTTGAGCGGTAAATGCAAATATAATAAAGTAATGATTGCTATCAAGAGGCATAAACTGATCTGAGAGCCTAACATATTTTGATAATTCAATAACACTAAGAGGTTCTTCATGATACAGAAGAGCAAATGTTGAATATATCTTAAATCTTTGATGAATGTAGTACATTTTTTTTACAAGTACTTCAAGTCTGTTAATTATATTACTATTCATGTTTTTCCAAAAAAAAATTTTAAACCCAATTTTCCCACATAAACAACTGTTTTTTTACAGAATACAAAATTTCTACAAAATCTCAATAATTTATGGGCATCAAGTATTCTATCCAGCACATAATAAAGAATGTATTAAAAATCTAATTTTAAATACATTTATCTATTTTATTTTTTCAAACTACATATATTTATCAAAGCGATTTATTGTAAAATAACATCATAAATTTATAAAAGGCGTAAAAAGTGAGCATTTACAGAGAGTATGACATTAGAGGGATTTTCGAAAAAGAGTTGAATGAGCAGAGTGTCGTTCGCATAGGTTATGCTTTGGCTTCAAAAATAGAGGGCGAATATGTTGCAGTCGGTTATGATGCAAGAAGCCACTCTCCTATCCTCTTTGAGTACCTTGTTCATGGACTCAATGCCGGTGGCAAGAAAGTTCTTGATATGGGTCTTGTTCCGACTCCCGTAAACTATTTTACAAATTATCAAGATTGGAACGGTATCACACCTTCAGCTTCTGTTATGATTACAGGCTCACACAATCCAAGTGAGTATAACGGTTTTAAAATCACAATAAACAAAGCCCCGTTTTTCGGGGAGGATATATATGCGCTAGGTCGTGAGTGTGAAGCGATGGATTTTCCACTCAAAGTTGCTAGAGACGTAACAAAAATAGATGCTCTTACACGTTATGTAGACTTTTTAGTAAGCGAATTTCAACATCTAAAAGGTATGCCCTCGCGAATAGTTTATGATTGCGGAAACGGTGTTGCAGGTGTTGTAACGGAGAGGATTTTCGGTGCATTAGAACTTAACACAAAAGGACTCTTTGTAGATCCTGATGGAACTTTTCCAAACCACCATCCGGACCCTTCCGACGAACATAATCTTGAAGACATTAAAAAGCTTTTAGCAACCGATGGGGATATCGCTTTTGCTTATGACGGCGATGCGGACAGAATCGCAGTTTTAACCCATAAAAATAATATAAAAGGCGACATGATGGCTCTTTTATATGCGATGAAAATGGATAAACCAACGGTTGTCGGAGAAGTTAAATGCTCACAAGTGATGTACGATGAGCTAGAGCGTCGCGGTGCAAAAGCTATAATGTACAAAACTGGGCACTCAAACCTCAAAGTAAAAATGCAAGAGGTAAATGCAGATCTTGCATGTGAGGTGAGCGGACATGTATTTTTCAAAAACCGTTACTTTGGTTATGACGATGCTATTTACGCAACACTTAGAATGTTAGAGCTTATTCATGACGGTATAGACTTAGACGCTGAGCTGGCAAAACTGCCTCAAGTCTTCTCAACAGAAGAGATAAAAGTTCACACAACAGAATCTGAGAAGTTTAAAATCATAAACAGAGTAAAAGAGCTTCTTCAAACTCCGCCTAATTCATTTCCAAAAATAAAAAACATCATCGACGTAGACGGTGTTCGTATAAATTTTGAACATGGCTGGGGATTGGTAAGAGCAAGCAACACGACTCCTGTTTTGGTTACCCGTTTTGAATCAACTTCGCAAGAAGAGGCAAAACTCTATGAAAAAGCTATAAACGATTTGATTTTAGAAGCTAAAAACTCTCTATAACAAGGAAAATAATGAAAACTCATACTCTTTTAATGCCGCTTGATATGCACTTGCATCTTCGCGATGGAGTAATGCTTGAAAATGTTGCTCCGCTTAGCGCATACAGCTTTAGCGGCGGACTTATCATGCCAAATCTTGTTCCTCCCGTTGAGACGCTTGAAGATGTGAAAGCATATAAACAGCGTGTTATGGCGGCTGTTCCGAATGACTACTTTGAACCATACATGACACTTTTTTATAAAAACTACGACAAAAGATTTTTAGCTTCGGTTGCACAGGATATTATGGCGATAAAACTCTATCCTGCAGGTATTACTACCAACTCTGATGGCGGTGTTTCATCTTTTAATGTAGAAGAGATGCGCCAAACACTAGAAGCAATGAGTGTTTTGGGCATTCCTCTATGCGTTCATGGCGAAACAAACGGTTTTGTTATGGATAGAGAAGCGGAATTTATGAGCATTTATGAAATCTTGGCTAAAAATTTTCCTGATTTAAAAATTATCATGGAGCATATAACAACAAAAGCTGCAGTTGAGATGCTTGACAAATATGAAAACCTTTACGCAACCATAACGGTTCATCATCTGCTTTTTACCCTTGATGACGTAGTCGGCGGCATGATGATGCCTCATAACTTCTGTAAACCGATTGCCAAACGCCCTGAAGATTTGGATGCACTCTTAAGCGTTGCGCTGGAAGCACATCCAAAAGTCATGTTCGGCTCAGACTCGGCACCTCATCCAAGAAGCAAAAAAGAGAGTGCGGGATGTGCGGCAGGAGTATTTAGTGCACCGATTGCTCTGCAGCTCCTATGCGAAATTTTTGAACAGTATGACAAACTAGACAATCTTCAAGCTTTTGTAAGCGACAATGCTCAAAGCATCTATAAAATTTGTCCCGAATTTAAAGAGATAATTTTAGAAAAACGCCCTTTTGTAGTGCCTGATGATTACGGCAATGTCGTTCCAATGTATGCCGGAAGAGTCATAAACTGGGCTATACAAAGCGTTGAATAGAGTTTTATTTCTAGAAGATGATCTGCTTTTTGCAGATACCATTGTTGATTTATTGCAGGAGAACGGTTTTGAAGTCACACATGCTCCAAACGGACAGAGTGCGCTGGATGCTACATATGAACAAAAATTTGATCTCTATCTTCTTGATATTAACGTGCCTCTCATCGACGGCACGACTCTGCTTAAAGAGCTTAGAGACTCTAACGACACAACACCTGCTATTTTTCTAACATCTCATAAAGATAAAGAGATGCTAAAAAAAAGCTTCTTTAGCGGTGCGGACGACTTTTTAACAAAACCTTTCGATATAGATGAACTTCTTCTTCGCATTAAAGCACTTTTAAAAAGAGTTAAATCAGATCATGCCGAATGTGTGGGATTATTGTGCAATGACAATACCCATAAACGTATTTTGTATAACAAAAAAGAGCTAGACCTCTCTAAAAAAGAGTATGACCTTCTTGTCCTTCTTATGCAGCATGTAAACAATACCGTCCCTAAAGAGCTCATTTTAGATACGCTCTGGAGCAGAGGCGATGGCGGAAGCGACGGTGCGCTAAGAGTTTATATAAACCGCATAAAACAGCTTGTTCCGCAAATAAATATAGAAAATATCCGTGGCATAGGGTATAAACTTGTTTCATAATCTCCGTATCATTATTTTTGTCTATTATGTCGTTACGGCTATTACCATAATGACTATTTTATACTATTTCGTAGCAATTATAAAGATTGAAAATATTTTTATCCTTATTTTTATACTATCTCTTTTAATCACTTTTGCGGGAATAATTATCTCCAAACTATCCATAGATCCGCTCTTTGAACATTTAACAAATCTTCAAAATTTATCAAAAGAGACACTCCATGAGTTAAACTTACCCATCAGCACAATCATGACAAATATTCACATGTTGAAAAAAAATCTCAGCAGCGACAAGGATTTAAAAAGAGCCGCCAGAATAGAGAGTGCTTGTGAGATGCTGCAGCAACGATACAATGAACTTGACTATATGATAAAATTGCAAAGTTCAAACGTAAACTACGAGACTATAGAGCTTGATAAACTCATAGAAAGTAGAGTTGAATTTTTAAATCGCATCTATCCGCATATGGAATTTACTCTCGACCTTATAGAGACTCAAATCAAAAATGATAAAGTAGGCTTATCAAAAGTAGTTGACAATCTTATAGATAATGCAGTAAAATATTCACTAAATATTCATAAAATAGATATACAATTGCAAGGTTTTACGCTCTATATAAAAGATTACGGTTGTGGAATCGATGATGTAGAGCTTTTAAAAATTTTTGACAACTACTACCAAGGCAATCAAAACATGAAAGGTTTTGGCATAGGTCTTGGTATGGTAAAGAGATTTTGCGATGCAAACGCAATCTCACTAAAATTTAGATCAAAGCCGAATATCGGCACAACGGTTATTTTAAAATTTAAGGAAAATTAGTGGAAAAAAACATTTTAGCATATGCAGAAATGGCGTTAGATTATGGAGTTATGGGGTTACTCATTCTTATGAGTATCATTACCCTTTGGTTGTTTATAGAGAGAATGATGTTTTATAGCACTCTTCGCACGGCAGATTACGACAATAGAGACAAACTTGAGATGGATTTGACCGACAACCTCAGTATTATAAGCGTTATAGGTTCTAATGCACCGTATGTCGGTCTATTGGGAACCGTAATCGGGATTATGCTCGCTTTTTACTCCATGGGAGATGCCGGAACGATTGATGCAAAAAAAATTATGGTAGGACTTGCTCTTGCACTTAAAGCAACTGCTATGGGTCTTATTGTCGCTATGCCTGCTATCGTTGTCTACACTCTTTTGCTTCGCAAAGTCGAGAAGATATTGACAGCTTTTGATATAGCTCAAGACAAAGCAAGCAAGTAACTATGCCAAAATTTAAAAAACCAAAAAAGAGATTTGACGAGATAAACGTCGTTCCTTTTATAGACATCATGCTCGTGCTTTTAGTTATGGTTTTAACGACTGCGACATTTATAACCCAAGGTATCATTCCTATAGAACTGCCTGAAGCCAAGGCAACAAAAAAGGAAGATACGACAAAAGAGCTAACCATTTATGTAAACAGTAAAGGCGAATTGTTTGTAGATAAAGAGAAGGTGGATCTAAAAACACTTGAGAGTAAACTCTCTGCAATTCCAAAAGATCAGACAGTTGTTCTTAGAAGCGATAAAGAGTCAAAATTTCAAGATTTTGTAAGCGTTATGGATATCTTAAAACGCTTAAACCACGAACAGCTATACATTATTACAAAAGAGAATCAGTAAGCTTTTTCTAAGAGTTTAAACTGATGAGAAGGAGTTCTCTCTTCCGAAGGCTCTCTTTTCTCTACATGTTGACTCTCTTTTGCCTCTGCAAATACCTTTTTATCTACCTCTTCAACATCATGAAAAAGAGTCGTTGCTATAAAAAAAAGCACCATGATAACGACTACGCTTACATAAAGAAGTATATAATTTTTTATATGACCTGACTCAAAAGGGTTTTGCATGTTTCAACTTCTCATCTATTTCTTAGATTATATTGAAAAACTATACAATAAAAGATAAATTACACTATTTTTATGATAATATAATTCAAAAAAATTTAAGGATTATCTATGCAAACAACGATGTTTAAAGGTTCGGTTGTAAATTTAGCGGGAGATGCTCTTGGTGTAGGAGACAAAGCGCCGATTGTATCTGCAATCGGAACTGATTTAAGCAGTGTAGAGATTGGCGGAGCAAAAGACAAGATACAGCTTCTAATAACACTTCCATCCCTTGACACCGATACATGTGCGGCTGAAACAAGAAGATTTAACGAAGATGTAAACAATTTGGATATTTGCGAAACAATGGTCGTATCTATGGACTTGCCATTTGCATCTGAGAGATTTTGTACAACAAGCGGAATTGAAAACCTAACCGTTGCAAGCGACTATCTAGATAAAAGCGTTAGCAAAGCATACGGTGTTTTAATGGATGACAACAAACTAAAAGGGCTAAGTGCCAGAGCTGTTTTTGTGATTGACAGAAGCGGAACTATAGTTTACAAAGAGATTGTAAAAGAGGTTACGGCAGAACCTAACTATGAAGCGGCACTTGAAGCTATAAAAGAGGCTAGATAACGAGCAGATCTCAAATTTACTTTGGGATCTATGCTACACTGAAATTAAATACTATTTTTGCATTTGCTATGCGTTCATAAAGCAAGATTTTCTTTTTATACGGCATCCACTTTACCAAAAAAGTAGCCAGTGCTTCCCACAAAGAGACCCATGCGGCAACCGTTAAACCTTCCGCTATGACACCGAAAATAATACTTTTCTCCATCCACTCACTCTGATTTATAAAGACGGAAGTTGCGGCTATCAATGCTCCGATAAAAAATAAAGTTGATGATTTTTTACGCATATCTTTCATATTTCTATGCTCATGTTCTTGCAGGTATGAAAAAAATTTATTTATGCTGTTTGTAACTCGTGATATTGAATCATTATCCTCTTTTGACTCAAAATTAAACCTAATTATAAAATCCTCTCCCTCAATCTCCGTTACACTCTCAATCATATACTCTGCCAGATCTTGATTTAAATCTTTTTTTAAAAAATGTGATTTTTTATCAAAATTGCTATAAAGATCTTCCGGAGTTTTTGTAGAGATATCAATTATTATCTCACCTTTATCACTTCGTTCATACCGCTCTAAAATCTCTTTTTTCATTAGCCACCAAAATAAAATTTTTATTATCCTAGCACTAAAAAAACAATAACGCCTATATTTAAAAAATTATTTCTCTATTTATAGTAACAACATAAATCCGATTTGGTTAAATGCAATACATAAATATCAAGGAGGATATGATGAGGGTGGACGGATACAATATTTTTATGGGTGCAGAGCATTTTAGTTATAAAAGTGCAACTATGCAGGTTTCAAATAGAAGCAGTTCGGAAGAAAATTTTAAAAGTGATGAATCTTCAAAAACTCCTATGATTAGTGATTTTAGCTTGATAAGAGATAAAAATGAGGATTTAGTTATAAAAGATTTAAGTGCGTCTCTGCTAAAGAGCATTAGCGAAAAAACAAAAGGCAGAGACAGTTTTGAACTTAGTGCAACATACGTAGAAGCAGAGGCACTAAATTTTAGTACAACAGCTTATGTAAAGAGCGGTGATAGAGAGATTGCGTTTGAGCTTAATGTCTCACTATCAAGAAGTTTTGTACAGCAAATAAACATAAGCATGGGTGATGTAAAAGCCTTTCAAGATCCGCTTATTCTAGATTTTAGCGGTTCATTTGCATCGCTAAGTTCAAAAACTTTTGCTTTTGATATAGACAGCGACGGAAAAGAAGATCAGATATCCATGCTTAAGGAAGGAAGCGGCTTTTTGGCACTTGACAAAAATTCAAATAGCGTTATTGACAACGGAAGTGAACTATTCGGCGCAAAAAGCGGCAACGGTTTTGGTGAGCTTAGAGCCTATGATGACGACAAAAATGGCTGGATTGACGAAAATGACAAGATTTTCAATAAACTTAGAATCTGGAAAAAAAGCCAAAATAATGATGAGCTTATAGCCCTCGGTCAGGCAGGAATCGGAGCAATATTTTTAGGAGATATTTCAACTCCGTTTGAACTCAAAACTCTCTCCAACGAACAACTCGGAGCTATGAGAAAAAGCAGCTTTTTTCTATTTGAAAATGGGCAAGCGGGTGTTATTTCTCAAATAGATTTGGCGGTTTCCAAAGAGAGCGAAAATGAAAATAGGCTGCTCTTATCCGCCAAAGAGAGCATAAAAAAACTCCAAGGCATTCACTCTTATAAAACTGAAGCCAAAGACAGCGGTGATTCTATGGATAAAGCACTTGAAAAACTGCAAAAAATATTAGAATCTCTTGAGACAAAACTCTCTAGTGCAAAAGACGAGGAGAAGCCCTCTTTACAGGCACAAATAGGCGCTATATATTCACAAATGATGTCGCTTGTCTCTAAATATTAAGACTCAGGCGATAAGTTTTTAAGCTGTAAACATTAGTTTTGCAAGCACAACTATGAAAAATCCCAAAACTAAAACAAGTTTATGGAAGTGCTCCTGCATAAATGGATGTTTTGGCTTTTTCGTTAACTTCGTATAGAGGTTGTAAAGCACTCCAAGAACTATTATCAGAGCCAAAATTATTTTTATAACAAGCAGTTTTTGTAGAGTTGTTTCAAAAAGACCAGCATCTGAGTTGATGTACTTTGACATCATCATGCCGCCTGTTAAAACAATAACCAAAAGCGAGAGAGGAAAAATTTTAAAACTTTTTGCTCCTAAAGTTTGATTGATTTTTTGGTCTGTATCTTTGCCAAACTTATCTTTAAGTGCCGATATCATTACCGTATCCGTAAAAACATAACCTAAAAATATGATTGCCAGAAGCAAGTGTATAATATTTGCGTATGGATAGATTGCTTCCATTGTAACTCCTAAATTAAATTTGCGCCATTATATCAAATGTGTCAGTTAAACAACTTGCACATTGACTCAAACGTATCGTCTAAAGATGCTTGAATCACTAAAATTTCATTTGTATGCGGATGCCTTATTTGAAGTTCACTTGCATGCAGAAGCATTCTGTGACAATCAAACTGCTCTCTTATGAAAATATTGTGTTCGCCTCTTCCGTACTTTGTATCTCCCAAAATATGGTGGGATATATGTTTCATGTGACGACGAAGCTGATGTTTTCGTCCAGTCATAGGATAAAGTTTTACAAGCGAATAACGGGTTTTATCATATTTTCCTACTGCAAAATCAAGTTCAACCGTCGCTACTCTCTCATACTCCGTAGTAGCTTCTTGCGCCTCTGTAGGTGCAGAACTATCCTTGTCTGCGATTTTATCAAGCTTAATTGTGAGAGCATGTTCTATTATGCCACGCTCTTGTATATAACCGCGGACAATCGCAATATAGCTTTTTTTGCTCTCTCTTGACATGAACTGTTCACCTAAAAGAGAAGCACTCTCTTTATCAAGCGCAAAGAGCAAAACTCCGGAAGTCGGCTTGTCTAGGCGATGAACCGGATAAACAAACTGCCCTATCTGGTCACGAAGAATCTGAACCGCGAACTCTGTTTCATATCTGTCAATCGGTGAACGATGAACTAAAAGTCCGCTAGGCTTATTTATGGCTACTAAAAACTCATCTCTGTATAAAATTTCTAACAATATCTACTAATCACGCTTTGTTGTTTTTCTTTTTTTACTTGTCACAGCTTTTTTTACAGATGGAGTTTTTTTAGCGGCATCAGGTTTTTTATAGCTTTTTTTAGCTCTTTTTACCTCTACTTTTTTATGTTCGCTCTTTAGCTTTAACTCTTCTTGATCTTTTCTACGTATAGTAGGATCTGGTTCAAACCCCTCAACGACCTCTTGTGGAATCTTAATCCCTATAAGTCTCTCTACATCTTTTATATCATACTTTTCATAAATATCAATCAAGCTTATCGCCATTCCATCTCGCCCTGCACGACCTGTTCGCCCTACTCTATGAACATAATCTTCCGGAATTGATGGAAGTTCGTAGTTGATAACAAACGGCAACTCTTCTATATCCAAACCTCTTGAAGCAATATCTGTCGCAATAAGAACTTTAGTTTTTCCCTCTTTAAACTCATTAAGCGTCTTAAGCCTGTTTGCCTGAGTTTTATCTCCATGGATAATTCCGCACTTAAGACCATCTTTTTTAAGTTCTAGCACCAACTCGTCAGCACTTGCTTTTGTTCTTGTAAAAACTAAAACTTGTCTAAAATTTCTTGAGCCGATTATATATGCCAAAAGCGCCGCTTTTTTATCGGTATCTACCAAATAAACGACTTGATTTATGGTATCCACGGTCGAGTTCTTTTTAGATGTCTCTACAAATTCCGGTTTTGTAAGAATAAGTTTTGAGAGTTTTCTAACCTTGTCGCTGTATGTTGCAGAGAAAAGAAGCGTTTGGTGTCTTTTTGGCAAAAGAGGATGGATTTTTCTTATCTCTTTCATAAAGCCCATATCTAACATTCTATCAGCTTCATCAAGCACAAAAATCTCTACATGTGAAAGGTTTAAGCCCTTTTCAACATGTTCCATTATTCTGCCCGGAGTTGCTATAATTATATCCACACCCTCTTTTAAAATCTTCTGCTGCGTATCGAGATCTTTTCCGCCTACAAAAACAGCTATGTTTAAGCTCATGTTTTTTGCATAGCTTTGTATATCTTCATATATTTGGATGGAAAGTTCGCGAGTAGGAGATATGATAACGCCTCTTACTACTCTTGCTTCGGGCGTTACATTTCTAAGACGCTGAAGCATAGGAATTCCAAATGCTGCAGTTTTCCCCGTTCCTGTTTGAGCAGTTGCAAAAACATCACTCTTCGCCAAAACGAGCGGAATAGCTCTTGTTTGGATAGTCGTAGGTTTTTCATATCCTAACTCTTTTATAGCGCTAAGAATGGGTTTAATAACCCCTAATTTTTCAAATGACATTTATTTACACCTACTTTATTTTTATTTTTCTACTGAATTTCGGCGTTCATGACGTTTTAGGACAAGATTTTTTTCAAACTTATTCAAATTATAAAACAGCGTGCCGACAACCACAACAATAAGCGGTATCGCAAAATACCAATGAGCTTTAATCCACTTAATAACTTCTAAAAGTTCATCTCCATAGAAATAGGCAGGAATTATCGTAATCGAAGCCCATGCAATAGCACTCACAAAGTTAATTATCGCAAATTGGCGGCTTGAATATTTTGTAATTCCTATCGCCATAGGAATTACGGTACGCATTCCATACATGTAGCGTTGAGCAAAAATTATAGGCCAGCCGTACTTTTTTAACAACAAGTGAGCCAGCGCAAACTTTGTACGCTGAGAGCGAATCTTATTGTGAATATATTTTTTATTGAATCGTCCTATATAAAAATAGATCTGATCCCCGACAAATCCCCCAAATCCACCTACAACAATGGCAAATGGCAAAAACATATCTCCCGTATGAGACATAATACCTGCCATTATAAGCCCTAGTTCACCCTCTAAAATACTCCAAGCAAAAAGAACAATATAGCCATACTCTTTTAGCCAATCAATAAATAACTGTTCCACAAAAACCTTTAATTAACCAATATTCAAAATATAAAATAACTTTTAAATATGGTACTAATCTATATTATTTAAGGCTCTCATTATAGTAAAAAATATGTTAATTTCAGGTTATACAGAATTTGAATTATCCCCCAATTTCGCGGAGATTTATTTTGATATAATTCACAAACTAATATAGGATAAGAGCAGCCTATGATAAGAAAAACTTTTAAAAGTATAAACGCAAGTGAAAAACTAAAAGCTTTTACTCAAAAATATAATATTCCTACAGAATATCTCTCTGCAAGTAGAAAAATGGTCTCAAAAGGAGTGTTTATAGGTCTCTTTATAGCTTTTATTCCTATGCCAATGCAGATGCTTGCCGTTGTTTCTATCATGCCCTTTACAAAATTCAATGTTCCGATTGCTCTTTCAATGTGCTGGCTTAGCAACCCTTTTACAATGCCTGCTATGTACTATATGGAGTATTTAACGGGAAGTTTTATTTTAGGAATTGAAGTTTCTAACGTAGAGATGACTTTGGAGTGGTTTAGTAAAAACATAGGAAATATCTTTATCCCGCTTTATGTAGGAACTGCTTTTTACTCCGTATTTGGCTCAACATTGGCTTACTATATCATAAATCTTCTCTGGAGAAATTCCGTTATAAAAGATCAAGAACTGCGTAAAGGCAGTAACTGCAAAAACAAAAACTGAGATTACGAACTTTTTGCAGTTTTTCCTTTAAAGTAGAACCATGCAACGATTCCGACTAAACTCATAGCCAAACTCATTGCCTGACCTTGAGTTACATAGTTACAACAGATATACCCTATCTGAACATCCGGTGCTCGCCAAATCTCTGCAATTGCACGAAAGAGTCCATAGCTGATGCCGTAAACTAAAATCAACTCTCCGCTGAATTTCTGATATTTTTTATAGATATAAACAACGATAAATACCCCAAAACCCTCTAAAACAGCCTCATAAAGCTGTGATGGATGACGAAGCATACCATCAACCAATATTCCCCAAGGCACATCAGTCTCTCTGCCGATGAGCTCTTGATTTAAAAAATTTCCTATACGTCCAAAAACAAATGCCAATGGCACGCTGATGGCAACAAGATCCATTATTTTGCCAAACTCAATCTTATATTTTTTAGAGTACATGTAGGTGCTTATCAAAAAGCCAAGCACTGCGCCGTGATAGCTCATGCCTCGAATACCGACAAATTCACCGTTTACAAAAGGGTTAAATATCTGCCACGGATGAGAAAGGTAGTAGAGTGTTTGAGTGTCGTAAAAGAGAATATAACCAAGTCTTGCTCCGAGAATAACGCCTATCTCAACATAGATAAAATAGGCATCTATCTCTTTGCCTTTGAAATCTAAATTATCTTTTTTGATAAAATATTTTCCGATATAAAGAGCAGTCAAAAGTGCCAAAACATACATAATCCCATACCAGTGAATCGGTATAAAAATAGTAAAAGCTACGGGATTAAATGTTTCGTATATATTGTTCCATGCAGACATCAATTTCTAAGTGCCTCGGCAATTAGCTCTATAGGATTTTTAAAAACTTGCGTAGCGCCCACATAATTCATAGAAGCGTTTATCTGCATCCTGCATGCACTGCACTCGGCACTTACGATATCTGCGTTTGTTTTTTTAATCATATCCGCTTTTGGAATACCGGCAGCTTTCGCAAAATGGTATTTCTCGCTCTGCATCGTTACACCGCCAAATCCGCAACAGCTGTTCGGGTCGCTCATCTCAACGATAGCGTAATTTTTGCTTATAAGATTTCTTGGTTCCATGTGGATTCCCTGCATCTTTTTTGCATGACATGGATCATGATATGTGACTATTTTCGTATCTTTTTTCTTTGAAGCTAGGAGTTGCTCAAGCTGAGTGTGATGCTGTAACCACTCGGTAGCCATAAAAATCTTGCTTCTGAGTGCAACCGCTCTTGCCTTCCACTCTGGCTGGTCATGGAAATAATGCTCATAATCTATCTTTAACATTGCACTACATGTAGCTTCGGGAACAATGATAGCCTCAACATCTTTGCTAAAACTCTCAAAATACTCTATGTTAAACTTTGCATTGTAGTCAACCGTATCAAAATCTCCCGTAAAGTAAGCAGGTGCAGAGCAACACTTTTGGTCTTTTGCCAAAAATGCGTCAATACCTAAATGCTCCAATATCTCTAAAAGCGAATTTCCTACATTTACATAGTTGTAATTGCCCAAACATCCGATAAAAATAGCGACTTTTCTTTTACCGCCGTTGCTTATATTTTCTGGATGTGAATTTAAAAATGATGTTTTTCTAAGGCTAGGCAGCAACCTGTCCGCTCTTAACATCGGCAAATTAAAACGAGAACTCATAGAGTCGATATCGGCTTGAATCTTAAACCCACATGTCTGAAATACCCAGCCGAGTTTAAACGCTATATCGTTAAGCCAGCGGTGGCGAAGAAGCAAAAAGAAAGCTTTTTTGTACCATGCAATACCGAATTTCTTGCCTATGTCGGAGCGAACTTGCTCTATAACCATATCTGTCGGAAGAGATCTCGGACAAGCCTCAACACAAGCCGTACATAAAAAACAGCTCTCAAAGATGGCTTTTGCATTTAAGTCTAATTCCAAATTGCCTCTCTGGTACGCCCCCAAAAGATCTAAAAAACCACGCGGAGAGGTAACTTCATCTGCATTTACATTGTGAATGGTGCAAACTGGGATACATTTTCCGCACTTTATGCACTCATCAGTAGTGGCACCGAAGTTGAAAATTTCTTGTGCTGTTTTACTCATCATCAAACCGTTTTAGAGAATGTTTTAGAGTTTGCGGCATGTTTTTTCATATATGCATCAAAAGGCATCGCAATATTTCTAATGAGCAGAGTTCCTGTTTGGCTGCACTCTATAAAATCATCGTTCATGCTTAAGAGTTCATCATCTTCAAACGGTTTTAAAGCAACAATGGCATCTGCAAAATATGTTTTAAAATCAATATTAAAGAGTTTTTCAAATCTCTTAATATCAAGTTTGAAGTTACTCATAAGCTCCATGATTACAAATTGTCTGATTTGGTCATCCTCGCTTAAGACGATGCCTCTTTCAAACGGAAGCTTTCCTGCATCGATTGCATCTTCATACTCTCTCATATCTTTCGTATTTTGCGCATAGTAATCAACTCCCTCACCTATAGAAGTAAGCCCTACACCCACTAAATCAGCTCCGCCCTTAGTCGTATAGCCTTGAAAATTTCTATGAAGTTCACCTTTTTCTATCGCCTTGAAAAGCTCATCCTCCGGTTTTGCAAAGTGATCCATTCCTATCATTTTATAGCCGTTTGAAGTTAAAAAGTGAATCGTATGTTGCATAATGCGAAGCTTCTCTTGGGGAAGAGGAAGCGTAGTCTCATCGATTTTACGCATAGTCTTTTTCATCCAAGGCACATGAGCGTAGTTAAAAACTGCAAATCTGTCGGGATTAAGAGTAAGCGAGAGTTCAAGCGTCTCTTTAAACGTCTCTAGTGTCTGGTAAGGCAGACCGTAAATAAGGTCGACATTTACAGAGTGCATGTTATATTTTCTAGCCAAATCCATCGCATATTTTGTGATAGCATAAGGCTGAATTCTATGAACCGCAGTTTGAACTTTTTCGTTAAAATCCTGCAGACCGAAACTCACACGGTTAAAACCGTTTTGGCTAAGCACACGCATCTGCTCTTCATCAATGTGACGAGGATCTATCTCGCAGCTTATCTCAGCATCTTTTACAAAGTTTGGAAAAAAAGACTTTATCTCTTTTATAACTTCTTCTAACTGAAGGGCATTGAAAAAAGTGGGAGTTCCGCCGCCAAAGTGCATCTGAATCACTTTTCTGCTGCAATCTACATGTGAAGATAGAATCTTCAGCTCTCTTTTTAGATACTCCAAATAACGAATCATCTTATCCTCTTTAGATGTAAAGACGACATTACAGCCACAGAAATAACATGCATTTTTACAAAAAGGAAGATGAAAATAGAGGCTCAAAGGACGAGTTGAGTCCTGCTGTTCTAGCTTTTGTATGTAGGTTTCATACCCAAATGAGTCACTAAATTCTAATGCAGTAGGATAACTTGTATAACGAGGTCCCGGTTTTGAGTACTTTGTAAATTTTGTAAAATCTAGCATAATGTATAATCCGTTGTTTATTTTATAGTTAAAGCGATTATCTCTAAAAAGTGTTGAAAATCTAATTAATCTAATTTTTAAAATGTCCCGCTAATCTTTGATAAATCTCAGAACTCTCTAAAAGTTCACTATGCTTGCCGCTTGCCGTAATCTTGCCCTTTTGCATAACCAAAATCTTATCCGCATGCTCAATTGTGCTAAGTCTGTGAGCAATAGTAATGGTAATTTTATCTTTTGTATACTCATCAAGCGCAGCTTGAATCCTCTTTTCACTCTCATTATCCAGTGCCGATGTCGCCTCATCAAAAAGTATCAAAGAGGCATGCTTATAGATAGCTCTGGCAATTGCGATACGCTGTCTCTGTCCGCCTGAGAGGTTTGAGCCAAACTCCTCCATTTTGGTATGGATTCCATCTTCAAGAGACTCTACAAAACTCATCGCATCCGCTAAAAGGAGTGCTTCTTTTACCCTTTCTTCATCTATTTCCTGAGCGTATGCAACGTTTGCCGCCAAAGTATCTTGAAAAATATAGATTCTTTGCGTCACTAAAGAGATATGATGCTTTAGGGAGTCTTGCGTAAACTCTTTTATATTTGTGCCGTTTATGAGTATCTCGCCCTCATTGGGGTCATAAAAACGAAGAAGCATATTTATAAATGTGCTTTTACCGCCTCCACTATCTCCGACAAGTGCTATCTTTTGTCCCTGTTTTATCTCAATATTGATATTATCGAGCGCATAAGAATCATCATACTTCAGCTTTACGTTTTTAAACTCTATATGCCTAATCTCATCTTCTAAAACTTTAGTGCCGTCTATAATTTTGTTCTCTACATCTAGCATTTCAAAAACTCTCTCACTGGCAGAGACGGCATCTTGGATTTTAGAGTAGATTGTTCCTATGCGGCGAATCGGCTGGAAAACAAGCCCGACTGCGGTTATAAATGCCGTAAACTCTCCGACACTCATATTGCCGTTATAAACTTCCCGTCCACCCACAAAAATAACCGCTGCAAGCCCGATAGCTCCGACAATCTCCATCATGGGCGATACAATATCTCCTACATAAACAGACTTCATGTTTATCTTGAAAAACTGCCAGTTTTGAGCACTAAAACGCTCCATCTCAAACTTCTGCGTAGCATTTGCTTTTATGATTTCGCTGTTGTTAAAGACTTCACTAAGCCTGCTCACCACATCTGCATTTTTTTCTTGAGAGCGGCGTGAATATTTTTTAAGTTTTTTGCCTATAGTTAAAATAGGATAGACAGCCAATGGGAAGACGATAAGAGAGTAAAAAGCGAGCACCGGATTTAGGTACACCACATAACCCAAAAGTGCGATGACGGTTAAGCTTTCGCGAAAAAGCTCAGGTAGCATGTTTGAGACGAAATATCTAATCCTGTCTATATCATTTGTAACCCTTGAGATAAGCTCACCGCTGCGATTGAGATACAAAAATGTCATGTCAAGGTTTATAATCTTCTCAAGCAACATTTCACGAAATCTACTCATAATATGCTGACCGATATAGTTCATAAAAACCGACTGCAAATATCTTCCGATAGACTTAAAAAAGTATATGCCGATAAGTCCTAGAGGAATGTAATAGAGCATCTCCTCTTTTTTTTCTATAAACATCTCATCCATTAAAGGTTTCATGATGTGAGCTGTTGCAGTGGTCGCACTCACCGTTAAGACAATACCTATAAAAACAAGCAGATACTCTAGCTTATACTCTTTTATGTACGGCATGTAGCGTTTTAAAATTTTTTTCAATGACTATTCCAAGACTCTTATTTAGTCTGAATTTTATCTAAAAAATAAAAATATTTCATTGTTGGCTGATTTTCATCATTTTTTTTGTAAAATCTCTTTATGAAAATAT
The DNA here is from genome assembly GCA_001829715.1 of Sulfurimonas sp. RIFOXYB12_FULL_35_9. GTDB lineage: Bacteria > Campylobacterota > Campylobacteria > Campylobacterales > Sulfurimonadaceae > Sulfurimonas. The sequence continues at coordinate 30,052 of MICC01000027.1, forward strand.
GTATAGTAAAACTCTCGGCGATGGGAGATATCATTCATGCTATGGTGGCATTGCAGTTTATAAAAAAAGAGCTTCCGCATGCCGTGGTTGACTGGGTTGTGGAGAGCGCATTTGCCGATGTTTTGAAAAACAATCCTCATGTAGATAATATACTGCCGATAAATCTCAAATCTATAAAAAAGAAAAAGAGCGAGATTTTCAGCCAATACAAAATTTTAAAGAGCTACTCAAAAAACGGTTACGACATCGTCATAGATGCTCAGGGGCTTCTAAAATCCGCAATTGTTTCAAGAATTATCGGTGCAAAAGTAATTGCGGGCTTTGACAAAAGTTCAATTCGAGAAGGAATCGCTTCACTCTTTTATAACAAAAAAATCCACATCGCTTATGACGCAAACACGATTGATAGAAATGCAACCGTCATCTGTGAGCCTCTGGGTATAGAAGCAACAAGCAAAAAGATTTTGGACAAAGAGAGTTTTTTATTCTCATCTTCACCCGTAGAAAATTTACCCAAAATCTTCAACCTCTTTGTTATCGGCTCTACATGGGAGAGCAGAAACTATCCAAAAGAGAAGTTTGTTGAGATTGCCGAAGCATTAAAAATAGAAACATTTGTAGTTTGGGGAAGCGAGGAAGAGCATCAAAAAGCACTCTGGATGCAAGAGAAGTCAAAGTATCTTCATGTGCTACCTCGCGGCTCACTAGATGAGCTAAAATATGTTATCTCCAAATGCTCTTTGCTTATAGGAAATGACACCGGACCGACTCACATGGCATGGGGACTAAATGTACCATCAATCACCATTTTCGGTCCTACTCCGATAAACCGAGTCTATGCAACGCCGATAAACAGGATTATAAAATCCAAAAGTACGGTAAATCACTATAAACTCGACAAAAATGACTTCTCAATATGTGAGATAGAATCAGACGAAATCGTAAAAACAGCTAAGGAAATTTATGAACAACAAACCAAAATATCATCTCTTTAAAAATACGCAATATGCACTTGATGGATTTTTGCATGCCTTTAAAACAGAAAACTCTTTTAGACTAGAACTGCTGCTCGCTCTTTTCATTATTCCTGCTATTTTTTTACTTGATTTCGAGCTGTGGCAAAAAAGCGTTCTATTTTGCACGGCTTTTTTAGTCCTTATCGTAGAGCTTTTAAATAGCGCGATTGAAAACGTCGTAGATCTGGTCACTACAGAGATTCACCCTTTGGCAAAAAATGCAAAAGACATCGGCGCGACTGCCGTTATGTTTAGCATAACGCTTCATGTTCTCTGCTGGGTGCTATTTTTGTTCTAACGATTCTGTTTAAGTAAAATTTCTATAAAATTCAACTTTACCAAAGGCAATATTTAACAAATGAATATATTAGTATTAACCTCATCTTCCGACTCATTTAACAGCATAAGACCGGAGCTGGAGATTTTTATCTCTCTGGCAAAAGCAGGACATAAAATAACTCTGATGACTCAAAAAGAGAGTGCATACTCTGCTAGATTTAAAGAGTTTGGCATAGATGTAATTGAGGCTGAGTACAGAAAAAAGATAAGCTTTAAAACCATTTTTGACATAAGAAGAGTAATCAAAGAGAAATATATATCTATAGTTTATGCGACAAACTCAAAAGCTATCTCAAATGCAATCTTTGCGACTCTCTTTAGCGATGTAAAACTTGTCGTTTACCGCGGAACTACAGGCGGACTCTACAGACACGATCTAGGTTCATACCTAAATGCACTCAACCCGAGAGTAGACGGTGTCGTCTGTGTCTCTAAAGCGGTAGAAAATCATGTGAAAAAACAGATTTTTTGTAAATCAAAAAAGGTAGTTACAATCTACAAAGGACATGATGTTTTATGGTACGATGAAAAACCGTCCAATCTTGAAGATTTCGATACAAGCGAAAATAATTTCAATGTCGCTTTTGTCGCAAATGTAAGAGAGCATAAAGGCTTGATTTATGTCGTAAAAGCGGCACATGAACTCGCAGATATCAAAAATTTACACATACTTCTTATTGGAAAGGACATATCGCAAGAACCTTACCTCTCAGAAATAGAAAATAGCGGTATGAAAGAGCGGATCCATGTCACGGGATACCGCAGCGACGTACCTCAGATAATAGCCGCATGCGACGTTCTCGTTCATGCTTCCACCCGTAAAGAGGGATTGCCTCGCGTTATACTTGAATCCCTTGCAAGCGGCACTCCGGTTATTGCCTCGGCGAATGAAAGTTCTCTTGAGATTATAGAAGATGGTGTTAACGGATTTATCGTTCCCATAAAAGATGCTAAAGCCATAGCCCAAAAAATAAGAGTTTTATGTAGCTCCGCTGAAATATTAAAAAATGTAACGGATCATGCAAAAGATGTGATAAACTCTAAATTTTCTCACAATGAGACTGCAAAAAAATATATCCAATATTTTGAATCGCTTTTATAAAAAATAAGATGGCTGATATCAAAAAAACAACTCTTGAGGATTCCATAAACTACCTCTTTATTTTATATGCCTTTTTAGTGCCTATTTCAAGAGCTGGGTTATCCTTTCTAACGGCAGTTTTATTTCTTTTATGGCTCTTTAGTGATAATTTTAAAAAGAGAGTTGATTTTTTAAAATCCGATAAAACCGTAATTTATCTCGTTGCTTTTATCGCTCTTAGCATCCTTTCTCTTCTTTGGTCAGATAATGTTAGCAGCGGAATAGAGTACATAAGAAGATATTGGTACTTTCTAGTTCTGTTTGTAATTGCATCAACTATACAAAAAAAATTTATAGAGTATGCGGTATCGGCATTTTTAGCGGGTATGCTTTTAAGTGAGATTATCTCCTACGGTGTGTTTTTCGAACTCTGGAGCTTCAAGCGTGCAACAGTAGAATTTCCAAATCCTTTTATGAATCATATTCAATACTCTATGCTTTTGGCATTTACT
>MICC01000027.1:33042-34843 GCA_001829715.1 Sulfurimonas sp. RIFOXYB12_FULL_35_9
AATTAAAAGTGCTCTACTCTCTATTTTTTTTGACAACAACTGCAAACCTTTTTTTAAATTCGGGAAGAACAGGTCAAGTGGCATTTGCGCTCTCCATATTTGTTGTCGGATTTTTAAATATTAAAAATAAAATTATGGCTTTTTTTGCTATTTCTACTTTAGTTATATCTATTTTTTATGCGGCATATCAGATTAGCCCTAACTTTAAAGAAAGAGTCCACATCGGTATGTCGGATATCAATAAAATTATTGACAATAAAGATTATTGTGCATCCATTGGACTTAGAGTCGGTGCTTGGATTGTTGGTGGCGAGATATTTTTAGACAATCCGATTTTGGGAATCGGCTCTAACGGAGAGATGGATGTTCTTAAAGAGTATATTTCTAAAAATCATCAAGAGATGGAGTGTGTCAAGGAGATGCCTAGTTATCATAATTTTTACATTCAAACTGCAGTTCATCTCGGAATTATTGGACTTTTTTTCTATATAATGATATTTTACAACCTCTTAAGAATCAACATTCGTGATAAGTTCTATTTTAACTTAACCGCTCTTTTTGTAACCGTTTACTCTGTTTCAAGTTTGGTAGAAAATATGTTTCATGCGCAGTTTCCAATTGCATTCTTTGCACTCTTTGGCGGAATTTTTATAGCACAAAATAGGATAGAAAATGAAATTTGAATCAACCAACAGCAGATACGAAGCACTTCTGAAAAATATACAAAATTACTTTGACAATACAGAAGAGTCAATTCATAAGGCAAGAAACGAGATAAAAATCATCCGTTTTGAAAATGAGGATTTTGCGGTTAAATCATTTAAAATCCCAAACCTTATTAATAAAATTGTATATACTTTTTTTAAGCCCTCAAAAGCAAAGAAGTCGTATGAAAACAGCGTAAAAATAAGCGATTTTGTGCCAAAACCGATAGGCTATATTGAGTTTGAGAGATTTGGACTCATCGGTGAAAGCTATTTTATAAGTGAAAATTTTAATTATGATTTTACTATACGAGAGCCTCTTGTAGATAAGGATTTTCTACAAAAAGAAGCTGTTTTTAAAGCTTTTGCAGAATTTACTTTTAAGCTACATGAAGAAGATATTTTTCATCTTGACTACTCTCCGGGAAATATTTTAATAAAAAAAGAGCACAAGAGCTATATTTTTAAAATCGTAGATATAAACAGAATGGAGTTTAGACCTCTTTCTTTAAATGAGAGGCTGAGAAATTTCTCTAAGCTTTGGGCGAAGGATGATGATTTAAAGTTTATTATCAAAGAGTATTGTAAGCTTATGAACTGTGATGAAGAGAGCTCTATTATGATTGCATTAAAATATTCTCAGTCTCATAAAGATAAAAAAAATGCAAAAAAAAGATTAAAAGGAAAAAAAGTTGTCGATTAAAAACATCTCATGTGTCATCATCGTAAAAGATGGCGCTTCAACCATAAAGGAGACGCTTGAATCGTTAAAATCATTTCAAGATGTTGTTTTGTACGATAACGGCTCATCTGATGGGACTCTTGAAATTGCAAAGAACTATCCAAACGTGAACTTGGTTCAAGGAGAATTTTCCGGTTTTGGTCCTACAAAAAACCAAGCTGCCGCTTTTGCAAAAAGCAGTTGGATTTTATCGTTAGATGCCGATGAGATATTGCCGCCGAGTTTGGTTGGAGAGTTAAAAATGCTCAAACTTGATAATGAAAAAGAAGTGTTTATACTAAAAAGAGATAACTACTTTTTGGGCAAAGAGATTAAATACAGCGGCTGGGGCAGAGACTATCTGACAAGAATTTAT
>MICC01000028.1:0-972 GCA_001829715.1 Sulfurimonas sp. RIFOXYB12_FULL_35_9
TCACATTATTCTCTGCATACAAAGCAGGGAGTTTTTGAAGCCAAAAAAATCATCTTAAACTCTACCGTTTATGAGAGTGCGAAGCTTTTTGCAAGCGATGAGGTAAAAAACTACTATAAAAAATATGAAAAACTCGATAACTACCAAAGCTCTTTTATGCTCTATATGACGATCAAAAGTGAAAAAGATTTTTTTCATCATTATCAGCTCATAGAAAAAGAGCAAATCAAATATACACTCTCAAACGCAGTGTTCGTCTCTTTTTCGGATAAAGATGATATAAAAATAGCACCGCAGGGACACTACAGTATCACAGCATCTATCCATACAGATAGCCGCTTTTGGGAAGATAAAGCAAAATATAAAAGCCAAAAAAAAGAGCTTGAGAGTTTTCTTTTTAATACAATAACCGCTATACTCAAAATCGAAAAAGAGAGTGTAATTACCTATTTTTCAGCCACACCTAAAACATTTAAACGCTATATCAACAGAAGCCAACTAGGAGGAAACGCAGTCACTATGAAAAACTTCCTTCCCTTTTTACCTGCAAATGATACTCCACTCAAAGGTCTTTATAATGTCGGAGATAGTGTATATGCGGCACAAGGATGGTCGGGTGTGATGCTTGGTGTGAAAAATCTGGATAGGCTTTTGGATGCATAACATTGCTTTGCATATCAAGATGCAAGATTGGCTTTATATCCTACTTGTTGGTGTAGCTTTTGGGATGTCTCTTGGCTCACTGGGTTACTCACTTCTTGGATATACCTTGCTTGATGGCGCTTTGTTTGGTCTTTTGCTTGGTTTTAGTATCACGCTACTTTCACTTGTTTTTATTACTTACATGAATAAAAATATTTTGCCAAAAGTTCGCGAATTTTTTTGGCTTCCATTGGCGATATTTTTCTCTTTTGCTTCGGGTTTTTTGGGAACGTATCTTGGAAGTTTGACAGCAGAGTTTTTGAGATTAGA
>MICC01000028.1:1123-1340 GCA_001829715.1 Sulfurimonas sp. RIFOXYB12_FULL_35_9
TTTGTGATTTGTAATTACAAATCTCAAAGTATTGGATTTGTAGATTTGTATTTGTAGATTTTTAAATTGCGTTGCTCGTCATTTTAACGTTAGTAGATTTGTAGACTCAGATTTGTAGATTTGTAGAAATTTTCTACAAACCTCCAAGAGGTTTGTAAATTTTTTAAAGTATAGGAAATCGAATCTGTTAATAATATTTAGACATCAGAAAATGGAA
>MICC01000029.1 GCA_001829715.1 Sulfurimonas sp. RIFOXYB12_FULL_35_9
GTATCGGTCAAATCAATACAGCTGTTACACAACTAGACCAAATGACACAAGAGAATGCAAAAGTTGCAGCTCAAGCAGACTCTATTGCAAACGCTACTATCTCTAAAGCCCAAGCTATGGTAGAAGACGCACAATCAAAAGAGTTTGTGGGTAAGAACAATATACGAGCGACTGCAACTAGAACAAGTCCCCCATCAAGGACAAGCAAACCTGTTCAAGCTGCTAAACCCGTTGTAGTATCCAAAGGAAAATATGCCTCAAACGCTATTGCTAAAAACAGTTCTAAACATGAAAGCGATGTTTGGGAAAGTTTTTAATAAATACACAAGCAAGGTTAAAACAGACGAGGATAAATCCTCGTTTCCGAAAAAGAAAAGTACGGAAGCAAGGTTTTAACCTTGCCCCCAATGTCAAATGAATTGCTCCTCTCTCATTATTTGAGAAACATGCAACAATAGATAATTCTTAAACGCTAAGTTATCGTTTTTAAAAGCCTAATACAAAAACCCCATAAGCCAAAGAGGCAGTCTGTTTTTAAAGCCTATCTCTATGTCATCGGCAATTACATAACTATTTGGAATATCTTTGAGTTGTTCAAAACTTTTATTTTTACCGCCAATTTCTACCGTATATTTTTCATCAACTAGAAAGTCCCCTTTTTTTACATAATAAAGAGAACAAGTGTATGAAACTTGTGATGCGAAGTAGGTTTCTCTAATAGTTCCTATATCACTGCTATTTGTAAGAGATTTAAGTAAGCTTGTGTTGGATAAATAGAGTTTATCCGGCATCTGCATAGATTTAAATCTTTTACCTTCATAGACTACATGTCGTAGTAATTCAGCACGATGAAGATACTCTATGTAGTTATAAAGCGTGGCTTTTGATACGCCTACCGTTTTGCCGAGACTTTCTATAGATAATTCTAATGGTTTACAGAGCGATATAGTATGTAGAAGTTTTTTTAACATTTCTATATTTGCAGCACTTACTTTATATAAAAGAGCTACATCCGTAAAAAGAACCGTATTTATAGTATCACTTACTTTTTGCATAAAACTATCTTTTGATGCAAAATAATAGGGATATGCTCCGAACTCTAAATATTCGTTATATAGCTTTAAAATTTTCTCATCTTTGATAGAGTTCAAAACCTCTTGAGTCCTGTTTTCATGAGAGTTTAAAAGATCTTCAAATGTAAAACTAGGAAGCGCAACATCAAGTTTTATCTCACAAAACTCTCTAAAAGAGAGAATCGGAAGTTTATGCATAGCGTACCTTCTTGCAAAAGATGCATTGGTGATTTTGACGGCGCTTGAGCCTGAAAATATTATTTTTACATCCATAAAATCATAAATAGACTTTAATTCTTGTTCAAAGTTTTTGGCTTCATGGATTTCATCTATGACAATGCACTTTCCGCCATACTTGTAAAAATACTCTACAAATTCAAAAAGAGATATATTAGTAAAAAGAGGATGATCGCAAGATATATAAACAATCTCATCTGAGGCATAATTTAACTCTTGTAAAACTTGTAGCATCAAAGTAGTTTTGCCAACACCCCTGCTTCCATAAATACCAATAATTTTATCAGTTCCATTTTTGATTTTTTCAAATAAAAATCTTTTATAAACAGGAAGTTTTTGTCTCAACTTTTGATTTGAGATATGTTTTATATTTCCAAAAAGAGATTCCATTTTTGCCCCCTATCGTTTTTTACATTATACGATTGTATCTAAAAATAGATTAATTTAGATAAAGTAAAATACTTATAAATTATCAAAATTGCAACATACTTGCAACACTTAGCGTATAAACTTCTGGTTCAGAAACAGAAAAATAAATGAAAGGCTGCATAATCTTCATGTTACATAAACAAATAATCTTATCTGCCCATACATCTATTTTTAACTTTAATCCGGTAAATAATTTTAGCTGGAGAAAAAATTTTATCTCAGCTTTAAGCTTATTTTAATAGTATGTATGTTAGAGAGAGAGAGAGACAACAACTAATGATAATAATTATCATACTCTAGTTTACTCTAAATACTCACTTTGTCGTTGTATTTATACTAAAAAATCTATTTCTAAGTTTAAATCTCTTCTTTTTTCTTTAACGAAAAACACTACGAATAATCCATTACAAAAACTCTTAGAATTTTATATTCAAAATATCTTTTTCTTTACCAAGTTTATGCAACCTACTATTATTTTATAACTAAAAAATGCGTAATTAAACAGTAACAAAATAATATTAAACTTCTTTCACGACATAGATTGCTTAATTATTCTTCCTTGGCAAGAATGAAACAATCTAAAAAGAGAATTATGCAAGAAGTCTATTATTTCTCTCGTCTGTTTTTACAGCTGATACAAAGATAATGTTGTGCTAATTATAGGCACTGATTTTTAATTTAATAAAAAATAAAGGAAATGAATGAATTTTTCAACAATCAAAGGTAAACTACTTATATTAATGGTTTCAGCTACCATATTGTTAAGCATTTTAGCAATAACTATAATTAATAATGGAGTAAATTCAAAAGAAACATTAAACAGATCTGTACTACTTGGAGAATTAACAACTTCTCAAAATAAATTAATGTCAGATTTGCGTGGATATCAACTTCTTTTTAAAGATAATTTTATTGAGAATTTTGAGAAAGAGTATCAAATATTTGTATCGCGTGGACACCTATTAAAAGAACTACTTTTAAGTGAAAAAAACAAACAAGGTCTAGATGAGATTCTAAATTTAACTAAAGAATGGAAAGAAGGAAATAGCAAACGAATAGAACTTCTAAAAAAATATAAACAAGGTATTAATGCACCTGATTTTGAGCAAACAGAGGATGGTAAGTCATTAGCTAATATGACAAAGCACTCGGCAGAGCTATTTTCAAAAATTAATGAAAAAACTAAAATATTACAAGACGGTCTAATCGTCGCAAATAATGATAAACTTGATAGAGATGCATTGATATCGACTATCATCGTTATTTTTGTAACGCTTGTAATCTTAAGTGTTCTTTTTGTTATTTCTCGTTCTATAACTTCTTCTTTATTAATTATCCAAGAAGGTTTAACATCATTTTTTAACTTCTTAAACAGACAAAGCAATAAAGCAAATCTTATAAACCTAGATTCTAATGACGAGTTCGGACAAATGGCGGTTGTTATTAATAATAATATCTCCTCAATTGAACAAACAATGCTATTAGATGCTGAAGTATTGTCAGATATCGAAAAAGCTGCTAACGATATGAAGACCGGCAAGTTCCACACTGAATTAACAAAAAATACAACAAATGCAGATTTACAAAAGCTAAAAGATACTTTTGCGGAAGTTATTTACTATGTTGATCACAATGTTGCACGAGATTTAAATTTATTATTAAATCAAATTGATGCTTATAAATCTAATGATTTTACTCACAGAATACCTAATGCATATGGAAAAGTAGCCGTAGCTTTAAATGATTTGGGAGACGCTATTTCAACAATGCTCTCTTCTGCTCTAACAAACGGTCTAGAACTTCAAACCGACGCATCAACCCTAAAACAAGCCGTAGAATCCCTATCAACAGCTTCTAACCAACAAGCAGCATCCCTAGAAGAAACAGCAGCCGCAAT
>MICC01000030.1:0-7374 GCA_001829715.1 Sulfurimonas sp. RIFOXYB12_FULL_35_9
AAATTTTCCAATTCTTGATTAGTTAGTTGAAACATAAAATCGCTATCAAACCTCTCTATATTTCTCTTTACTTGTTCATTGAGTCTTTTGGTAGGCACATCATATAACTCTGCTAAATCCTTATCAATCATTACTTGAATGCCTCTGATGATAAATATTTTATCATCGACAACAATATTGTTTATGAGTTTATTTTTATTTGAAAACATGACAATTTGCAATATTTTTAAATCAAAATAAAAATTTGTGTTACAGTCATAAAGATTTCTAAATAGGAAAATATTATGCAAATAATTTTAGAAGAGATAAGCAGTAAAATATACACTATACGAGGTGTTCAAGTTATGCTAGATAGAGACTTGGCAAGATTATACAAAGTTGAGAATAGAGTTTTAAATCAAGCGGTCAAAAGAAATATTGAGAGATTTCCGCTTGAATTTATGTTTCAACTTACAAAGGAAGAGTTTGAAAATTGGAAGTCACAAATTGTGATTTCCAATTCTGATAAAATGGGTTTGCGAAAAATACCTTATGTTTTTACGGAACAAGGTGTTTCAATGCTTAGTGCTGTGCTAAAAAGCGATACTGCTATACAAACAAGTATTAAAATTATCAATAGTTTTGTACAAATGAGAAAATTCCTTTTGGATAATGCCTCCATTTTCCAACGATTTGACAAGATTGAGCAACAACTTTTGCTCTACGATAACAATTTTAATAAAATTTTTAAAGCCATAGAATCCAAACAGCTAAAACCAACTCAAGGGATATTTTACGACAGACAGATTTATGATGCTTATATTTTTGCAAGTGATTTAATAAAAACAGCAAAAGAAGAGATAATTTTGATAGACAACTACTTAGACGATACAGTATTAACCCTATTTTCAAAAGTTCCAAATATTCAAGTTACGATATATACAAATAATATCTCAAAGCAACTCAAACTTGATTATGAAAAATACACTAAACAATACGGCAACATCACACTCAAAACTTTTAAAAACTCTCATGATAGATTTATGATTTTAGATAAAAAAAAGATTTTTCATCTTGGTGCAAGTCTTAAAGACCTTGGTAAAAAATGGTTTGCATTTTCTAAAATAAATATAGATGTTGATGATTTATTATCGAAACTCAATTAATAGGGATTGTAGTGTTTTATGTTTCTTTTAACGCTTTTGCTACCTTCTTTTTGAACTATCAAGAAACACTTGACAGTTGAATTTTTTGACATATAAGTTTATTTACCTGCTAAATTTTTAAGAGTTGGGTTATTTATAAGCTCTGCATTGATGCTCTCAAGATTTGAAAGCACTATGAGTTGCTCTACGCTTGCATAGTCTCTAACATTACCATCTTTGTCTTTGTTCGCGTCCCGCCACTCTTTTGCAGTCATCCCAAACAAAGCTACATTTAGTAAATCTGCTTCATTTGCATAAATAAAGCTCTCTTTTGGTTTGTTTATTGTCCGTGGCATCAAATGCTCTTTTATAGCATCCGTATGAATTTTGTAGTTTATCTTTGACAAACTTCTACTCAAATCCCATTCAAGCGATTTGTTTTGTATCTCATCTTCTTTTAGTCTTTGGAACTCTTTTATGAGAAATAGTTTAAACTCGGCACTTATCCAAGATGCAAATTCAAATGCTATATCTTTGTGAGCATAAGTACCGCCGTATCTACCTGCTTTGGAGATTATGCCTATGGCAGATGTTTTTTCTATCCATCTTTTTGGTGTAAGAATAAAACTATTTACTCCAGCTTGCATTTTAATTCCATCGAATTCGATGGAATTAAAATTATCATTATTGATTCTTTCCCATAAACCTAAAAACTTTGATTTATACCGAATTTAACTCTGCCGTTGATAGTTTAAAGCAAAGAAGTGATTTTTATCAAACAATGTTATAATCACAGTATAAAAATATTTAGTAGAGGGGTGTTTCATGCATACAATTAAATTGAGTGTTTCAGATAACATCTATGCACAGATACTTTCTCTGTTTCAAACATTTCCATCGAATGAACTTAAAGTTGTTGAAGATACTCCATCTTTTGTAGTTAGTGATGTAAATGAGGCAAAAAAAAGAGTTTTTGAAGCAGAAAAAAATGCCAAATATATAGACCATGATGAGTTGATAAAAGAGATAGATAAGCATATAGATTCTTTATGAAAATAGTTTATGAAGAGCATTTTGTAAAGTCACTTAAAAATATACTTAGCTACATAGCCCTAGATAAAAAATCAGCCGCTAAAACCTTCAAATCAAAACTTATAACCCATATAGGGCAAATCCCAAATAATCCAAAAATGTATAAAAAATCATTTTATAGCAATGATGAAACATATAGAGATATGGCATTTCAAGGCTATACCGTAACCTATAAAATTGAGCAAACAGAGATAAAGATTTTAGAAATCTTCAAATGGCAAGATAAATAGATTATTTACCTCTATTTTTCACAAGTTCCAAAATAATCCCTCTCTTTTTGAAAACTTCTTCTTCAGTGACATCTTTTTCATAAAGTGCACCTGTCGGGCATACATAGACGCATTTTCCGCAGCTTGTACAACTCTTTGAGTCAGCCCACGGCTCATCCATGTCATGAATTATTCTTGTGCTCAGTCCTCTGCCTGCCAAGCCTATGGCATATGCACCTTCTATCTCATCGCAGACACGAATGCATCTTGTGCAGAGTATACATCTGTTTGGGTCATTCACAAAGTTTTTATGCGAAGCGTCTATCTCAAATCTTTGGTTTAGATATGGAACTTGTATATGTTCAAGCGGCAACTCTACCGACTTGCTTTGAAGTTCGCAATCTCCGTTTGCCACACATGTACTACATGTATGAGACCTTTCGCTAAAAAGCATTGAGAGTATCATTTTTCTGTTCGCTTCAATTTTTGGCGAGTTTGTTATGACTTCCATCCCCTCTTTTATCTTTGCCGTACATGCCGGTATGAGTTCATGAGAGCCTTTTATCTCTACGATGCACATTCTACATGAACCGACACAGCTAAGACCCTCTAAGTAGCAGAGAGTAGGAATCTCTATGCCGTGTTCGCGCGCCACTTCAAGTACGGTCTGGTTTGATTGTCCGGTGATATCGACACCGTTAATTTTAAAGGTTTTAACCCTTACTTTTTCTCTAATCATCTCTAATTCCTGCAAGATATTCATCTTCAAAATATTTTATTGTACTTAGAACAGGATTTGGCGCAGTTTGTCCTAAGCCGCAAAGGCTGGCGCTTTTTACAATTTCGCACATCTCTTTTAATAGTTCAAAATCACTCTTAGTGGCTTTTTTGTTTATAAATTTGTCAAGAAGCAGTGTAAGCTCGGTTGTTCCTACTCGGCAAGGTGTACACTTTCCGCAAGATTCGCTTCGGCAAAAATCCATAAAAAATCGTGCGATTTCTACCATATTTGAGCTGTCGTCGATTACTATGAGTCCGCCGCTTCCCATGATAGAGCCTGCATTTTTCAAAGATTCATAATCCACATGCAGATCTAACAAAGATTCCGGTATACACCCTCCGCTTGGACCTCCCGACTGGATGGCTTTAAACTTTTTCCCATCAGGCACTCCGCCGCCGATGTCAAAGATAAGCTCTCTTAAAGTCGTACCCATTGGAACTTCTACAAGCCCTGTGTTTTGTATATGCCCCGTAAGTGCAAAAACTTTTGTTCCGCTTGAGCTTTCTGTACCGATGCTTTTGTACCAAGCTCCACCGTTTTTGATGATTGGAGCGATGTTTGCAAAAGTCTCGACATTATTCAAAACGGTAGGTTCGCCCCATAAACCATAATCACTTAAATGCGGCGGCTTTTGTCTAGGGTTGCCACGATTTCCCTCAATGGAGGCAATGAGTGCAGTCGCTTCACCGCAGACAAACGCACCTGCACCGAGTCTTACCTCAATATTGAAGCTAAAGTTGCTATGAGCGATATTTTCACCCAAAATCCCAAGTTTCGTTGCCTGTTTTATGGCTCTGTTTAGCTTATCTACAGCTAGCGGATATTCGGCTCTGACATAGATATACCCTTTGTTAGCGCCACATGCATAGCCTGCAATTGCCATTCCCTCTAAAATCCTATGCGGATCTGACTCCATGACGGCTCTATCCATGAAAGCTCCGGGGTCTCCCTCATCGCCGTTGCAGATAATATACTTTTGTTCGCTTAGCACTTTTGAGACACTCTCCCATTTTATGCCTGTCGGATAACCTCCGCCTCCACGACCTCGCAATCCGCTTATTTTGACCTCTTCTATGACATCTTTGGGTGACATCTCATCAAGTGCCCTAAAGAGAGAAAGATAACCGCCATGGGCAATGTAGTCTTCTATATCATCAGGATCTATTATCCCGATATTTTCAAGCACTATTTTCTTTTGATACGTAAAAAAAGGCTGAGAAATATCGCACATTCTATCCTCAAGCGGAGTGCCGTTTTGAATAGAATCTACCAATCCGCTAGCATCACCGGATGTTACTCTCTCATAAAAAGTGCTTTTGCTTTTATCTTTTGTGCAGTAAGAGACCAATGTGCCGTTTGCACAAAGCCCATTACAGCCGACACTCTTGATGTTGCAGCTATCGTTTAAGCCTCTGCTTTGAATCTCATCTTGCAGACTTTTTTTCAGCTCAGATGAACCAAGAGAGAGACAGCTTGTTCCTGCACAAACCCTTAACTCACTCGAATTTTCGGCACATTCAGCTCTTTTTTTCTCGGCAAGCGCTTGAAGATCATCTATGGATGTAATCATTTTATCATCTCCTCTATGTCACATAAAGCATTTTCAGGCAATACCTTCCCCTTAGTTTTGTCATCACAAATTATCACCGGAGCAAGAGAACATGAACCAAAACATCTGGCACTTAAAAGAGAGAGCAATCCGTCTGGAGTTGTCTCTCCAACTTTTATGCCGAATCTTTGTTCTATCGTTTCAACTATTTTATCCGCACCTTTTATGTAACATGCAGTTCCCATGCAGACAACTACATTATGCTTGCCCTTTGGTTTTAACATGAAGTAGTTGTAAAATGTGGCAACGCCATAAACTTTTGAGTAAGGTACTTTTAGGCGTGAGGCAATAAACTTGAGAGTGTCGATTCCCAAATACCCGAATGTCTCTTGAGCGGTATGCAGAGTTTCAATCAAAGCACTTTTGTCATATCCGTGCTTTTTCATGCTTTTTTCAAGGGTTTTGTATCTATCATCTATTGTTTCTAACATATCTAACTGCCCTTTAAAAGAGGTTTTCTCTATTATAAGAAAGAATTGATTAAAATAGTCTAATCTTTCCAACACATTAACAAGTCACAAAATTATGCGAGGATTTAAAATGCAATAAAGATACATAGGAAAAACAGGGCTTAGAGTTACTCCCATCGGCTTGGGGACTATGAGTTTTGGCTCTTGGAGCGATGAAGCAGAGGCTTTTAAAATCATGGATAAGGCGTATGATAGAGGGATAAACTTTTTTGACACGGCAGAACTTTATCCCGTTCCGCCAAAAGTCGAAGATGCAGGTATAACCGAGACAATAATCGGAAAATGGCTAAAGGGCAAACCCAGAGACAGCATCATCTTAGCTTCAAAGGTTGCAGGTGCTGCAAACGGCTGGTTTGTTCCGCCCATTCGCCACGGCTATACTGCCATCGACAAGTTTCATATTAAAAAAGCCATAGAGGGAAGTTTGAAGCGGCTTCAAACGGATTATATCGACCTGTATCAGATGCATTGGCCGGATTCCGTTGTGCCCATCGAGGAGTCGTTAAAAGCGTTTGATGAGCTGGTAAAAGAGGGCAAGGTCAGATATTTGGGAACTTCAAACGACACCGCTTACGGACTTACAAAAGCAAATGAGACTTCAAAAAGATTAGGCATATCAAGATTTGAATCCATACAAAACAATTTTTCACTGAACAATCCGCGGTTTTTGGATGAACTCTCACATGTATGTAAAAGAGAGCAGATATCACTACTGGCTTATTCGCCCATAGCAGGCGGAGTTTTAAGCGGTAAATATAACGGTGAATTTTACCCTGAGAATGCGAGATATTCAGACTATCTTATCAGCAAAAATATCCGCTTAAACTCTCAAGCCGCAAAGTTTGTAAATGAGAAAACCCTAAAGTCCACCGCACGCTATTTGGAAATAGCAAAAAAGCTTGATATCTCCGCTGTGACTTTGGCAGTAGCTTACTCAAAACAGTTTGATTTTGTCGCTTCAACGATTATCGGGGCAAGAAATGTAGAACAGATGGATGCCTCACTCGCTGCGTTAGATGTGACTTTGAGCCAAGAGACTATGAGTGAGATAAAAGCGGTGCAGCAAGATATCATGTACCCGATGGGATGAGAGATGAAAAAGCTATATATTATCAGACATGCAAAATCAAGCCGTAGCGATGAGACGTTAGAGGATTTTGAGCGACCACTCAACAAAAGAGGTAAAGAAAATGCCCCGATGATGGGAGAGCGGCTCAAAGAAAAGGGCATTATGCCCGACATCATCATTTCAAGCCCCACAAAAAGGGCGAAAAGCACGGCAGAGATGATTGCCAAAGAGATTGGCTACAAAAAAAAGATTCTATTTGATGAAAATATCTATGAATCAAGCGTTGACGAACTTCGCAAAATTCTAAGAGCGATTGATGATAAAAACTCTGCGGCTTTTTTGGTAGGACACAACCCCTCTTTGAACGATTTGGCGAACTATTATGTAAATCATGAAGCAAATATCCCTACATGCGGTATCGTCGAGGTAGAGTTTGAGTGCAATAAATGGTCGGATATTGAGCCAAAAAATGCAAAACTCCTCTCGTTTGAGTATCCCAAAAAAAGTGACGGATAGCTTATGGAAAATAAACAAGTAGACAAAAAACTACAAGAGTTTAAAAAGGTAGTAAAACATTTCAGAAAAAAATCTTTGCAAAGCGCTGAGGATATTCACACGCTTCGCATCAAGTGCAGAGAGCTTTTTTCTCTGCTCAGTAAAGATGACACACTCGCTAAGAGCGTAAAAAAAATCATCTCACTAAGCAATGAAATCAGAGATATCGATGTGTTTTTTAGCGACTATCTTGCGGCTCTGCCTAAAAAACAGAGAAAGAAAGTGAAAGAAGAGATAGCATCAAAAGCAAAAGATGATGGTAGAGAAAAAGAGATAAAAAAACTGCATAAATATCTAAAAAATTTAGAAATTCCAAAGAGTATAGAGCAAAAAATCCAAGAAGAAACAGAGCAAAATTTGGTTGCGATGGAATTTCCAAAGTTGCATAAAAAGAAGCTGCATAAATATAGAATTTACATCAAAAAAAAGCTCTATATAGAGAAAAACAGCTCTGTAAAAAATGAG
>MICC01000030.1:7384-9448 GCA_001829715.1 Sulfurimonas sp. RIFOXYB12_FULL_35_9
TTAGGTGCCATAAACGACAACTACAACGGTTTAAAGAGGCTAGAGAGCTACGATATAAAAGAGTCTGTGTATGAAAAGATAAAGAAATTTACGCAAAAAGAAAACAGAAAACTGTATGAGTCGGTCGCAACCATTTCACAATAATACACCGTTATGATATAATCTTTAAATGTTCAAAAGGAAGAGAATGAGAGCTACGAAAGATGACATATTGCACTATTTAAAAGAGCTAAAAGCTGAGTTTTCAAAAGATGGTATTACGACATTTGCACTTTTTGGAAGTTTCGCCAAAGATACGCACGGTGTATATAGCGATATAGATGTAGCCATCGCAAAAAGTAGCGACTACCTATCTTACAACTCCTCTTACGCCTATTTTGAAACCATCGCAAAAATCAAAGATAAAATAAGAAAAAAATTTCACCGCAATAGTGATGTATTTGACCTTGACAGCCAAAGCCCATTTAAAGAGACAATCCAAAAGGAACTTATATATGTTTAGTCAAAAAGCCATAGAGAGAGTAAATCTCATAGCTAAAAAAATAGATTTTATAAATGCAATAATAAGTGAAAAAGGCTCTGTTTCAAACGCTCTTGAAGATGAGCAAAACTCACGAGCTTCCATACTAATGCATTTGACATCGATAGCCGAACAGTTTGATAAGCTTCTTCACAACGGTGAACTTGAGCTGTTGGCATTTTTTGACAAACAAGATATAAAGGGCAGCTATGAACTTAGAAATTTTATAGCTCATGATTATGAGGGCGTGGACTTGTATATAATCGAAGATGTGATTGCACAAAGACTGCCTGTGATAAAAGAGTCAGTTAAAAAAATAATGCAAAATCATATATCATAGATAAGACTATTTATAAAGTTGGCTAGAACAATATATTTTGTTATTGAAAGAAAGGGCGTAAGCTGTGGAGTTAGTATATCTTTGGGTAGATAAGTATAAAAATATAGAAAATCAAGGGTTTAACTTTTCGCCGAGGTTTACATGTAAGTATGATGAAGCTAACAAAGAATTAACTATTGATAAAAAAGAACATGTAAGTATCTTTCCTGAAAATATTAATATTACTGCTACTGTTGGGGAAAATGGGAGTGGGAAGAGTAGTCTGATAAAGCTGATTTTTTTACTAATTTATTGCAAAAAATATGAATCATTAGATTTGCATACTCCTGATACAATTGAAAAACAATCTTCTATTATCAAAACTGCTAGAGATATATATCTTAACAAAAATATTTTTTTAATTATTGCAAAAAAAGATAATGCTGGTCGTATAGAATACAAAAAAATCTCTCTTTTACACACATTAAAAGAATGCTATAAAAAAACATCTCCTTTAGCACAAGTTAATGGCGGAGAAGAAATTGAAAAGATGAAGGATTGTACTTTAGCTTATGATGAATTAGATTCGCAAGATATAAACTTCTTTTCGATACATTTTAATTATATGTTGGACACTTTTTACGATGGGGAGCAGGATAAATGGATAAAGGATATTTATCATAAAGCAGATGGCTACGAAACTAGCCTTTTGTTAGAACCTTACAAAAATAATAGTGATAGCGATAAACAATTAATAGATTTAGATATTATTGAATATTTAAATAATCAAAATATGCTTAGATTTTATTCTGTTTTTGATTCTGAAAAAAAACTTGTGGAATTTTTTAAACCAAATAAAATACATTTGGAAATTGCCCAAAGAGTAAGTGGAAATATTCAAAATCTAACAGATGAAGATTTTGTTTGTTTAAGTAAATGTACTGGATTCTTAGCCAGTAAATTCTATCAGCTTTATGAAGATAACAATATTTTTTTGAGCTTAAGGGAGGAGAAAAAAGACAAAATTTGTAAAATATTTGAAGAAATAGAAAAATTATATGGTAATAATAAATATGATTCTCTCACTTATTTATATATCGTATTAAAAGTATTATCTTCTAATGAAAAGTTATTTAATGAAGATGAATATAAAAAGATAAACGATTGGGCTACAGAATTAGAAGACGAGAAAAAACTACTTAGTTTTATTGAAAACATTAAACTT
>MICC01000031.1:0-6723 GCA_001829715.1 Sulfurimonas sp. RIFOXYB12_FULL_35_9
ACCCAATGTTTCAATTTGGCTAAAATACTGATACTTCGCTACTCACTTTCGCACTCACTTAAACTTCCTGATGCACTCATCGCCGCTTCATGTTTGATTTATGATTTGCCGCTTTGGACATATAACACCAAAGATTTTGCTTATATCGAGGGGATGAGAATTTATCAAGAAGGAAATGATGATGGAAAATGAATTAGAAGAAAAAGAACAGATAAAAGCAAAAATAATTGAAGATATTGATTATCTTAAAGCTAAAGAACAAGAAATTCAAACTGCTTTAGCGAGAATTTTTTCTGATGATGTAGAAGAAGCCGCTTCAGTTGCCAAAGCATTGGACACTATTCAAATTAGTGGTATTTCTTATATAAATAATGAAGTAATTAAAGATTTAAAATCTTTCTACACTAATATTTCACATCCCCTTGCCATCGCATCTAAAGCATTTTTAATAGACATATCAAATAAAAGTTCTAGATATAAGTTAATTGAAGCAGCAAAAGCATTTAATAACATTACAAATAAAATAAGTGAAGCCAATACGACCAAAGACATTAGTGTTAAAACAGAAGGTGGCAGAGCGTTTGTTGTTGGATCGGATCTTGATCGAAAAATTGATGCCTTATCAGAACGCATTGAAAATTTAGAAACTAAACCAGATGAGATTATTGATACACTCAAAAAGACTCTTGAAGATGCAGAATATTCTTCTAGAAACGCCAAAGAATTTGCTGACAAAGCAAAAAGTAGTTATTCTGATACATTCAATTATGTAGACAAGATGAAATATGAACTAAATACTATTATAGTCAAAAGCAACGAAACATTGAATCATAATATCTCAATGGTTTTGACTGAACAATTGCAAGATAAAGCAACAAAGCTTAAAGAAGAAGCTCTTCAAAAACTCGGAAATATAAGTTGGAATCCATTGAAATTTTTAGGTTTTTATGGTGCAATTGAGATAGCTTTAGTTGTAAATATCACTATATGGATTATTTATTTTATTATGACTTGTATTGTAAGTCTGGATTTTTGGCATTTTATGATTTTTAAGTTAACCATAAATATTCCACTATTTGTTTATGTTGCTTTTACACTCAATGAATATACGAAAGCTAAAAAGCTTTATGAAGAATTTGATTATAAGCGTATTATGGCTCAAACACTTATGAATAACTTTGCTCTCTTTAAAAAAGAATTACTTGGAAATGATACGAGTGTTAGCTCTAATGAAAAACTTCTTAACCTTATTAAAACACCATTAGAAAAAATCTTCGATAATCCAGTACACAGCATCTATGGCGATAAAAGCGGAGATAAAAATATAGGCTTAGACCAACTGGAAAAGTTTGCATCTATTTTTGAAAAAATGAAAAAATAGAGAGAGAAATTCAGGGGTTTTTTATAATAAACTTCTTGCGTAATCTAGATTACTTCGTCGCAAACTCCTTGCGATGACGGTCATTACGAGCAAAGTGAAGCAATCTAAAAAGATAGTTATGGAAGAGGTTTAATATATATTGGGGTCGTTCAAAAAACAACGCTCTCCAGCATCCCCAAAACTTTTTCCATTACCTCATCGCTAACTCTCTCTACAAATTTCACTTTTCTAACATTGTAGTCTACAGATTTTATCTGCTCTGTCATTACAAAACCCGTAAGATTGGTGCTATCTAATTTTACATGAAAAGGAAAATTTCTATCGGTGTTGGTTATAGGACAAGCTATTGCCAATCCTACATGTTTGTTAAAAACTTCATTTGAGATAATAAGTGCAGGTCGTCTGCCTTGCTGTTCGTGTCCGGCTGATGGATCGAAGGTTAGTATGACTAAGTCACCTTTTTTTGGTATATACTCTTTCACCACTCTTCTCTTCCGAGTGATGATATAATCTCTTCTTTTGCCTGATAATCTTTTGGAATTTTTGCGACAAGCTCGTTGATATCATATTTTATTTTTTCTTTTTTTATAGGCTCGATTATCGCTTTATTGTTTTGCACAAATATATTCACTTCATCGCCAACAGACAAATGCAGAGTTTTCATAATATCTTTTGGAACTCTAAGCCCTTGCGAATTTCCCCATTTTGAAATAACAGCAGTCATTTTTAACTCCTTAATGTATATCCAAAGTATATCATACTATTGCTAAATTATAAACCCTCAAATCCCCATCCCATTCAGCTGGTTTGCGACATACTTCGCATGATTATCTGTCATGCCGACTATGTAATCGACTACTCTTTGGTATATGTTATATAAACTCTGCGTTTTATGAGGTCTGTTTTCACCCATCAGCTCCAATGCTCTTTTGTTTCTAAAAGAGAGTTTTGACTCATCCTCTTTTTTGTAAAGTTCGTACGAAGCATGCATCAGATTTTCAAGCAGCGTTTCTATGATGTTGTAAGCTCCGAGCTCTAGTTCTATCTTTCTTTTTTCGTTAAATATCTTTGCACTTCCAAGCTTTTTCGCCTCTTTTATGGCAGTTTGAAACTCTTTTTTTGTAAAGAGTTCTATCAAATCTTTTGGCTGATTATCACTTAGTATGGCATCAAAATTTTCTTCAAAAATCTCCATGGTATGAACAGCTAGGTTATGAATAGAAATAGCAACTAGTTTTGAGACTTTTTTTGTATCTTCAATGCACATGTTAGAGTAGACTTTTGCAACCTCTTCTTCGCCGCAAATAAGTGTAAAGATATTTTTTACATCCATAAGCGTTATGATTTTAAGCTCCAGAGCATCTTGCAAATCCAGCAAACCGTAACAGATATCGTCTGCGGCTTCCATCAAGTAAGAGAGCGGATGTCTTTTAAATGTGCCGTCTGCTTTTGAGAGTCCAAGCTCATCAAAAAGAAGTCTAAAAAATTTGGCTTCGCTTTGAAAATAGTTAAATTTTGATTTGCCGATATTTTTGCAGTTGCTTGATGGATGTGGATATTTTACTAAAGCACCAAGCGTTGCAAAAGTGAGATTCATTCCTCCGCCAAAGAGGTTATTTTCTATTTGAGTGACAACTCTGAAACTTTGGGCATTTCCGTCAAGATGGATAAAATCCTCTATCTCGTTTTGTGACAACTCTTTTAAAAAATCCTCATCTTTATTTGAGTAAAACCACTCTTTTATAACCTCTTCTCCTGCATGTCCAAAGGGCGGATTACCGATATCATGTGCCAGACAAGCCGTTTGGATGATGTATGCTACATCATAAGGGTTTATCTCTACATGTGGATACTTTTTATTTAAAAACTCTCCGACTCTAAGCCCCAAACTTCTGCCGACACTTGCAACTTCCAAGCTGTGCGTGAGTCTGTTGTGAACATGGTCATTTTTTGAGAGAGGATGCACCTGCGTCTTTTTTGAGAGCCTTCTAAATGAGTTGGAGAAAATTATCCTGTCATAATCTTTATGAAAACTGCTTCTGTAATACTCTTGATTTTCATCCTCTTTTATCTCATCATCAGAGTAGTATCTTTTTTTTGAGAGCAACATTTGCCACATTTTTATTTCCATATATAAATTTTTTTATTGTTATACCATTTTTAATTTGATTTTGGGATATTAATTCCCACGAATGTGGGAATTTGAAAAAAGTTTGCCTAGATAAACTCTAACTTTCGAACTTATCATTACATGTATTCATATTAAGCAGAGTATAAAGCGGGCATGTACCCAAAAAAGCTGTCACTATAGGAATAATACCTATAAGACCCAACAAACTGTTAGTCATCATACCAAGAACGATAAGAATCACCCCAACCACAATTCTAGCTGCTTTATCTACCTTACCTATATTTTTTGTCATCCTAAACCTCCAAGTATAAATTTTGTACTTTATAACCGCCTACCCTGAACTATACGAACTAAAATTACAACAACCGCTATAACTAAAAGAATATGGATAAACCCTCCGATAGTATTAGAAGTAACTAACCCTAAAAGCCAAAGAACAATAAGCACGACAGCAATAATTTCTAACATGACTACTCCTTTTACTCAATATTAAGGTATGGAGTTTTAACAACATATCTGCAAACACTATACATCTAAGCATCTTAATTAAATATAAATGAATCTTAAAATATTTTAAGGTAAACTACTGCCAACTACCATTAAAGGATTTTGACATGTTGGTAACGCTTATTGTTTTAATTGTTACAGCTCTTATTTTAGTTTTGATATACAACTCTCTTGTGGCAAAAAAAAATCAGGTTGAAAACATCTTTGCAAGTGTAGATACGGTTCTTAAAAAACGCTACGATCTCATCCCAAATCTTGTTGCATCTGTAAGCAAATATATGGAGCATGAAAAATCACTTCTTGAAAATGTTACAAAACTTCGTGCAGAAGCAAACAGACCAAACCTAAGCGATGGCGAGAAAATCTCTCTTGATGCAAAGACTAGCTCAGCACTTGGCTCTATTATGGTGGCGGTTGAAAATTACCCTGAACTTAAAGCGAATGAAAATGTTATGCATCTCCAGCACACTCTACATGAGGTAGAGGAGCAAATCTCGGCAGCAAGGCGAGCTTACAACCAAGCCGTAACAGACTACAACAATGCTATAGAGATGGTTCCGACAAATTTTATGGCTTCGCTTATGAGTTACAAAAGAAAAGAGGTGTTTGAAATAGCTCTGAGAGAACGCAAAAATGTAGATGTCAAAGAGCTTTTTAGCTAAAGGCTTTTGTGATGAAAAGCGTAAGCTTTCTTACCGACTTTTACTATAATGATCTCTATCCAACGCTGCAAAAACTGGAAAAAAAAAGAAGAGATCTTAAGCATAGAATTATCTTTTCTGCCATTGCATCTACCGCTGTTTTTACTGCTTTAGCCTATACTTTACAAAGCTATTATGAATTTATCATCTTTATCTACATCGCTCTTATGGCTCTACTTTATAAGTTTATGATAAAAGATTATACGCATGAATTTAAGATGAGCGTTATAAAACCGCTAATTCACGCTATAGACAAAACTATGCTCTACTCGTCACAAACACATGTCTCAGACTATTTTTTTGAGCATTCCAAACTTTTTGAAGAAGCGGATAAACTAAGCGGAAACGACTATGTAAAAGGTCAAATTGATGGCATAAATATTCAATTTTCAGACATACATGCACAAAATAAAAATCAAGATTCCAAAGGCAAAGAGAGTTGGGATACCATATTTCAAGGACTATTCATAGTTGCCGATTTTAACAAACATTTTTACGGAGAAACTGTTGTTTTACCCGACAGTGCACAAAACTCTTTTGGAAATGTAATCGGATACTGGCTACAATCAAAAAATGCCGCTAGAGGCGAACTGGTTAAAATGGATAATCCGGAGTTTGAGAAAGAGTTTGTAGTCTACTCCTCAGATCAGATAGAGGCAAGATATATTCTCTCACACTCTATGATGGAAAAACTGCTCTCTTTTAAAAACAAATCCGCTCATCCAATTTATGTCTCTTTTACAGGAACCCATATCTACATGGCTATTAACTACGGCAAAGATCTCTTTGAGCCATCGGTGTTTCACTCTCTTTTGGACTATAAAGTAGCGATGGAGTATGTAAAAACCCTCCATTTAGCAATAGGTATTGTAGAAGAGCTAAAACTAAATCAAAAACTATGGAGCAAAAGATGAGCGAAAAAGAGATACTCCTACAAAGCATAAAAGACTTCTTAACCCCGAAAATGCTCAAATACGCACTTGTGCCTTTTATACTCAGCCTTATTGTCATGTACATTATATTTTTTATTATAGCAGGAATCGGTGTTGAGCACTTAGGCACTATGCATGTGCAAAGCTCACAGACGACCATAGAAAACGGCATTCCCCATACCGAGAGTTTGGAAGTACAGCTTGAGAGTTCCGGCATTGTTAAATTTTTAATGAGCTACACCATAACCTCTTGGCTGGCGACTTTTTTAATCTACGCAATAGGCGGTTTTTTAACAATCTACATCTCCATTTTTGTAACAGTCATCATCATAGGTTTTTTAACGCCTCTCATCCTAAGGGACCTTCAAAAAAGAGACTACATGGATGTTGAAATGATAGGTCATTCCAATATACTTTATGCAATTCTTTCGGCTCTAAAATGGACGGCGACAATGCTTTTTCTCTTCATTTTATTTATACCGTTTTACTTTATTCCGCTCATTAACATAGTGGCAATCAACGTCCCTCTGTACTATTTTTTCCATAAAATGCTTACATTTGACATATCTTCAAATATATGCACAAAAGAAGAAGATAAAAAAATAAAGTTCTTTAGTTCAAACAAAATAGTGATGAAAACCGCAGCTCTGTACATTCTCTCACTCATTCCATTCGCCATATTTTTCGGAGCTATATTTTTTGTCATCTATCTCGGACATACTTACTTTTTGGAAATTAGAAAGATAAGGGCAAAGTAAAATTACAAAAAATCTTTTATGCTCATATCGAGTGCCTTTGCAATTTTGTAAAGATGTTCCAAGTTGAAGTGCTTGCCATATTTATTATTTTCGCAGTTTGAATAAAAAGCAACAGATTTTATTCCGATATCCAATGCTAAGTCTAACTGAGTTATATTTTTGCTCTCTCTAAAATATCTAACTTTTTGAGAAACAATTTTATAAAATTGCTCTATCTCATCTCTGGAAGAGTTAGCAAAATTTTCTTCTATCATTTATTTATCCTATAGGTTAAGTTTTAATTAAACTATATAGATATAAAATTCTTAAATCT
>MICC01000031.1:6736-7062 GCA_001829715.1 Sulfurimonas sp. RIFOXYB12_FULL_35_9
TATTAATTAAAAATCAGTATTAACGAGTTAATAAATGATAAGGAAATGATAATTAAAATAATTTAATAATTTCAGTGGCATAATTTTTTCAAGAGGCAGTAAAAAACTAATTTAAATAACAATAATTTAATACACTTTTGATAATTATTTAATAAAATTAATTCAACCTGGTCTTAAAATTACTTTTCACAAATTTTGTTAGTTACCATCTTTTATTCATAATATTTTAATAGCTTGATTATCAATATTTTAATTTTTAAATTAATCGGATTTTAAGGAATGAATTAATGTTTAATCTAAATCTAATCAAAGAGTTTTATTTGAAG
>MICC01000032.1:0-132 GCA_001829715.1 Sulfurimonas sp. RIFOXYB12_FULL_35_9
GTGATAGTGATGTAACCCTCTTCATCGTAGATAGCGCCGTCACCCGTAAAGTAAACAGGTTTACCGTCTTTTTTCACATCGCCGAAGTAAGATTTTACAAATCTCTCCTCATCACCCCAAATACCTCTTATC
>MICC01000032.1:153-31610 GCA_001829715.1 Sulfurimonas sp. RIFOXYB12_FULL_35_9
ACACACATAAGACCTTTTTCGCCTACTTCAACTTTAGCACCGTTTTCATCTAAAATCTCAGCCATAATTCCCGGAAGAGGAAATGTTGCGCACGCAGGTTTAATAGGTGTAGCACCAGGAAGAGGCGATACGATATGTCCGCCAGTTTCAGTTTGCCAGTAAGTATCAACGATAGCACATTTGCTTCCGCCTATTGCTTCATAGTACCATTTCCATGCCGGCGGATCTATAGGTTCTCCGACTGTTCCTAGAACTTTTAGAGATGATAAATCATATTTTGCAGGCTCATGCTCGCCAGTTTTATGAAGTACACGGATAGCAGTCGGAGCCGTGTAAAACTGATTTACTTTATACTCTTCAACCATTTTCCAAGGACGTCCGGCATCAGGGTAAGTCGGAACTCCCTCAAACATGATAGTCGTTGCACCCATTGCAAGCGGTCCGTAAACTATGTAAGTGTGCCCGGTAATCCAGCCTACATCGGCAGTACACCAGTAAGTGTCATTCTCTTTTACATCAAATACCCATTCCATAGTCATTTGCGCCCAAAGGATGTATCCTGCTTGATTGTGCTGAACACCTTTTGGTTTGCCTGTGCTTCCTGAAGTGTAAAGGAGGAAAAGAGGGTCTTCCGCATCCATAACTTCCGGTTCACATTTTACGTCTTGATGTTTGATAAGTTCATTGTATGAGTAGTCACGTCCTGCAGTCCATGTTACATCTTCGCCGTTTCTCTCAACAACCAAAACTTTTTTAACAGGAGTTTCACCCTTTAGAGCCTCATCAACAACAGGTTTTAACATGTAAGGCTTATCTTTTCTAAATGCACCATCAGCAGTGATAACAACTTTAGCATCTGCATCGATAATTCTGTCTTTTAGTGCCTCCGCTGAGAATCCGCCAAATACGATAGAGTGAATCGCACCGATACGAGCACAAGCAAGCATTGCATAAGCAGCTTCAGGAATCATCGGCATATAGATTACTACTCTGTCGCCTTTTTTCACGCCAAACTCATTTTTAAGCAAGTTGGCAAATTTATTTACATTGTAGTAAAGTTCAAGATAAGTGATGATTTGCTTATCGCCTCTGTCGCCCTCGAAAATAATCGCAGCTTTGTTTTTGCGGCTGTTCAAGTGACGGTCGATACACTGAACGGAAACATTTAATTTTCCGCCTAAAAACCACTTGACAAACGGTGCTTTACTCTCATCTAAAACAGTGTGAAACGGCTCCATCCACTCTAACTTTTCTTTTGCGTAACTTCCCCAAAAGCCCTCATAATCTCTCATTGCAAAATCTTGTAAATCTTGGTATTCACACATATTTTTTATTCTAGCACTTTTGCTAAACTCTCTATTTGGTTTAAAAACTTCTCTTTGCATTATTTATTTCCTTTAGTTAATTTTAAATATATCATTGCCGTCATGATTGCGTCATTTACGGCATTGTGTACTCCCATATTTGGAATACCGCATTTTTTTAAGATTGTATCAAATCGTAAATCAATATTTCCTTGCGGAATCATTGAAATTGTTTTGTCGAAGTATATTTCTGAGACTTCGATCATTTTATTTGGAAGTGTAATGCCAAGCATCTCTTTGGTGTATTTATTTACCATACTGACATCAAACTCAAGATAGTAGCCCACTAATGGTCTAGAACCTACAAAATTTAAAAACTCTACAATACCCTCCTTTGTTGTTTTTGCATCTTTTAAGTCAAAGGGACGAATCCCGTGAATTTTAATACTTTTTGAACTTATCTCTTTTGAGTTTTGTAAAAAAACTTCAAAAATTTGAGATGTCAGTATCTTGTTATCCTTGATTTTAACTGCTCCGATAGAGAGTATCTCATCCTTTTTTGAATCTAGACCAGTAGTCTCCGTATCAAATACAACATACTCACCGCTTGTATCTTCTTGAAATAAAAACTCAAAGTTTTTATCTTTTAGTTTAGAGCGGTTTGCTTTGGTTTTAAATCTAGAGATAAATCCAAACATTCTTAAACAACCATATTTAAGTGAAAATGAAAACTCATAAATTTTTTAAATTTATTTATGATTTTAAAACTGTCTTTGAGCAGATCTCTCTGGTTTTTCTCTAAATTTCTAGGATTTATATAGTTTGCTTCATCTATAGTTTTTGCTTCAAGCATAGCTTTGAGTCTAATGGAGCTAAGCGTGTCGAAACTCTCTATAAGCTCGGTTGCAAATGTTTTATCAATCACTCCCATGTTGTTTAACTCTTTGATTCTCTCTATTGTATTTGTCGCTTTAATCTCATACTGAAGGCAGAGCGTTCTTACACCGTGAACGAGAGCGAAAATACCGCCTTTTTTTAGGTCGAGTCTATTGTTGTACTCTTTTTCAAGAACAAAGCCAGAAAATAGAGAGAGCGGTGTATCAAAGTTTAAAACAGCTTTTGCGATATGTGCTAAAACATCGTCTCTTGAGTGAAAACTGCTATGAAGATAGGTTACCAACTCATCAAGAAGTGTGCAATCTCCGGCAACACATTTTGCATCCAAAAAGATGCTTAAATTTTGAACGCTCTCATCGCTCATGTCGTATGTCCACTTCTCTATAAGTTCTTTATAAGAGCTTGTATTTCTACGCCAAAACTCATTGCTGACCATAACGTCGCCGTTGCATTTTGGAAATCCGAGTTCAAGAAGATGTGAGTTTAGCTTCATCATGGGAGCTTTAAAAAGCTCAGTATCTATGCCGTTTTGAATGATAAGCGCGTTGTCCTGATCACTTCTTAGCGTTTGATCTTCTCTGCCTTCGCTTCCCATAACAATAAGTGCGCATTTATCTCTAAGATCCTCTTCTACACACATCTCAAAAACTTTTTTATAGACTTTGAAGTTTAGCGTTGCAATAAGCTTAGTGATATATCTTACTTTTACACCTTTTGCACGAAGAGTAATGATGAGATTTTTAAAATCTTGATCAAGCAGTTTTAAATCACTAAGCGTTGAGGCTTTATCTATTTGAACTGCAACAAGATGAGAGTGGCTTGCGAAGTAGCTTAGCAAGTCCAGCTGCTCCAGTACGCCTACGATTTTTTCATTTTCAAGAACGACAACTCTTTTGATAGCATTGTGTGTCATAAGCAAAAGTGCATTGAATAAAAAGTCGTTAACATCTATAGTTATTAGCCCTTTAGATGCGATAGAGCCGATTTTTTTGCTTATGTCATTTTCGCCTAAAAGAACTCTTTGGCGTAGATTTGTATCGGTTACAATCGAGTAACCATCAACCTCTTTGACGATAATTACTTTGGCTCTTAACTCTTGCTGTTTTTTTAAAGCTCCGTAGATACTCTCATCTGTATCAACCACGCAAGCAACATGAAGAAATATATCTGAAACTTTTGAGATAAGAAATGGGGATAAATCACTCTGCTGGTCATACTCTTTGAGTTGCTGATGACGAGTAATAAAATCTTGCAGAAAGTAGCTTTGCACTTTTTTATCCTGCATCAAATCAAGAAAATCCTCTTTTTTAACCTCATAGCAGATAAGGTCTTCATCGACTACAAATTTTGCTTTTGTTTTTCCATAGATTAGCGCATCCGCATCAAAACTGTCACCTGCACTGTAAACATTGTGAATTTCATCATCAATATACTCAGTAACAGAACCTTTGATGATGATGTAAAAAGCGATAGATGAGATGGTAGGAGAGATGAGGAGTGTGCCGTTTGGATAGTAAGCTATGTCAATCTTGCTCATCAGATTATCCATAGTTGTAGAACTTAGAAGCTCAAACGGATGAATAGACTCAATAAGTTTTCTTTGATCTTGTATGCTCACAAAAAATATCCTTTATTTACTAATATTACGCACTAAAACGAACGAGTCCGTTTTAGTGGCAGGGACAAATGTCCCTTGCAACCCCCTAAAGCTACGAAAAACAAGTTTTTCGAGATTTACAAGGTTAGTGACTTGATGCACCCTCTGCACCGATACCTGTTTGCGCTCTGATAAACTGAGCATCAAATAATGCTTGTTCCTCTTTTGCACTCTCAGATTTATCAGTAATCGAGAAGAACCAAGTTCCGACAAACGCAAGTGTTACAGAGAAAAGTGCCGGATACTCATAAGGGAAAATCGCAGTCGGATTTCCAAGTATGCTCTTCCACACTACAGGGCTTAAGATAACCAAGATAACAGCACTTCCAAGACCAAGTGCACCGCCGATAACCGCACCGCGAGTAGTCAGTCTTCTCCAGTACATTGAAAGTACAAGGATTGGGAAGTTTGCAGATGCAGCGATAGCAAACGCAAGACCTACGA
The DNA here is from genome assembly GCA_001829715.1 of Sulfurimonas sp. RIFOXYB12_FULL_35_9. Taxonomy (GTDB): domain Bacteria; phylum Campylobacterota; class Campylobacteria; order Campylobacterales; family Sulfurimonadaceae; genus Sulfurimonas. The sequence goes on from MICC01000032.1 coordinate 4,456, forward strand.
CAAATGCAATATTTTGGTTCTCAAATGCGATACCCACAATGATAGCAATGATACCAAGAGCGATTGTAGCCATTTTAGAAACTCTCATCTCCGTCATAGAGTCTACTCTGCCTTTTCTAAATACCGAAGCATAAAGGTCGTGGCTGATAGCCGAAGCACCTGCAAGTGTAAGACCTGAAACAACCGCTAAGATAGTAGCAAACGCAACAGCCGAGATAAATCCTAAGAAGAAGTCGCCGCCTACTGCATGACTTAAGTGAATCGCAGCCATGTTGCTTCCGCCTAAAATCGGATAACCACCGCTTATAGCATGTTTAGCCGCATCCAAATACTCAGGTTTTTGAAATACCATAACAATAGCACCGAAACCGATGATAAAAGTTAGTATATAGAAATAGCCTATAAATCCTGTTGCATAGAAAACTGATTTACGAGCTTCTTTAGCATCATTTACCGTAAAAAATCTCATTAAGATGTGTGGAAGACCAGCCGTTCCAAACATCAGAGCAATCGCAAGTGAAATTGCCGAGACCGGATCGCTTACAAGTCCACCCGGGCTCATAATTTGTATACCTTTAAGTTCTGTCGCATGTGAAAAGAGTTCGCCAAAACTAAAGTTATAGTGAGCCATAACAGCAAATGCCATAAATGTCGCACCTGAGAGCAGCAAGAATGCTTTAATGATTTGAACCCAAGTAGTTGCAAGCATACCGCCAAACGCAACGTATAGAATCATAAGAACACCGACCAGTACAACCGCCATCTCATACGAGAGACCAAAGAGAAGCTGAATAAGTTTTCCAGAACCAACCATTTGTGCGATTAGATACAAAATTACAGTCGCAATAGAACCTGAAGCCGCTAGTGTACGGATAGGTGTTTGCTTAAGTCTGTAAGAAGCAACATCGGCAAAAGTGTATTTACCTAAGTTTCTAAGAGGCTCTGCAATTAGGAAAAGGATTACCGGCCAGCCTACTAAAAATCCGATAGAATAAATCAGACCGTCATAACCTTTCATGTAAACAAGACCGGAAATTCCTAAAAACGAAGCAGCCGACATGTAGTCACCTGCAATAGCCATACCGTTTTGGAAACCTGTAATTCCTCCGCCTGCCGTGTAGAAATCTTTTGCACTTTTAGTCTTTTTCGCAGCCCAGTAAGTAATACCAAGAGTTGCTCCGACAAAGATTAAGAACATGACGATTGCAGACATGTTTAGAGGCTGTTTTTCAACTTGACCTGAAATTGCATCGGCTGCAAAAATTGCTCCGGTTGCAAGTATTAAAAAGGTGAGAATTCTATGCATTAATGATCCTTAAGTGAGTTTTTGACGCTGTTTGATAGATCATCAAATTCGCCGTTTGCTCTTTTTGTGTAGATTCCTGTAAGCACGATAGCAAAAACGATGATGCCCATGCCGACAGGAATACCGACAGTAGTAACAGAACCGCTAGAAAGCGGAGTTCCTAAAAAAGCCGGATTAAATGCTATGAGTAATATAAATAGAAAATATACCACAAGCATTAAAATCGATAGTTTTACCGCAAAGCTGTTTCTCGTAGAGATAAGCTTTTGGTAATCCGGATTTGCCTTAATTTTTTCAACAGTCTCTTTGTTCATCTTTTATTCCTTAAAAGTTATAGTTAGCGATAAATCTGTACTCATCCCAACCTGTTGTGTAGCCGCCTGTCGTATTTGCTACATTGAAATCATCCGCATAGTTTGCACGAAGACGAAGTTCTAAGTTTTTTACAACTGCAGGTTTGAAGATAATATCAAATCCAATTTCGCTTGCATCGCCGTATGTATAGCCGTTGTTTTTAGCCATATCGTAGTTCGTATAGTAGAGAGTTGCTAAAACATTTGCACCTAAATCTTTAAAGTTGTAACTTGCAGCAATTTTGCTTGCATCAGTTCCTGCTAAAAACATGTGACGTGTAACCATTCCCTGAGTAAATGCCGGCATTCCGCCCCACGGAGATACGATAGCATTGTTTACGGCAGCTTCAGTTGCGCTGTTCGCTTCTGTTTGAGAGTATGCTAGAGAGAGTGTGAGGTTTTGAATCTTTGCATCAAACTTCGCAGCCCAGTACATACTGTCGATTTTCCCCATTAAATCATCGCCGATAGCATCTTCTTTAATAGCTTGAAGAGATAAAGAAGGTTTTACCATATCTGTTACCAAACAGTTCCAAGAAGCATCGCCTTGAGCGTAGATAGTATTCATAATATCATGTGCATAGTAGTCCCAAAGTTGAACTTTAAGATTTTTATTGATTGCATGAGTTGCAGAGAGTACAGATACGCCTTCAGTAGACTCATTTATAGCGTATGTTCCCATATTTTTAAATTCGCCCACTTGATTTCTTGTGTCATGTGCAGAGTAACCTGCAGTTTCAGCTAAGATTCCTCCCGTATAAGCACGACCGAATGTTCCTTGAGCAAATTTTGTTACATGTGCAGCCATAAGAGTCGTGTCTGCAATATCTGTATTTGTAAGCACATATGCTTCAAATAAGTTCGGCAGCATTCTAGCGTCATCACTTCCAAGCATCGGAGTGTCTAGTTTTTGGCGACCTGCTTTAAAAGCAGTTTTGCCTGCTTTGAATTGAATATACGCTTCTCCGAGCATTGAGTAGTTTTCATTGTTTTTTCCAAGAAGAGTCGGATCTACCTCTGTATAATCTGTTTTAGGACTTTCATTTAAAAAACCGTTTGTCGTATAAAACGCAGTTCCAAAGCTTAGTCCGCTTAGTGCTCCTGTCTCATACTTTAAGTATCCGCCGACTGCATTAGCGTTACGAGTATACTCATCTGCAGTAGGATTGCTTAAATCCATAGTTCTAGAGATGCTAAACTCTCTAATCTGTCCGCTTGCTTTACCCTCAGAAAACATACTGCTTAAATCTTCTGCAGCGTTTACATGGAGTGAACCCAGAAGTCCGATAGTAATCGTACTCAATACTAATTTTTTATTCATTTTATTTCCCCCTGTGAATTTTAAACACTCTAATCCTAAAGCAGAAAAATAGCATGAACATAGCATTGGTAAGAAAAGTTACTTTTAAAGCAAATAGATTTACAAAATGGGTAATATGGTAACAGTTTTTTAAGTTTTGTGTTTAATCAATTTTTAGATACAATTTTTCATTATCAGAATATAAAACGAGAGAAAATGCATAAATCAAAAAATAAAAAAATAGCTCTGGCACTAGGCGGCGGCTCGGTTTTGGGTGCAGTACATGTCGGAGTTTTAAAAGCGTTTGATGAACATCATGTAAAGATAAAATCCATAAGCGGTACGAGTGCAGGTGCGATAGTGGCATCTTTATATGCCTTTGGAGTAAGCGCAAAAGAGATAGAAAAAATCGTTTTGGAATTTGAGTGGAAAAATTTATCATCACTTACGCTCTCAAAATACGGTATTTTATCAAATGATAAAATTGGAGAGATGATAAAACGAAACATCGGAGAAAAAAATATAGAGGATGCAAAGATACCTCTTAGTATGGTAGCAACCGATATTACGACCGGTGAAAAAGTTATTTTGGATAAAGGCAGTGTTGCAGATTCAGTTATGGCGACTACATGTGTGCCGGGAATTTTTGTCCCGATAGAACTTGGCGGCAGATTTTTGGTAGACGGAGGAATCGTCGAAAATATACCGCTTAGCTGTCTAAAAGATAAAAATGTAGATTATGTAATCGGCGTAGACCTTATTTGTGAACATGCCTATAAAAGACCCGGTAATGTTATAGAGATTTTATATAACAGCTTTAATTTTTTGGTAAAAACAAACAAGAAGATTCAAATCAAAGAGGCGGATATCATTATAAAACCAGATCTCTCTAAATTTAATGCCATTGATATGTCTCAGATGAAAAATTTGATAAAAATAGGATACGAAGAGACAAAAAAAGTGATTGAAAATTTTTAGATTATTTAAGCTAAATGTTATATATTTAACTTTTATGATACATCATTATATAAATCAACTAATTTATTTTGCAAGTCACTAAACTCAATATTATTTGAAAACTCATAATCTAATCCAACTTTTAAAACATAAAGAAAATCATCTTTTGAATAAACAGTATTATATTTCTCTATTGATTCACTTTTTGCTAAAAGACAAGTTAACTGATAATTTTTATTTATAATATTTGTATTGTTATTAGGATGTGCTTTTGCATTGTGCTGAGTACCCGTTAATAATATTAAATTTTCAATAAATGTTGATAATTGTGGATATTCTGATTTCATAAAAATGTGATGTATTTGTGTCGCTTCGCCGTTTGCAAAACTATCTTGAACTTCACTAATTGGAGAATGTAGCTTTTTAATAATATTTTTTGCCTTATTTAAACTATAATTTAAATAAGCGTCTTGTCTGATTTTTTGGGTATTTACTCGAATATTATGTTCGTCTCTTGTCTCATTTTTTTTCTTTAAAGTATCCCGCCAATTTTTTCTATTGTACATTAGTTCATCTTTTGAAATAATATCTTTTGAAAATCTTCCCTTGCTTGTTCCATGTTTTTTTCTTACAAAACTTAGTGGATTTAAAATTTTTGTAAATATTCTTCTTACTTCTGTTTTTCCATTTATTGGGGTATTTGCAATTATAAAATTTTCATATTTATTTTTTAAAATATCAAATTTATTTTTTGTATTGTTTTCAAAGAAATCTTCAAATAAGTTCCAAATATCACTGTCTCTGAAAACTTTTTCGAGATAAATATTTAAAAACTCTAATGAATGCTTTTCTTTTATAGAAATGTATTCTAAAATTTCTTTATTTAAAATAGAAAAATAAATTTTATTACCATCTTTTCTTTCTATTAAGATTCTAGCATTTGCTAAAGCTTTTAATGGCTGTTGAAAAAATTTATCATATTCATTTTTTGCATTTGGATTATTAACATCTGTTTTACCAAATATATCTTTAACATTATTATTTGAATATTCATATTTCCAAATATCAGTTGAGCTAAATTCAATATTATCATTATAATTTTCAATATAATTTATAATACAGTCTGCAATAATACATAAAACATCGGGAGTGACTTTTTGATCCATAAATCTTGCGTTATTATTTTTTCTGATGTCAAAGTCAAAATTACTAAAAAAAATTTTAATTTTTTCTAACATATTACAGCTCCCTTAATAACCCAAAAAATTTTACTGAATTATTGTCTATATTTAATGATCTAGTTCCTCTATTTCTTGCAATTTTATAATATTCAGTAAATTCTTCGCTACTGTAATACTCTAAATGTTTTTGTGTAATTTTTATATCTTCTTTTGCTTTAAGTAGTGCTACCGAACCGTCAGCAATACAATTTTTTGGCAGGAATGTTGCTCTTGGGTTGTATGTTAAATTTGGTATTAGCACTATATCATTTTGATTTAAGTATTTTGATACTATAAAACTATCTATTTCATTTATAAAACAGTCATAATTATCTATATTCTTTATTTTATTATTATTAATATTTCTTGACTTTAATACTCTTATTTTTCCACTATTCAATGTATGTTTTTTTGTAATTTGTCTATCTCTAAAACTTTCAAAAATATCTAATTCCATTTTTTCAACGATTGCGTCAAAAAAACTATTTCTATAAATTAGCCAATATGGAAAATCCTTTGAGAAAATATAGCTTTTTTTCTGATAAATAATACTATTTGTAATATAACTATCAATTTTAATTTTTTCCAACTTCTCTTTTTGAGATGTATCTAAAACAAAACTAATCGTCTCAATTTTAACACCCCTAAAAGCTTTTTCTCCATAATCAGTTAATGAATGTAGATTATAAGTTTCCAAAAGTTCTCTTGTTTGATTAAATTCTGGGGAATTTATTAAACTTTTTGGAACTATTAAGGAGACATAATTTGAAATCTTAGATGATTTTTCTATAAAAAACGAAAACAAATTATTTGTATTTTGATTAAACATATTCAACTTATATTTTTCCAGTAAAGCTTTGTCATTTATAACTTTTCCAAATGGTGGATTACCTATAACCAAATCATATTTATACTCATTTTCCCATAGTAAAAAATCTTTTTTTATAAAACTAATAACAAAGTTTTTTGGTATCTTAATTTTAGAAAGTAGTATCTGTAATATTTCAAGTGAATTATTGTCTATATCAATAACATCTAAAATCACTTCTCCAATATATTCATATTTTTTAAATAAAAGGGGTATAAAATTTCCTATACCGACTGATGGTTCTAATATTCTTAACATTTTTTTATTTTTAAATTCAGGCAATTTGTTTATAACATTAAACACAATATCTTCTCTTGTAAAATATGCTTTCGTATCAATTCTTTCTATATTCGCAAGCTCGGCAATATTATAAAGAGTATTTAAATCATATTTATAAATATTGTTTTTTAAAAAATCTTTTAAAATTTCTTTATCAAGTAAATTATATTCTTGAATAATTTTATCTATTTCATTAACTGACAATACCTTGTTTTTTAGAACTTTTTTTATATTTATTGCTATTTGCTCAAAAACTCTAGTTGGGACTGCTTCTCCAATACAATGTCTTATATTTAACTCTTCTTGTTTTAAATATCTCTTTTTTTCTTCATCGGATAGATTATTAAGGCTGTCAAAATCAATATTAGACCACTTAAAATCATGCGGTATAGTCATCATTCGCATTAATTCTCTAATACTAAAAACTCTGTTATCTGCTGGATGAATTGTACTTTGGCTTGCTAATATATCATTTCTTGTATGAATACAAGGGGCTTCTTTGTCCCAGTACCATCTTGAATATTTGTCACCGTTTTTGTTTTTATTATAAACTATCTTATCATTAATTATTGTATGAGGTATTCTATTTAAATCCGTATTGTCAAATGCCGATTGACCTTCTTTGATATTTTCTATCCATGGTAACATTCTTATATCAAAGCTTCTACATGAATGATAAATGTCATTTCTATATATTTCACCCATATTTTTTAAAGACGGTAAATCACCTATTAAAGTTCTTAAAGTATGTGCTTTTTGTTTTTTTGGAAAAAGTTGAAATGGGCTAATATTGATTAAATCTTTTCTAACTCCAATTACTAAAGTTCTTGTTCTGCTTGACTCTGAGCCGTACTCTTTAAAGTTTATAACTTTTGATAAAATATTATAATCTCCGCCTAAATTAAAATTTATAGATTCTTCTATTGTTTTATCAATATTATCTATATCTGTACAAATAGTATTTAAAAAAGCCCTGACATTTTCAAGAATAAAAATTTTTGGTTTTATATTGTTTATTATTTTGATAGACTCAACAACTAAAGAATTTCTTCCGATTTCATTATTTTTTTTATGATTAGCTACTGACATACCTTGGCAAGGTGGAGTGGCTATTAATACATCTAAATCATTTATATTATTATTTTCTAATTCTTTGTATATTTTTTCTTGAGTTTTTTGTTGTGACAAGTCTCCAAGGATATATCCGCTTGTAAAGTCACATTTATTATTGTACTGTTGTATTTTTAATCTTTTTTCTAAAAACTCATTTGTAGCTATACATTTAAAACCTTGTTGTTTAAATCCATAACAGCCAATGCCTGCACTACTAAAAAGTGAAATATATGTTAATGTTTTTATATTTATTCCTTCTTTTTTTAAATATAAATTGTCTGCAAAATCAAATAAATTTCGTGTTTGCATAATACTTCCTCTTTCAATTTGAAAAAGCATAGCAATAAAACTAAAATTAATTTAAAAATATGACATTTTGCAATATTTCTTTTAAGATACTATATTTTACCTAATTATTTTTATAAACAAGTAAAAATTATATTAATATGATTAGAATAAATTTTTTAGAAAAACAGTACAAATTTGATTTAATGCCTATAAAATAGGTGCTACGGCTTATCTATCATATACCCCATTCCCCGTACATTTATGATTACATCCTCTTTGAGAAACTTTTTAAGCCTGTTTATCTCTGCTCTGATGGTGGCGTTATCGACCATCTGTTCGCTCCATACATATGTTTGGAACTGTTCAAAATCAACGACTCTTCCTCTGTTTCGTGAGAGCAGATCTATGATTTGGGATTGCCTTTTTGTAAGTATCTGCGGCTCTTGGTTGAAAAGCAGTGTGCTGTGTTCTTGGTCATAACTGTAGTTTTTGGAGAGTCTTAAGTGGATTCTAGGAGCGTTGTTAAAAACATTTACTCTATCAACCCGAAGAGAGAGTTCCTTTAAGTGAAATGGTTTTTTCAGATAGTCGTTGCATCCAAGATTGTAAGCTCTTGAAATATCCTCAATATCAACCAAAGCGCTTATATAGATAACCGGTACATGTATTTTTAGTGAATGGATTTTTTCCAAAAATGACAATCCGTCTAAATTCGGAACGGTGATATCCAAAACCAGCAAATCATAGGAGTTCTTTTTAATGGCATCCAAAGCTTCAAGTCCGTCAAAAAAGCTCTCCACTTGATGTCCATCGGATTCAAGATATTCGCAGATGGATTCATTTAGCATCACTTCATCTTCTAAAAGCAGTATCTTCATCAATCTCCCATCACTTTAAACTTGTAGCTAAATGTGGTTAATGAGTCGTTTGAGGTTAGTTTGACTTCTACGTTCTCCTCTTCACATATACTCTTTACAAGTCTAAGCCCAAGCCCGAAGCCGTCTATCTTTTTCTCTTCTCTATAGTATGCTTCAAAAACTTTTTGCGTGTCTTGTATGATTTTAGATCTGCTGCTTACGCTAAACTCCGCATGTGTACCTACTTTGACAAGTTTTACATATACGACTTGATTTGGAAGTGTATATTTGATAGCGTTTGTTAAAGTATTGTCTATAACTCTCTGGAGTTTCGTCTCGTTAAAATGTACATGAAGATCTTCATTCGGCGGCATATAGTTAAAATGTATCAGTGAGAGTTCAGCGACTTCTCTAAAAAAATCTATTCTGCTGTTTAAAAAATTATTGAAATTAATTACTGTTTTTTTGTATTCAACTTGATCTTTTTTTACCAAATAGCTCAAATCGTCATATATGCTAAAGATATTTTTTACGGCAGCTTCTATCTTTGAGAGCTGTCTGTCTTTTGGATGTTTCATTACATAGAGTTCAATACTTGTGAGCATTACGCTCAAAGGCGTGTTTGTCTCATGTACGGTGTATCTTAGAAACTCTTTTTGAGCTTTTAGCAAATCTTGTGAAAACTCTTTCTCTTTTTGTAAATTTTCATTTATCCTCAAAAGGTCCGCCGTCTTTTTTTTGACTCTCTCTTCAAGTGACAGATTCATTTCATGAAGTATATTTTTTTGTTCATTTATCTTGCGAACCATCTCATTTGCATAGCCGACCATTATCTTAAAATCTTGAAAAAATATGGTGTTTGAATTTATGGTCTCTTCTTTGTCGACGGCTTTTTTAAAAAAGTCCAAAAATGTATGTGTATCTCTTTGAAGAAGCTTGTTAAAGAGAGTGTTTAATCCCAAAAATATTGCAAAGATGATAAAAGAGAGCGTAACAATTGCTAAAACAGTTTTTATTAGGAGGGATTTTAATTTTTTTTGGTTCTGCTCTAAAATATCGCTATCAGATAGAGTTATGTTTTTTGCTATGTAGCTCTGTTCAAGTGCTCTCTCATACTCCTTGTACATCTCTTCGACAAGAAGCCCGACAAAAACCATAGTAAATAAAAATATAACTAAAATTGTAAAAACATCAGCCTGTTTTATTGTTATATTTTGAAATAGTGATTTTATTTTCATGTATGAGATTATATATTATTAAACTTAGATTATAATTCCAAAAAAATTTAAAAAGGTAAAAAATGTTTGGAAGAAAATTAAAAACATACGATTTAAGTGCTGAGGAGTTAAATAAATTTCAGTGGGCAAAGGTTTCTACAAGCAAGGGTGATATCTGGTTAAAATTGTTTCCAGAGGAAGCTCCAAACACTGTTGCAAACTTTGCACATTTGGCAACTACAGGTTTTTACAATAACCTTAATTTTCACCGTGTAATTCCGGGCTTTATGGCTCAAGGCGGCTGTCCGCATGGAACAGGAACGGGCGGGCCGGACTGGGCAATTCCGTGTGAGACTAAGAAAAATACTACTAAACATAGAAAAGGAGCACTTTCTATGGCTCATGCAGGACCAAATACTGGTGGAAGCCAATTTTTCATCACTTTTGTTGCAACTCCACATTTAGACGGTGTTCATACTGTTTTTGGAGCAATTGAAAAAGATGATGCAGAGAGTTTTGCGGTTCTTGATAGCATCAAAGGTCAAGATGCAATCAACTCTATTGAGATTTTCGAAGAGCGTTAATGAAACAAACTACTTTAGGGGCGGTTTTTCCGCCTCTTAAATAACCTTCATGTTAGTCCATATCTGCTGTAGTGTAGATTCACACTTTTTTTTAGAAAAGCTCCAAAAAGATTATCCCCACGAAAAACTTATCGGTTTCTTTTATGATCCAAACATTCACCCATATTCAGAATATCAGCTTCGCCTGCTTGATGTTAAACGCTCATGTAAAAAACTGGGCATTGAACTTCTTGAGGGAGAGTATGATTTTGAGTCGTGGATGAAAGCCGTAAGAGGTTTGGAGAATGAGCCTGAAAAGGGCAGACGATGTGAAGCCTGTTTTGACAAAAGATTTGAGAGAAGCGTTCAAAAAGCTTTGGAACTCGGTGAAAAAACAGTAACGACAACTCTGCTTGTAAGTCCTCTAAAATCGCAAGAACAGCTTATAAAGAGCGGCGAGAATTTTTTTAAAAAATACGGGGTCGAGTTTGTCGCGTATGATTATAGAAAAGACGGCGGAACACAGGATCAGAGCCGTGTTACAAAAGAGGAGCAGCTCTATCGTCAGGATTACTGCGGATGTATTTACGGACTTACGATGCAGCGAGAACAGCAAGACCGCATTATGGATGAGATGTTTTCTTCTGTTTCAAATCAGATACAGCCATCTTCCATAGAAGAGAGGCTTGAAATGTACAAATATCGCAATGAGTTAGAAGATAAAAATATCGCATACAGAATCATAAAAGAGAAGTTTTTAAACTACCGTCAATTCAGCTTTAAACTCACTGCAGAGAAGAATGAAGTCATTCCGGCGTATGCACTTTTTTACTCAACGCTTCCAAGAAAAAAAGCGCAAGGAGTAGTGGAGTTTTTGCATAACGGCATAGGCTATTTTAACCGTGAAGAGATAAAGTTTGTTACTTTAGATTTTTTTAATTCTGTATGTGTTTCTAACTATAAAAGTGTTCGTGAATTGATATTTAAGCCGCCAAGTGTTGAAGAAGAGTTGAAGATTAGGAGTGTTTTTGGATCTCAAAGCTATGATTTAACTCCGATAATAATCGTTGATAAAATCCCAAAAACTAAGCTTACGATAGAACTTGATGCAAAGATTTATGAAGATGTCAGAGAAAAACTAATCATTCTATAATCTTTTTTCGGGTAAAATAAACAAAAATTTTATAAAGGCTTTTGCATTATGATTATGGATGTTATGGAAATTCAAAAAATTATTCCTCACCGTTACCCTTTCCTGCTTTTAGACAGAGTTACCGAAATAAAAGAGAATGAATCTCTCGTCGGGTTTAAAAACGTAACAATCGGTGATAACGTTTTCCAAGGTCATTTTCCGGGTCACCCAATCTATCCAGGCGTTATGATACTTGAGGGCATGGCTCAAGCCGGCGGTATATTGGCTTTTAAAAGCATGGGCGACATGACGGAAGAAGAGGCTGCTAATAAAGTGGTCTATTTTATGAGCATAGATAAAGCAAAATTCCGTTCTCCCGTAAAACCGGGTGATAGACTGGAGTATCGTATCAGCGTTATAAAAAACAGAGGGCAGATTTGGGTTCTTGATGGCAAAGCATTCGTAGATGATGTTTTAGTCTCTGAAGCTGAATTAAAAGCCATGATCGTAGATAAATAATGAGTAAAATTTCTCCAATGGCAATCATCGAAGATGGTGCAGTTATAGGTAATGATGTTGAAATAGGGGCGTATTGTTTTATCTCTTCTTTGAGTACGATTGGCGATGGAACAAAAATAGAGCAGGGCAGTTGTATTTACGGAAAGACAACTATAGGCAAAAACAATCATATATTTTCACATGCCGTAATCGGCTCTGCTCCGCAGGATTTGAAGTTTGCAGGAGAAGATGTAGAGCTTATAATCGGCGATAACAATAAAATCAGAGAATTTACTCTTTTTAATCCCGGGACAAAGGGCGGCGGCGGAAAAACAATTATCGGCTCGCACAATCTTTTTATGGGATATGTTCATATCGGACATGACGTAATTATAGGAAATAACTGTATTTTAGCAAATGCCGCTACGCTTGCCGGACATGTAGAGATGGGTGATTATGCGGTAATCGGCGGTATGACACCGATTCATCAATTTGTACATATCGGTGAATATGCGATGGTAGCAGGCGCATCGGCACTGGCACAAGATGTTCCGCCATTTTGTATGGCAGAGGGAAATCGTGCAACCCTTAGAGGTTTAAACTTAACAGGGCTGAGAAGACATCTGGAGAGAGAAGATATAGACGAGTTGAAATCAGCTTATAGAGATCTCTTTGAAGCGGGGAAACCGTTAAAAGAGATTGCAAATGAGTTGCTGGGAAAAACAACAAATCGCCATGTACAATCACTTTGCAACTTTGCTCTTGAAACAAAAAGAGGAATCCCATATGAGAGGAAACACTAAATGATACATAGAACATGTAGTTTTTGCGGCACTAAAGAGAGCGATACTAACCCGCTTATCGCAGGAAGCGGTGTATATATCTGTAAAAATTGTGTTATTTCCGCATATAAAATAATGTTTGGCGATGATAATGCAACCTCTAGTACAAAAGATGATACACATGTGGATGAAGTTGGAAAACTGATGACTCCAAAAGAGCTTAATAACTTTCTCTCCGATTATATTATCGGTCAAGAGCGTGCTAGGAAACTCCTTAGTGTTGCGGTTTACAACCATTACAAAAGAATTTTTATAACACATAATTCAAAAGATGACGATACTGAAATTGCAAAATCAAATGTGCTTCTTATCGGACCTACAGGAAGCGGAAAAACTCTTATGGCACAAACGATTGCCAGAGTTTTAAATGTTCCCATAGCGATTGCAGATGCTACTAGCCTAACTGAGGCAGGATATGTAGGAGAAGATGTTGAAAATATTTTAACTAAGCTTCTTCAAGCGGCAGACGGAGATGTACAAAAAGCTCAAAGAGGAATAGTTTTTATAGATGAAATCGATAAAATTTCTCGTATGAGCGAAAATCGTTCTATTACCCGTGATGTTTCAGGTGAGGGTGTTCAGCAGGCTCTTTTAAAAATCATAGAGGGTGCCGTGGTAAATATTCCGCCAAAGGGCGGCAGGAAGCATCCTAATCAAGAATTTATCGCAATCGACACTACAGGAATCCTTTTTATCTGTGGCGGTGCTTTTGACGGACTTGATGAGATACTTAAGAAAAAACAGGGTGAAAATGTTTTAGGTTTCGGACATGACAAAAAGAGCAAAAAAGAGCGCAAAATGAGTTACGACATGGTTGAGCCTGATGATTTGGTAAGCTATGGTCTTATTCCTGAACTTGTCGGTCGTCTACCGATTATTGCATCATTAAATGAGATCACGGAAGATGATATGGTTCGTATCTTGACCGAACCGAAAAACTCGATTATAAAACAGTATAAAAAACTATTCTCTATTGATAATGTTGAGCTTAACTTTGAAGAAGATGCGCTAAAAGCAATCGCTATTAAATCTATCAAAAGAAAAACCGGTGCACGCGGACTTCGTGCTATTTTAGAAGAGAATATGATAGATATCATGTATGAACTTCCGGAGTACGGAGGATATGAGGTATTAATAACAAAAGCTGTTATAGATAACGGTGAAACACCGGTTTATATCAAAAAAAATTCAAAACAGATAGCATAAGGTAGCATAATGATATTTAATAAACTAATTGGGCTCTTTTCAAATGATTTGGCTATAGATTTGGGTACAGCAAATACGATAGTAATAGCAAAAGGCAGAGGCATTATTATAAATGAGCCTTCAGTAGTTGCAGTAAAGACGGAAAAATTTGGACATCAAAGAGTCTTGGCTGTAGGTCATGAAGCAAAAGAGATGGTAGGCAAAACTCCCGGTAATATTAAAGCTATCCGCCCTATGCGTGATGGGGTTATCGCAGATTTTGATATAACTGAAAAGATGATTAGAAAATTCATTGAAAAAGCACATGGAAGAAGATCTTTGATTAGCCCGAGAATTATTATCTGTGTTCCATACGGCTTGACGCAGGTTGAGAGAAAAGCTGTTCGTGAATCGGCACTAAGTGCAGGAGCTAGAGAGGTATTTTTGATTGAAGAACCTATGGCAGCAGCGATAGGAGCAGGTATTGAAATCCGTGAGCCGCAAGGTAATTTAGTAGTTGATATCGGAGGAGGTACTACTGAAATCGGTGTTGTATCTCTTGGCGGGCTGGTGCTTTCAAAATCAATCCGTACTGCAGGCGACAAGATAGATCAGGCAATCGTAAACTATGTAAGAAAAAAATATAACCTTCTTATCGGAGAGAGAATTGCCGAAGAGATTAAGATTGTAATCGGTACTGCCGTAACACTTGATGAAGAGTTAAAAATTGTAATAACTGGCAGAGATCAGGTCGAAGGGCTTTTAAGTTCAGTCGAACTTACAAGTGAAGATGCTAGAGAAGCTATGAAAGAGCCTCTTAAAGAGATTGCAGAGGCACTTCGTGATGTGCTCGAGCAGATGCCTCCGGATTTGGCAGGCGATATCGTAAACCACGGTATTATATTAACAGGTGGCGGTGCACTTATCCGTCAACTTGACAAGTACCTCTCAGATATAGTAAAAATCTCCGTATATGTCGCAGATGAGCCGCTTCTTGCAGTAGCACGCGGAACAGGTCGTGCACTTGAAGAGATAGATCTATTACAAGAACTTTTCGAAAATGACTAAGGGGTTATTTAGTTTTTTTTCAATTTTTATTGCACTCTTACTGGGTGCATTATATTATACGGACATTATACAGTCACCGTTCATTTCTGCACTTAATGGCATTAAATCAAATTATCATACTTCAGTAGAATTTATACAAAAACAGGTTGTCAGACACTTTTTTCAGGCAGAACGCATAGCAGAGCTTGAAGAGAAAATTGAAAAATATGAGAACAACCATTTAGTCATGCAGCAGTTGGCTTCAGAGATAAATGATCTTTTTGTCAAAAACGGTTCAAGCTTTAAAACAAATCCTCAAGTAGAGCTAGTCAGAACCATCTCATATCAAAATTTCGGTGATCAAAATAGAGTTTGGCTAGAAGTGGAAGATTACAACTCTTCACGTGTTTATGGACTTACTTATAAAGAACTTGTAGCAGGAATAGTTATCTCGCAAAACGGCAGACCTCTTGGGCTTTTAAACCGTGATATAAAAAGCTCTTATTCTGTTTTTGTGGGAGATAATAAAGCTCCCGGTATTGCACATGGAAATAGTGCCGAGAACTTAATAATAAATTTTATTCCGGCTTGGTTTTTGATAGAAGTGGGGGATGAGGTTATAACTTCGGGCTTGGATGAGATATTTTTTAAAGGATTAAAAGTAGGAACTGTTCTATCTGTTACAAAATCACAAGGATACCAAAGTGCGGTAGTTGAGCCATACTATAAAGCAAATAATCCCAACTACTTTTATATGATAAAAAAAACAAGATAAAGCTCCAAATCTCATCAAACCTTAAGTGCTTTTTACCTATAATAAACAAATTTTTTTATGTACAAAAACAAAAGGTAAAAAATGCCAAAACGCACCGACATTCATACTATCTTACTTATTGGTTCAGGTCCAATCATCATCGGTCAAGCTTGTGAATTTGACTATTCTGGGACGCAAGCCGTTAAAACGCTAAAAGAGCTAGGATACCGTGTAGTTCTTATTAACTCTAATCCAGCAACTATTATGACAGACCCTGAGTTTGCCGACAGAACATATATTGAGCCTATCAGAGAAGATGTAATCGCTAAAATTATAAGAGATGAAAAAGTTGATGCGATTCTTCCTACAATGGGTGGACAAACTGCACTCAATGTTGCAACTAAAATGTATGAAAAAGGCATGCTTGAGGGTGTCGAATTTTTAGGCGCATCTCCTGAAGCTATCCATAAAGGCGAAGACCGTTCTGCTTTTAAAGAGGCGATGATTAAAATCGGAATGGATCTTCCGTTTTCGATGTATGCATACAATATGGATGACGCTCTTAAAGCTGCTGAGACAATAGGTTTCCCGATAATTATTCGTGCATCATTTACACTTGCAGGCGGCGGAAGCGGTGTTGCTTACAATATGGATGAGTTTAAACTACTGGCTAAACGTGGACTTGATGAATCTCCTGTTACAGAAATTCTAATAGAAGAGTCGCTTCTTGGTTGGAAAGAGTATGAGATGGAAGTTATCCGTGACAAAGCTGATAACTGCATTATCGTCTGTTCTATCGAGAACTTTGACCCGATGGGTGTTCATACGGGCGACTCTATAACCGTTGCTCCGGCTCTGACATTAACTGACAAAGAGTATCAACGCATGCGTAACGCTTCTTTTGATATCTTAAGAGAAGTCGGTGTTGACACAGGCGGAAGTAACGTTCAGTTCTCGATTGATCCGCGCACTGGAAGAATGATAGTTATTGAGATGAATCCTCGTGTGTCACGCTCATCTGCTCTGGCTTCTAAAGCAACGGGATACCCTATTGCAAAAGTTGCAACTCTTTTAGCCGTCGGTTTTACTCTTGATGAAATTACAAACGACATTACGGGAACTCCCGCATCTTTTGAACCGGTAATCGACTATGTTGTTACAAAAATCCCTCGTTTTACATTTGAAAAATTTCCTGAAGCAGAAAATACGCTTAGCACAAGTATGAAATCAGTCGGCGAAGTTATGGCAATCGGGCGAACATTTAAAGAGTCCATCCAAAAAGCACTCTGTTCACTTGAAACTGGACTGTGCGGATTTGATGAAATAACTTCGGATTTTGATTTTGTAAAACATGAGATTCGTCGTCCAAATGCTGATAGAGTTCTCTATGTTGCAGAGGGTTTTCGCCGTGGTATGAGTGTAGAAGAGATGTTTGATACATGTCAAATTGACCCATGGTTTTTATATCAGCTTGAAGAGATGATACAAACAGAGAGCATTATTACGGATAAGATTTTAACTGATGAAGAGTTTATGAGAAGCGTAAAAGTTGACGGGTTTTCAGATAAAAGAATCTCTCAACTTATAACTAAAAACTCAAACAAAGAAGTAAGCGAAGAGGATGTTTACAAAGCTAAAAAATCTCTTGGCGTAAATCTCGAATATAACGAAGTCGATACATGTGCGGCAGAGTTTGAAGCACTTACACCTTACCTTTACTCAACTACAAACATTACAAGACTTCCAAACGTCAAAAACAGAGTAAGTGACAAGAAAAAAGTTCTTATTCTTGGCGGCGGACCAAACCGTATCGGGCAAGGTATCGAGTTTGACTATTGTTGTGTTCACGCTGCATTTGCACTTAAAGAGATGGGCATCGAGACTATCATGTACAACTGTAATCCTGAAACGGTTTCAACAGACTATGATACTTCAGATGTTCTCTACTTTGAACCAATTGATTTTGAGCATGTAAGAGAAGTTATAGAGAATGAAAATCCCGATGGAGTTATCGTTCACTTTGGCGGTCAAACCCCTCTTAAACTTGCAGATTCTCTTACAAAAATAGGAGCAAAAATCGCAGGTACACCATCTCATGTAATCGATTTGGCAGAAGATAGAGAGCAGTTCTCTAACTTTGTAAATAAGCATGGATTGAAGCAGCCTGCAAACGGTCTTGCTCGTACAAAAGAGGAGTCATTTGTTATAGCGCAGAGACTTGGTTATCCTGTTCTTGTTCGCCCGTCGTTTGTTCTTGGTGGGCGTGGAATGAGAATCGTTTACAGTGAAAATGAGCTAAAACAGTACATAGATTTGGCAGTCTCCATCTCAAATAACGCTCCTGTTTTGATAGATAAGTTTTTAGATCAGGCAATTGAGCTTGATGTTGATGCTATTTGTGACGGCAAAGATGTTTACATAGGTTCAGTTATGCAGCATATCGAAGAGGCGGGAATCCACTCAGGCGATAGTGCATGTTCGCTTCCTCCGGTAAATCTCTCAAAAGAGATGATTGACAAAGTTGAACAGCAGACGAAAATAATCGCACTCGGTCTTGGCGTTATCGGGCTTATGAATGTTCAGTATGCGATTTATCAAGATGAGATTTACCTAATCGAAGTAAATCCAAGAGCTAGCAGAACCGTTCCGTTTGTCAGTAAAGCGACAGGTATGCCGCTGGCAAAAGTTGCAACACGTGTTATGGTCGGAGAGACTCTAAGAGACGCGCTTAAATATTATGACAAATATAATATCGTAGAAGAGCAAAACGGGCTTCTAAAGCCTCGTCTAAAAGGTCATATCTCTGTTAAAGAAGCGGTTTTTCCATTCCATAAACTTTATGGTGCGGATTTGGTTTTAGGACCTGAAATGAAATCAACAGGCGAAGTTATGGGAATCAGCTCAAATTTCGGAATTAGCTTTGCAAAAGCACAAATAGCAGCAGGAAACAGAATCGTAACAGAGGGAACATGTTTCCTCTCTTTTGTAGATACAGACAAAAAACATGCTCCAGAGATAGCAAGCGGACTTCATAAACACGGTTTTAAACTTGTTGCGACAAAAGGGACGCAAGCCGTTATAGAAGAGGCAGGCATCCCTTGTGAAGTGGTTTTGAAAATCTCCGAAGGTCGTCCGAATATCGAAGACAGCATGAAAAATGATGTTATAAATATGGCGATTAATACATCCGATAACAACACTTCAAAAAAAGATGCCGTAGTTATCCGTCAAGAAGTTTTAAAACGCAATATTCCTTATTTTACAACGCTAAGTGCCGCAAGAGCACTTATCCTTGCCCTTGATGAGATGAAAAACGATTCATGGTCAAATGCAAAAGCTCTACAAGATTTCCTAGCTTAGAAATGAGCGTAATCTTAACTCAAACCGACACTACTGTCGGTTTTTTGTCTCAAAATGCACAAAAACTTTATGAAATTAAATCCCGTCTTTCTTCAAAACCGTTTATCAAAGTTTATAAAAATTTTAAAAGTTTTACACAAGACGGCAAAAGAGTAGTAAATAGCAGAAAAAATTTAGTCCGAAGATCCAAAAAAACTACATTTATAATCAATGATTTTTCATTTAGAGTTGCGTCTTTTACTTTAAACTCTCAAATCTTTCGAGATAATTCTTGGTTTTATTCTACATCTGCGAATAGAAGCGGTGAGAAGTTTTGCAGAGATTTTTGTGAATCAAAAGCTGATATAATAGTAGAAAATATGGATGGATTGAGAGAGAAAGATTCGTCGGCACTTATAAAAATAAATAGAGTAAAAAGGAGAAAATTAAGATGATAAAAAAAACATATAAGAAACATATATACAGCCTAGTCAGCGGCGTTGCACTCGGTAGTGCCGGTATTGCCATGATGAGTGTTTTGAGTGGTTGTGAATCAACCCAGCAGAAAGAAGAGCAGAGTCAGCAAAAACAACAAAACAAATTTTTAATTATAGAAAAACAGGGTGATGGCAAATATGTTGTAGTTGAAAATATGCCGACTGATGGACCAAGCAGAGCTATAATCCGTGAAAAAGATGCTAACGGCAACATGGTTGAGCGGTTTATGAACGAAGAAGAGATGAAAAAACTCGCAGAACAAGAGTACCAAAAAGTTCAAGAGGGAACATCTGAGACACTAAAAAGCGGTGAAGGAAGCGCAGGTATGGGACTTGCCGGAACTATACTTGCCGTTGCTGCAGGTTCACTTTTAGGAAATATGATAGGTAACGCTTTGATGAATAATAAAAACTTTGCCTCAAGATCTGCTACAGCTTCACAGAGTGCATATAATCGTTCAAGTACACCAAGTAGTAGCACATCATCAACAGCTAAAAAGAGTCATTTTGGAGGCGCACCTAGTGCAGCACCTTCATCATCTGGCACTTCAACATACGGAGGTTGAGAATTGGTACAGTTGCAAAATATAAAACCTCTTAAAAATGAAAAACTTGAAGAGCTTGGATTTACATGGCATACAGACAGTGATAATAGCGGATATGTTAGCGACACTTTGGTAAAAATCACTCAAGATGAAGCCGAAGTCTATTATGAAGCCGTTAATGAGATTTATGACATGTATGCCGAAGCTGCACAATATGTTATAGATAATGAGCTTTTTTTCGAACTCGGAATTCCTTTTAATCTCGTGGATGCGATTAAAAAAAGCTGGGAGAGTGATGTTCATTGGCACATTTACGGCAGATTTGATCTATCAGGCGGAATAGATGGCAAGCCCATAAAGCTTTTAGAATTTAACGCAGATACTCCGACAGCTCTTTTTGAGACGGCTCTGCTTCAGTGGGCTATTTTAAAAGAGAACGGTATGGATGAAGATAAACAGTTCAATAATGTTTACGATGCGATTAGAGAAAATTTCAAAAGACTTATTACCCTTTTTGACGACACTGAATTATTTGATGAGAAATATGACGGATGGAAGATACTCTTCTCATCCATTCATGGCAACGACGAAGAAGAAGCTACGACAAAACTTTTGCGACAGATGGCGACGGATGCGGGCTTTAACACGGGATTTGAGTATCTGCAAAATGTAAAATTTGACGAAGAGGGCATATATGACAGAGATGAAAATCAGTATGAGTATTGGTTTAAACTCTATCCATGGGAAGATATAGCCATAAATGAGCCTGAACTTGCAACTACTTTGACGACTATCATGCAAAATCAAGCCGCAATCATCTTAAACCCTGCATATACACTTTTGTTTCAGTCAAAAGGAATGTTAAAGATTCTTTATGATCTATTTCCTGATTCACCGTATCTTCTAAAGGCATCGTTTGAGCCGTTAAAAGGGATAAAGCATGTAGAGAAGAGCGTATTTGGCAGAGAGGGAGCAAATGTCAAGATAGTAGGCGCGGACGGATCTGTTTTAAGTGAGCAGGGCGGAGAATATGAAAATCATAAAAAAGTGTATCAAGAGTACGCAGACCTTCCAAAAGATGCAGATGGAGCAAAATACCAAGCAGGTGTTTTCTTCGCTTATGAGGCGTGCGGACTGGGCTTTAGAAAAGGCGGCGAGATTATGAACAATATGAGCAAATTCGTCTCTCATGTTATAGTTTGAGAGGTCGTTTATGAATGTAATCGAACTTTTTAAATTTATGATAGAGTCTAAGAGTGAAACACCGGATGACGGCGGGCTTTTGGATTTTATAGAGAACTATTTGAGTGACTTTAATGCCGTTCGCATAGATGTAGAGGGCGTTAAAAACCTCTTTATCTATAAAAAATTCGGCGAGGGAGAACATCTCTGTTTTGCAGGACATGTAGATGTTGTCCCGGCTGGAATCGGTTGGGATACAAACCCTTATGAAGCCGTAGAAAAGGATGGCTATATCTACGGTCGCGGAACTCAAGATATGAAAAGCGGAGTTGCCTCATTTACTCAGGCGGTGAAAGAGGCGAAAGATTTTAAAGGCACTCTCTCTTTGCTTTTAACTTCAGATGAAGAGGGCGAGGGAACTTATGGAACGATTGAAGCCGTAAAATATCTCAAAGAGCACTCTTTGCTTCCGGATGCTGCCGTTGTTGCAGAGCCTACATGTGAGAGCGTTTTTGGTGATGCCATCAAAGTAGGTCGTCGTGGCTCTATCAACGGTTACATCACAATAAAAGGGAAGCAAGGTCATGCGGCATACCCTGAAAAAGGGGTAAATCCTGTAGATTTGATAGCTCCGAGATTAGCAGGCATGGCAGGAGTGGATTTGGATAACGGTGATGAGTTTTTTGCTCCGAGCAAATTTGTCGTAACGGATATTAGAGCAGGAATGCAGGTTACAAATGTAACTCCAAATGAACTTAAAATGATGTTCAATGTACGAAATACAACGCTCACTTCTCAAAAAGATGTAGAGGCTTTTGTCGCAAAAAATCTTCAAGGTTTGGATTATGAGCTAAGATTGACTCAAGGTGCGTACCCTTTTAGGACAGATACAAACACAAAACTTGTTCGTAAAATGGATAGAGCCGTCACACATGTAACAGGCATAAAACCAAAACACTCGACAATAGGGGGAACTTCGGATGCTAGACATTTAGCACCGCTTGGTATTGCAGTTATAGAGTTTGGCGTAATAAACGATACTATTCATGCAGTTAACGAGAGAACTTCCATAAAAGAGGTTACGCAGCTTTATGAAGTTTTTAAAAATCTTATAGAGAATTGGGGAGAAGAATCATGATGAGATATTTTATTTTGGTAGCTGTTTTCATTTCCACTTTAAGTGCGCTAAATTGGTCAAGCGATTATGAAGCTGCACTCAAAGAGGCAAAAAAAGAGAAAAAAGATATCTACCTTTTTTTAGGTTCGGAGTATTGTAAATATTGCGATAAGTTTAAAGAAGAGGTTTTGATAAAGGATGAGGTTATAAAAAGACTAAAAAAAAGTTATGTTCTTTTGTACCTCTCAAGAGATATAGACGACATACCTGCAGGACTTGAGACAAAACCCGTTCCAAGACACTATTTTTTAGATGAAAAAGGCAAAGTAATTTACACTACTATCGGCGGAAGAAGCGTTGAGGGTTTTTATGAACTCTTAGATGAGGTAAAAGAGGCAAAATAGAGTAAAAGAATGAAGCAACTTTGAGTTGTTTATTTATATTTTATGTACTATAAACTTATAGAAGCATAGGTATGAAATTACTTTTGTCAAACTAACTACAAAATTATTTCATATCTCTTTCAATAGGCTTTTATAGTTTTTATAATAAAATCAATAATCTTAAATAAATATGGTTTTATGTTAATAGACAACAAAAGAAATAACAAACTCGGTGATGTGATAAAGTCTCATATAAAGACAAATTCTAATGTTTCTATTGTTACAAACCATTTTACGATTCACGCTTATAAAGAACTCAAAAAAGAACTTCGCAAGATTAAAAATATAAGAATTATTTGTAGTGCTTCAAATTTCAAAAATGACATCAACCTTTTATCTTCGGAACAAGAGGAGATAAAATTAAAAAATAGTCTAAATCAGACTAAAATTGCCAAAGAGTTCGCTCAGTTTTTAGAGCATCATGCACAAATCAAAGAAACAGCATCTGCAAACACAATCCCTTTTAACTTTTATCACATTAAAAATGAAGATGGAAGTGATATAGCTATTCAGGGAAGTTCAAATTTTTCATCAACTGGGCTTGGTTATACCACTTCAAAATCATTTAACATGAACACCGCTATGTTTGACCATGAAAGCACCAATTCTTTTTTAAAAACCTTTGATGAAATTTGGGCAAACAACACACTCCTTCGAGATATAAAAGAGAAATTACTCTCAAATTTAGAAGAGATTTACACAGATAAATCCCCACAATTTCTGTACTTTATGACGCTTTACAATATTTTTAAAGATTTTATAGGCGAACTTGATGAAGAGAAGATTATAAAAACAAAAACTGGCTTTAAGGATAGTGTTGTTTGGAGTAAGCTTTACAACTTTCAAAGAGATGGCGTTCTTGGTGCAATAGAAAAGCTTGAAAAATACAATGGCTGTATCATAGCAGATAGCGTTGGACTTGGTAAAACATTTGAGGCTCTTGCCGTCATAAAATATTATGAACTAAGAAACGATAGAGTTTTGGTTCTTGCTCCAAAAAAGCTAAAAGAAAATTGGACGATTTACACAATCAATGACAAAAGAAACATTCTCTCAGAAGATAGACTCAACTATGATGTTCTCAATCACACAGATTTAACAAGAGCAAGTGGTTACAGTGGAGAGATAAATTTAGCAACACTCAACTGGTCAAACTACGACCTCATAGTGATAGACGAATCGCACAATTTTAGAAACACAAGCACAAATAAAAAGAAGAGTAAATCAAGATACTCCACACTTTTAGATGATGTTTTAAAAAAAGGTGTGAAGACAAAAGTTTTGATGCTCTCGGCTACACCAGTAAATAACCGTTTAACAGATCTTAAAAATCAAGTTGCATTTATCACCGAAGCGAATGATGAAGCCTTTAAAGATGTCGGCATAAAATCTATTGATCAAACACTTAGAAAATCTCAAAATAAATTTAACAGTTGGCTCAAACTAAGTGAAGATGAGCGAACGACAAAAAAGCTACTCGATAGTCTCAATTTTGATTATTTTAAATTACTCGATTTAATAACCATAGCACGAAGCAGAAAACACATTGAGAAGTATTACGACACAACAAGCATAGGCAAGTTTCCAAACAGAAATATCCCGACAAATCTCAAACCAGATATTGATATATTAAACGCATTTCCGCCACTTTTAGAGATAAATAAAACCATAAGAAGACTTACATTGTCTGCTTATTCACCACTCAAATATGTTTATCCACACAAACAAGAAGAGTATTCTTATAAATACGACATTGACTTAGGCAATGGGCAAGTATTTAGACAGATAGATAGAGAAAACTCATTGATTCATTTGATGCGAGTAAACCTCTTCAAGCGAATGGAAAGCTCTATCAACTCTTTTTCATTAACACTCATAAAATTGATGCAAAACAATCAAAAAATTATTGATATGTTGGAAAGTGAAAATGGCACTTATGAAGAGCAAAGTATCATAGATGTTGATATTGAGAGCGATGAGTTTGCTTCGCAACTTGTCGGTAATAAAATCAAAGTATTGATTCAAGATGTGGATAAAATCAGATGGAAGCAAGATTTACAAAACGATTTGCAAAAACTTGAAGAGCTTTTAGGAAGTTCTCTACAAGTGGATGCAAGAAGAGATAAAAAACTTCAAACTCTCAAAGAGAACATCACGCAAAAAATAAACAATCCACTCAATCCAAACAATAAAAAAGTCGTTATATTTACTGCTTTTGCAGATACCGCTGAGTATCTCTACAAAAATATCGCTTCATGGGCAAAAAATGAGTTTGGTTTAGAGAGTTGTCTTATCACTGGAAGTGGAAACAACCAAACAACTATGCAAACAAAAAACAAAGACCTTAATTCACTTCTCACGCACTTCTCGCCTATCTCAAAAAGCAGAGACAAAACAGATCCACATGTCACAAAAGAGATAGATATTTTAATCGCAACAGACTGTATCAGCGAAGGACAAAACCTACAAGATTGTGATTACCTTGTAAACTATGACATTCACTGGAATCCCGTGCGAATTATCCAAAGGTTTGGACGAATTGACAGACTTGGAAGCAAAAACGAAACAATCCAGCTTGTAAACTTTTGGGCAAATATGGAACTCGATGAGTATATCAACTTAGAAAGCCGTGTAAGTGGTCGCATGGTGCTTCTTGATGTAAGTGCAACAGGAGAGGAAAATATCATAGACACCTCAAACATAGAGGTAAGTGATTTGAGTTACAGAGCCAAACAGCTCAAAGAGCTTCAAAACAAAGTGATAGATCTTGAAGATGTAAGCGGCGGCATTTCTATCACTGATTTAACTTTAAATGATTTTAGAATGGACTTGATGGAGTATCTAAAAACCCACAAAGAAAAGCTTGAAAATGCACCTCTTGGAATCCATAGCATCGTTTCAGATGAGATTGAAAAAGGCGTGGTGTTCTGTATAAAATCACTCAAGCCACAAACTGGTGCAGATGGATTTTCTCTTGAGCCTTACTTCTTGGTGCATGTAGATAAAGAGAATGAGATTAGAGCTGCATTTAGCAGTGCAAAACTTATTTTAGATATGTATAAAAATTTATGCTTGGGCAAAGATGAAGCCATAAAAGAGCTTGTTGCACAGTTTGAAAAAAACACAAACAACTACTCCGATATGCAACACTACCAAACAGGTTTAAAAGTAGCAATTGAGAGCATTATCGGCAAAAAAGAGGAGAGTGGAATGAACTCACTTTTTAGTCGTGGCGGTACAAGTATTGCAACCGATGGTTTTAGCGATAGCGAAGATTTTGAACTTATATCTTTTTTAGTGATAGAGTAGATGCAAGAGCTTATAAACAATCTCGGCTTAGAGGCTTCAAGCAAGATAGACAAGAAACTTTTTAAAAAACAGTTTACAGAAAATTTTTCTCTTAGCGTTGCAGACAAAAAGATACTTACAAACGATATTGAGAGCATAACTCTTGAATATTTACTCAACAAAAACACCATAAATATTGCTCCATACACAGATGCAGAGCGGGATTATTCAGAAATAGCATTTATAAAAGTAGAGATACTGAGCCCAAACAAATTGGGGCAAATAACAAGCATAGTTCAAAATATTCCTTATCCACTCATAATATTCTTGGCATGTGGAACTAAGTTGTGTATTAACATAAGTCCAAAACGCATTAACAAAGCAGATAGTAGTAAACTTGTAGTGCAAGAGAGCCATTTTAGTGAGTGGATAGACATGCAAAACCACACCAAAATAGAAGATGCTTTTTTAGAGAGTCTCAAAGCAAAGCACCATCCATACACCGACCTTTTAGCTTTTTTTACGAGCTATTTGGATAAACTCATAGCTTTTAATGCTTCAAAGTATAGTGGTTCCCTAAATCCACATGCCAACACAAAAGAGATTCTGCAAAATATCCAAAGTGTTGAAGCAAAGATAACCGAAGCAAAAAGCAAAATCAAAAAAGAGACAAGTTTCAGTGCGAAGGTAAATATGAATATAGAGCTGAAAAAATTGAGTGATAAATTGAATGAATTAAAGGGAAGTTTGTGAAATTGACAACCAAACTATGGAGAAACCAATTGGTTAATCACTGTTGGCTATCTGAACTTAACAAGGTAAGTGTGCGTGCATGGACTTACCGTAAGATGGAAATTATATCACAAAAGAGAATTAGATGAAAGATTTTGATAAGTGGAATGAAGTTAAAAAAGATACCGAGATAAATACAAGAAAGATAGGTATTAAACCACGAGAAATATTTT
>MICC01000033.1:0-2770 GCA_001829715.1 Sulfurimonas sp. RIFOXYB12_FULL_35_9
AAAACTCTAACAAAATTTGCCTTAGTATGAGGTTTGTTTGATATAATCGCACTATATTATTTACAGAGTGGAAAAAAATGAAGCAGTTATTTTTATTGTTTGTTATAGTTTTAGAGCTTTTTGGAGTTGCCGTGAAATCACCGGTTGTCGCTATAGATGAAGACGCAGCAGAAGTCACAATCAAAGTTGAAAATGTTGAGGTCGGAATAAGCGGCTTTATCGTTCACGAGATTGACAAAGATCATACGATTATTTTAAAAAATGCTGTTGTAAAGAGCTATGATAAAAATAGCAAGATAGCCAAAGTTGCAGTGAGCGAGTTTAGTGCACTTAGCAACAGTGCTTTGCCTAACGGTAGGTGGAAAGTGAAAATCGGAGATACTGCTGTTTTGGCTTTTGGCTATACAAGAGGGATTCTAATAGCTCCAGATGAGGATATATATTACAGAATTACAAAAAATTCTAAGCTTCAGTGGGTTCATCCGGATCTTTTTGCAACCACTCTTTCTTACAACTCTCATCTGACACCATTAAGAAGTGATTTTGATGAGATAAGCACAAAAAGTTCTATCGGTTTAGTTTTTATATATCTTGATGGCAGAGTTTTTACACTTGATGCTAAGAGTTTTAAAATTTTGACTATTACGGAGGCAAAGCTTGAACAAAAAGAGCTCAAGTTGCCGTTTTATACAAGAGTTCCTGAGATAGACTCTTCTTGGTGGAATTGGTTTGATGAGGGGAATGATGAGCTTGAGGAGTATGAGCCGCACTACTATTCGCTTTTAGTAGAGGCAAACCCACATGATAAGGCACTTTATGAGATTATAAAAAATGGCGGTGAAAAAGTGCAAAATCTGCTTGAAGAATTTAAGATAAAGGAGTAAAAAATGATTGATTCTAAACACTTAGCACACTTTAGCGAGATTGTAGGAAACGAGAATATCTATAGTGACAAAGCACATCTTATAGCTTACTCGTATGATGCTACAAGAGAGCATTTTGAGCCTGATGCCGTTATATTTCCTAGAAACGAAGATGATATAAGCCGTATTTTGAAGTACTGCAACGAACATAAAATTATTATAGTTCCTCGGGGTGCCGGAAGCGGTTTTACAGGCGGAGCATTGCCTAGCAGCGGCGGAATCGTTCTGGCTATGGAGCGACACATGAATAAAATCCTAGAGATTGACATGAAGAACATGGTTGCAGTTGTTCAACCCGGTGTTATCAACATGGATTTGCAAAAAGCTGTGGAAGAGGTGGGTCTTTTTTATCCGCCGGATCCCGCTAGTCAAGAGTACTCAAGCATCGGTGGAAACGTAAGCGAAAATGCCGGCGGAATGAGAGCTGCAAAGTATGGAATCACAAAAGATTATGTAATGGCGACTCGTGCGGTTTTACCAAATGGCGATATCATAAAAGCAGGAAAGCGAACCATAAAAGATGTGGCAGGTTATAACATCAGCGGTATTTTAATAGCAAGTGAAGGAACTTTGGCGGTGCTTAGCGAAATCACTCTAAGACTTATCCCAAAACCGAAACTTACAAGGACGGCGATGGGGATTTTTAGTAGCGTACATGATGCTATGAATGCCGTTTATAAAACTATGGCAAGCGGAGTCACTCCGGTTGCCATGGAGTTTTTGGATAACTTAACCATTAGAGCCGTGGAAGAGACTTTTCACAAAGGTCTTCCTGTGGATGCGGGTGCGCTTTTGGTAACCGATGTTGATGGGAATTTGGAAGAGGATTTGAATTTTCAACTTGCTCAAATAGAGAAGGTGTTTTTTGAAAATGGATGCAGTGAGTTCAAAATAGCAAAAGATGATAAAGAAGCAAAAGATATTTGGTTTGCAAGACGTAATGCTTCTCCTGCACTAAGCGTTTACGGAAGTAAAAAGCTTAATGAAGATGTAACCGTTCCTCGTGCAGCACTGCCTGAGTTGTTGGAGAGATTTTATGCTATTGCCGATAAATACAATATCAAAATTCCATGTTTCGGACATACCGGAGACGGAAACGTGCATACGAATGTTATGGTTGACGGTAAAGACCCTGAGCAGGTAAAAATCGCTTATCAGGCGATAGAAGAGGTTTTTCAAGCAACAATTGATCTTGGCGGAACTCTAAGCGGTGAGCATGGAATAGGGCTTGCAAAAGCACCTTACATGAGAATGGCATTTACGGAAGAAGAGATGAATTTGTTTAAATCAATAAAAAAAGCATTTGACCCGAACAATATCTTAAATCCGGCCAAAATGGGGCTGAATTAGCATAACATGTTAGAGATAAAAAGAAAAATTCTCAAACTTTATGGACATCTGAAATTTTTTATTTTGATGCTTTTAGACGAGGATCTCTCTTTTTATGCCGCAAGTTTAAGTTTTTATACTATTTTTACGCTTATTCCGCTTCTTCTTATCATCTTGACACTATTTACCTCGATGCCTAGTTTTGCACACTACTACATTATGATTCAAGAGTTTATATTCTCAAATTTTATGCCCATAAATTCGCAAGTATTGATGGGGTATATAAACGCCTTTTTACAAAACTCTCTTGAGATGAGTATGGTAAGTTTTGTAGCCGTAATCGTCTCTTCACTCCTCTTTTTTCAAAATTTTGAATATATTGCAAATAAGATTTTTCGTGTAAAAAAGAGGGGATTTTGGGAGAGTGTAACCATCTTTTGGACGCTTCTCACACTTGCACCAATTGGGCTTGGCGTCTCTTTTTACATAACCGGAAATATCGCTTCATTGATGGCAAG
>MICC01000033.1:2781-21688 GCA_001829715.1 Sulfurimonas sp. RIFOXYB12_FULL_35_9
GCAGGCATAAACATTCTTCCTTATGTGCCGTACCTTATCATCTGGGCGCTATTTTTTCTTATATTTCAGATTTCCGCAAACACAAAAATAGATGCAAAAGCTTCTCTTATAAGCTCTTTTGTAACCTCTACAGTCTTTAGTATCGCAAAAAACGGCTTTATCTACTATGTTTTTTACAATAAATCGTACGAGACCATGTATGGCTCATTTTCAATTATCATGTTTCTATTTTTATGGATTTATGCTTCATGGATTATTTTTATTTACGGTCTTAAACTATGCTACCTGATACATAGCATATATAAAAATAGAGCTGCTAAAGAGAGTTAACGCCCACATGGCAGCTCTGTTCCATATTGCTGCAAAAGAGAGTGTTACATGAATCACAAAGAGGTAGAAGTTTAGATTCACTTTTGCGCCATTTTCTCCTAACATCATAAGCCATGCTAAAAAAGTATCAAAGAAATCGCCAAAACCTGTGATATGTAAAAGTATGCTAAGCGGATAAAAGGGCGTAAATAGTATGGAAAGAAGAATCGAAAATGGATGATAGATACTGAAATTTTGAAAAATATAGAGTGCGACAGGCAGCATGTAGAGGTAGACAAGTACGGAAATACCGAGCATTTGTAAAAAAAGATTTAAGTTTTTAAAGTGAATCAGAAATAAAAATATATAGAAAACCCCGCCTGCAGAGAGCCAAAAACCAAGAGAGAAGTAAAGCCGTGGAAAAAATGCAAGCAGAAGCAGAATCGTGATAAGAAGCGTCTGCATCGAGAAGATTTCCAAACCTCGGTCGTAAAGTATAAATCCCACGACAAACATTCCAAAAGAGCGAACGAGAGACGGAGGCGAATCTAAAAAGAGCATGTAAGTAAAAAGAACGGCTGCAACGATTATAAATATATCTACTTTTGAGTTTCTATATGGAAAAAATCTATCTTGTGCAAAGGCATACATGGGCTTGAGTAAAAAATAGAGCAGAGCACTCAAGATGCCAAGATGAAATCCGCTGATGGCGACGATGTGTGATACTCCGAGATTTGAAAAAGCATTTTGCGTATTTTGGTCTACATTTTCTGCGGTGTAGAGTGCTTGATAAATATTTGCGATATTTTTGTTTTCATGTGAAGAGGAGATAAAAGCGTTGAGACTTTGTTTTGTGCCGTTGATGTCTTCTATGCTGAGAATTTTATTATAAGCGTAAAAAGAGGAGAGATAACCATAGAAATTCAGCTCTTTTGGCCAAATTTCAAGTTTTAGTTTTTTATCCCTTACATCCTCAAGCGTTTTTTTGGCTGTTGTATAAAAGATTACGCCATCTTCGCTCTTTAATTTTAAGACTTGATAGGTTCTCTTCTTTTTGGTTTTCGTATATTGTCTTAAAACTGTTGTTTCAACTAGAACCGAGTCAAAGCGTGTGAACTCCTGATAGTTTTTGTACTCTATAAAAATTGATAGAAGAAAGACACAGAGTGAAATTAAGCTAAAGAGGAGAAAGTCTCGTTTTTTAGTAAATAGCGAGACTCTCTCTATCATCTATTTCAAAGCGGCGGCATCGAGATTGTGTCATTGCCGATGTCTATGTTTGCCGAACGGGTATCAACATTTTCATAAACCGTCTCTATCCCTTTCGCATAAGGAGTTGCATCGACAAAGCGAGTCAATTTTTTCTGAAAAACAAGTTTTACATGACCTGTCGGTCCGTTTCTCTGCTTCCCGATAATTATCTCCGCATCCTCTTCTTCTTTTTCTATATAGGTAGATTTAAACTCTTTACCCTCGGTTTTTGCTGCTTTTTCTCGCTCTTTCTCCTCTTTGTAGAGGTAAACGTCATCACGGTAGACAAATAGAATAATGTCCGCGTCCTGCTCAATCGAGCCAGACTCACGAATGTCGCTTAACATTGGTCGCTTGTCGTTTCTTGATTCGAGTCCGCGGTTAAGCTGAGAGAGTGCAACGATAGGCATATTTAGTTCACGTGCGAGCATCTTGAGTCCGCGTGAGATCTCCGAGACTTGCAAGTGTCTGTCCTGAGTGCCGATGCCGCTCATAATCTGGAGGTAGTCGATTACCGCTATCTCTATCTCAGGATGCTGGTTTTTGAGCTTTCGCAGTTTTGAGCGAAGCTGGTTTATGTTTATGCTTCCATGGTCATCAACATAAAGTTTGGCACTGTTCATTTTGTCGATAGCACCGTTTAGCGAGCTCCACTGATCATCATTCATATCTCCGACACGGAGTTTTTGAAGAGGGATAGAAGTCTGAATAGATAAAAGACGAAGCATAAGCTGCTCAGCCGGCATCTCAAGAGAGAAAAATGCCACACCTTTGCCTTTTGTGATAAGGTTGTTTACGGTGTTAAGTATAAAAGAAGTTTTCCCCATCGCAGGACGTGCCGCAACGATTACAAGATCTCCTTTGCCAAAACCAGTTGTCATTTTGTTGAGCTCATGAAATCCTGTATCAACACCGACCAAAACACTGTTACCGCGAGATTTCATCTCTTTGATGTACTCCATGGTGTCGTATGTCATTTTAGGAGAGTCTTTAAAATCGCTTGTTTGGTTGTTTTGAGTTATTTCATAGAGTTTTTTCTCAACTATATCGATAACTTCGGCACTTGAAAGCTCCTCTTCAACCGTTACTCTTTTTATCTCGGTTGTGAGTGTCAGAAGATTTCTTTTAAGCGATTTGTCTTTTATCTCATCGACATACGCTTTTGTGTTTGAGATAGGATTTGCAGAGAGGATTTCAAGCATAACGCTCTCATCAAATTTTTTCATTTTGATAAGCTCTTTTTTTATAAACTCTTCATCAATAGGCTGATCTTTTTGTAAAAGCAGAGTCATAGCGTTGAAAATATCTTGATGAGCCGGAAGATAAAAATCATCTTTTTTTAGCTGTGTGCCAAGTTCGTCAAACTGGCTGGGTTCAAAGACTATTGAGCTGAGGATGGAGCGTTCAAAAGCTAGGTTGTATAAGTTTTCTTGCATCAGTTATTCTCTTTTGACATTTTTTCTAGGTTGTTTAGTAATGATAAAATATTTTTATTTTTGCTATTTTCAATTTTTGCCAACTCTATGGCATCCGAGAGATTGATACTCAAACTTCTTAAATCGTAAAGATATAAGTCTAGTTTTTTTGTAACTATATCCCAGACAATATTTTCATCTACACCAAAATAACCATGTATGATTTGATTTCTAAAATCAACAATTCTTCTGTATTTTGCATCTACGGCATTTGATTTTAAAAGAGAGTTTGTTGCCTCACCGATAATCTCTAACTCTCTTATGGTTGCATCCCATTCAAGTTCACTATATAAAAAATCCTGTGCGTTATTAAATCTCTTTGTATAGCGGGAGATTTTATCACATGCTATGAATATATCAACAACATAAAGGGAATTGTCTCTCTCAAGCATATAAAATATCGTTTTTAATAGCATTTTTAATGAACGGTCGCATACTTTTTTCTAGCCCTAAATCTATGTTTTTGCGGAGTTCTTTTTCTAGAAAATCTTTTAAATCAAAAAAAGCATCAAAATCTGACGGCATGTCAACAACTATGTCAATATCGCTATTTTCATTCGCGGTATCTTTAGCATAACTTCCAAATAGACCAATTTTTGTAAGAGCATAAGTGTCTTGCATCTCTTTTTTATGAGTTGTTAAAAAGTTTAAAATATACTCTTTTGTCATCATATACTCCCACTTATTTTATAAGTTTATTATAGCTTATTTGAGTAGATAACGGTATCAACTATAATTTTAATAACAGATTTTTTGTGATTGAATTTTCTGCATAACTAAATACAACTATTAGTTTATTTTTTTGGAAGAATGCCAGTTTTAACAAATTGGTTTATTTCTTGGGCTACCTCATTATCAAATTTTAAATTTATATCTAGTATATATTCATAGTGATAAAAATCACTAAATAACTTTCCATTATCCTTTAGAATTTTATTTGCTAAAACATAGTATTCATCAGATTTTTCAATTCCATTATTATCTTTTGTCTTTTTATTAATATTGCTAGATATCAAATGTATAATTTCATTGCTATTCACTTGTGGGGCATGTTGAGGAAATATATTTCTTATGTAATGAGCAATTTCATAATTTTCAATAAAATTTTCAATTAATTCATACACTTTTTCTCCTTTTTTATCAGTAACATAAGCAAAAGTATAATGATTTTTAACAAAAAATATTGTACATAAGATTAAACTTCTAATTACTGTTTTATCATATTCTGCATTTATCCACTCCAAGCAATTATCTAAAATTTGCATATAAATTCGAGCATTTAATTCTTTAGTTTCTTCAATAACATGTAAAATTTCTTCTTTATATGATTCTATTCTGTTGTACTTTTTATTCTTAGAAACAGAGTTGAATAGCTCTTCAATCGTAGGCTCAAAGTGAAAAAACTTATTAACGGTTTTTTCTTTAACAGCTTTAAACACATTTGCCTCTTGACCTTCAAAAACATCACTATTGAGAATAATAACTACTTTACAATTGTATTCTAAAGCTAACTGCGAAATAAATCCAAACAAATCATTTAAATCAATATCATTTGATTTTCTTTCAAAATCATCAAAACAGATAATTCCACCATCTTGAAGTTTTTTACTACCTTTTTTGCTTTTGATAGAATGATCTAAATCTTTGAATGTATTTAGCACTTTTCCTATATCTAAATCACTATTGCTGATGCTGGATAAAGCATCAAAGCCAAAGGTAGACACTTCTTTTGAAAGTAAGCTATTTTCTTTTTCTCTGTCAATAGATGCTTTTATTAGAACTTCTTTTTTTAAAGATTCAAGACTATCGGTACCGTAAAGACTGATATAAATGCAAGCTTTATCTTTTAGCTGCTCTAGTAAGCCTTTTTGACCTTGTAATATTTCATTATTCCAGAAATGTGTTTTCCCTACACCCCAAGAACCCGAAAGCATAATAGTTTTTCCATTGTTATCTGCATTTAATAAAAAACCATTTCCGTCATTTATCAAATAATCTTTTAGCATCTTAACACTTGACATGAAAATCCTTAATTATTTATTTGATAAATATGAGTTTATATATTTTTCTCTAATCTATCTTACTTGCCATTTTCTCAACTTCAAACACAAATCTATCTACAAGCTCATTTTCATCAAGGTTTGCCACAACTTCACCTTTTACCATAACAAGACCTTTGCCTTTGCCGTACGCAATCGCTACATCGGCATGTGCCGCTTCACCGATGGCATTTACGACACAGCCCATAACGGAGACATTCAGAGCTGCTTTTATATGTGCGGTTCTCTCTTCTATCTCGCCGACCGCTTTTACCAAATCAGCTTCTATTCTTCCACATGTAGGACATGAGATGATGTTTAGTCCGTCTTTTGCCACACCGCTGTCTTTAAGGATGGCGCGTGCTACTTTTATCTCCTCTTCAAGCTCTCCCGTGATACTTACTCTCATGGTGTCGCCGATGCCATCAAGCAAAAGTGAGCCAAGCCCGATGGCACTTTTTACCGTTGCATGAAAAAGTGTTCCGGCTTCGGTAACTCCAAGATGAAACGGATAGCTGTTTTTAGGACGCAGCATCCGGTAAGCATCAACAGTTCTTTGTACGTCACTCGCTTTTAGAGAGATCTTGATGTTATCAAATCCCAAATCTTCTAAAAATTTGATGTTGTACTCGGCTGAAGCTACCATACCCTCAGAAGTTTGCCCATACTTGTTTAAAAACTCTTTTTCCAAACTTCCTGCATTTACACCGATACGAATAGGAATATTGCGAGCTTGACAAGCTTTTACAACCTCTTTTACGCGCTCTTTTGAGCCGATGTTTCCCGGATTTATGCGTATGCAGTCAACTACCTCTGCTGCAATAAGTGCTAGACGATGGTTAAAGTGAATATCGGCAACAAGCGGAAGCGAAATTTGTTCTTTAATCGACTTGAGTGCAAGTGCGTCTTCCATCTGCGGAACGGCAACTCGAACTATATCGCACCCTGCGAAATGGAGCCTTTTTATCTGTGCTACGGTTGCTTCAATATCTGCTGTTTTTGAAAATGTCATAGACTGCACGCTAATAGGTGCATTACCGCCGATGGCTACATTGCCTACAAATATCTGTTTAGTTGGGTATCTTTTTATCATAAAGTGATTTTATCTATTTTGGAATAAAAGGGTGCTTAGCAGTAGCAGATCCAGCATGAGAGGCTGGATCTTGGGTGTTAGAGAAAAAACAGGATTTAGAATTTAAAAGTAAGGTTTGTGTAGATATATCTTCCCGGTTCATTAAGAAGCATAGTATCGACACCTGCACTTAGAAGAATTAGATCTGCATAAGTGTTTGATTGTGTATATGTAGTATCAAATAGATTGTTTACTCCTAGAGTAAAATCAAAGTTTTTACTTACGGCATGTTTTACTTTCATGTTAAGTACTGCCCAAGAGTCTAACTCTTGTTCGCCGCTGTTTGAGTCGTAATCACTCCATTTGTCTGAAGCACGTACCTCTGCTGAAGCTATAGAATTATTCATGTACTCATAGCTTACTCCAATGCTGCCTCTTAAAGGTGCGATATCAGCCAAATCTTTGTCTGCACCGGCAGCTGCATTGTCTTTTTCACCGACCTTGTATGAAGCTCCCATATCGACAGTTAGGGCATCAGTTGCGTAAATAGATGCACTAACCTCTGCTCCGTAAACCGTTGCATCGATGTTGTTGAATCTATTTGTAGTCTTTGTATAGAAGATATAGTCATCTAACATAGAGTAGAAAGTTTTAACTTTAAACTTCATTGCGTCGTTATTTAGTTCATATCCTAAATCTACCTCTTTGTTTGTTACTTGTTCTAAATTTTCGTTTCCGCCTTGAGGAGCAACAAGATATAACTCTCTTGCATCAGGTACACGGCTAGCTTTACCGAAGCCTAGGAAAACTTTGTTCTCTTTGTCTAGATTGTATGTAGTTATGATGTTTGCATTTAACGCATTATAATCTCTTGATTTGTTTGTGATACTATCTGGATCTATATCTGTAGAGTCATATCTAGCACCCATTTCAATATCAAAGTTTCCAAAAGTTTTTTCTACTTTCGCAAATAGAGCACTATTTTCAGTTTCAGTATGTGTAAGGCTCACTGTAGATGGAGCTTGAACAAATGTTGTTGCATTTGTCATGTATTTCTGCCCTTCCCATGTTCTTTTGCTTCCGTCAAGTCCAACCAATAGTTTGTAACCCTCAAGATCAAAACTATTTTTAAGTTTTACACCTTGCATAGTCGTCTTTAAGTGATTTGTTGAAAAATTTGTTACACCGTTGTTTCTATATCTTGTATCCATCGGATGATCTACATCTGAGTAGTAGTACTGAATATTGATATTTTTATAGAGATCACTTATATCTTTTATATCGTACTCAACACTATAGATGTTTGAGAAGTCATAAGCAGCGTCCATTTGAGAGTTTGCATACAGTACGTCATCACTTTTATTTTTTGTCATGCTTAGACGAAGTTCTTGGTCATCCGTTACGCTGATAAAAGCTTTTGTCATAATGCTTTTTTTATCATACGCTTGCATGTCTTCATATTGTGCCTGGTACTGATTTGCTAAGGGAGCATTTTTTTTAGTTTGCTCTGCTAGCGTATTTCCATCGCCGTCTTCGTACTGATCACTTGATTCACTAGTCCCGCTTACTAAAACTCTAATAGTATCGTTACCGCCACTGACAGTTGCACCGATTTTTTTATAGTTCCAGCCTCCGTAACCGAATGTAAGATCTCCGCTTAAATCTTTTGTCGGTTTTTTTGTCGTGATTTTTAAACCGCCGCTCATAGTTCCAAAAGTCTCAACGTCATAAGGACCTTCGATTACTTCAACATTTTCGATTTGACTTGCCAGAACATGAGAAACAGGAGGATCCATTCTGTTTACACATGCACCGCAAACTTTTGTTCCATCAACTTCTACAGAGATGTTGTCTCTTTTTTGTCCACGGATGTAAATATCATTAGCGATACCGCTTCGGCGGCTCATGTCAATACTTGGCACACTTGAACTAAGTGCCTCGGCTAAATCTGCAGAGACTTGAGCATTTTGACTAACTTCCGTAATAAGTGTTGACTCAACGCTCACTTGCGGCAGTTTAACCTCGTTTGCGCCTAAAACCGCAACAACAGCTAGAGATAGTGGAATGATTTTTTTGTATATCATATAACAATCCTTAATTTTTTAAATTAATTTATTGTATAAAATATTTGTTACAAAAGTGTTAAGTCCATATCTGAAGAATATGATAAAATTCCAATATGAGTAGAATAGAAAAGATAAAAAGATTGATTTTGGTAGTTTTAGGTTTAAGCCTTTCGGCTTATTTGATATATAGCGGTTTTGCCCTCTTAAGCCAAGAGGACTCCGCTGGCAAAGTTCATAGTGACGCAGTGAAGTGAGCCATGCTGTTTTATAAGGGAGAAGCAGTCAACCCCGATGATGTCTTTTGTAGGAAAAGTTTCTCTAAAAATTTTAAGTGCCTCTGCATCCTGTTTTACGCCATAGGTAGGAACTAAAACCGCACCGTTTACGAAAAGAAAATTTGCATAAGTAGCAGGAAGTCTCTCTTCATCAAAGTAGCAGGCATCGCTCATAGGAAGTGCTATAAGTTTAAAGTCGTGCTCATTTCTGAAAGTTTTTAACTCATCCTCCATAAGTTTTAGCTCTTTGTAATGCTCATCATTCGTATCTTCACATTTGACATACATGATGCTTTTCTCATCGACAAATCTAGCCAGAGTGTCTACATGCGAGTCCGTATCGTCTCCTGCCAGATAACCGTGATTTAGATATAAAATCTTGCTCATGCCAAACTCGTCTTGAAGTTTTTGTGTCATCTCTTCTTTAGAAAGAGCCGCATTTCTGTTTTTGTTTAACATGCACTCTGCGGTTGTAAGTATGGTGTCAATTCCGTTGCTCTCAACTGCACCGCCCTCTAAAATCAAATCCACCTTTACGACCTCTTTATCATAACAGTCTTTTATCGCACCGCTCATTGTATTGTCTTTTGAAGCCTCAAACTTGCCGCCCCAGCCCGTGAATGTAAAATCAAGAAGCTTAATCTCTTCGCCGTCTTCAACGCATAAAACGGAGCAATCTCTTGCCCATGTATCGTTTGTCTCATACTCAACAAAGTAGAGATTCTCATTTTTTTCAAATCTGCTCTTTACGCTCTCTACATCATCGCAAACAACCAGACACTTTTGGTATTTGATAATTGCATTGATGATATTTACAAATGTTTCCTGTGCCTCTTCTAGATAAAGAGCCCAATCACTCTTTGCATGCGGAAATATAATTTGTGTAAAACTCTGTTCTTCAAATTCGGCAATCAATCTTTTCATTTGGTATAATTCCTTATGGCTTATATAATTTTAAATAAAAACAATTTTTTTAATAATCTCGACATTATTGCAAATCGTACCAAAAGCGTAGATAAAGTAGCACTTGTTTTAAAAGACAATGCGTATGGACATGGACTTTTAGAGATTTCTTCTATGGCGAAAGAGTACGGTATCAAAAAAGCAGTTGTTCGGACATCCAAAGAGGCGCGCAGTATAGAAGCTTTTTTTGACTATATTTTGGTTTTAGCAGATATACCGACTCTCTCTAGTGATAAGATAAGATATACGATAAATGATTTAAGAAGTATAGATAAATTTCCTAAGGGCACGAAAGTAGAGCTGAAAGTTGATTCAGGAATGCACCGAAACGGCATTACGATAAGTGAAATGAAAGATGCTTTTTTAAAAATCAAAGAAGCAGGGCTTGTCTTGGAAGCTGTTTTCACGCATCATAGAAGTGCAGACGAGCTTACAAGCGAGTGGTTTTGGCAGAGAGAGAATTTTAAGACAGCAAAAGAGAGATCAAAAGTGTTGGCAAGCGAATTTGGCTTTGGTGAGCTAAGATTTCACTCATGTAACTCGGCAGCACTCTTTAGAGAATCAAATTTTGATGAAGATATGGCAAGAGTGGGAATCGCTGCTTATGGGTGTATGGATCTGCCTCAAGCTCTAGCTACAGAAGGTTTAAAACCTGTTTTATCTCTCTATGCAACAAAAAATTCATCAAGAGTTTTAAACACATATCAAAGAGTCGGCTATGGCGGTGATGGGGAGATTCTAGCGGATTGTATCGTTAGCAACTATGATTTTGGCTACGGCGACGGTTTTTTAAGGGTATGTGCTACAAACGGTTATGAGACTCCGCATGGCATAAAACTTGTAGGCAGAATCTCTATGGATAACAGCACATTTATGAGCGATAAAGACGAGTTGCTTATCTTTGATGACGCAAGCGTAATCGCAAAATATGCAAAAACTATAAGTTATGAAGTTTTAACATCTCTTAAATCGGAGATTTCAAGAGAGATAAGGTAGCCCTTTAGAATCTTTCACAAAGACCTTTGCTCGGCTTGCATATATAATAGCCTTGAACAAAATCAACTCCCATTTTTTCCAACAAATCTAGAGAATCTTTATCTTCTACATATTCAGCAATTGTTTTTAAGCCGAGGTTTGAAGCAAAGTTGATAATGGTCTTTACGATTATTCTTGAGTTTTCATCCGTTGTTACAAATTTGACTAGCGATGAGTCGATTTTGATATAGTCAACATTTAGTTCAAAGATATGTGAAAAGTTTGAATATCCGCTTCCAAAATCATCAATTGCTATTTTACAGCCATATTTTTTAATCTCTTTGATAAACTGTTTCATCTCCTCATAATTTTCTATCTTATCGCTCTCTAAAATCTCAAAAACCACTCTATTTGGAGCTTTAAAATTTTGAAGTTTATTTAAGATAAATTTCATAGTTTCCTGATTTTGGATATCTATAATAGACAAATTAATCGAAAATTCAAAATCCTTATCTTCAAAAAACTCAAACGATTTATTTATAACCGCCATTGTAATTTCAGGGTAGAGTTTTGATTTTATAGCAGTATTTAAAAATACGAAAGGCGCAATTACTTCACCTTCT
This sequence comes from Sulfurimonas sp. RIFOXYB12_FULL_35_9, assembly GCA_001829715.1. GTDB lineage: Bacteria > Campylobacterota > Campylobacteria > Campylobacterales > Sulfurimonadaceae > Sulfurimonas. Next base: position 13,830 of record MICC01000033.1, read on the forward strand.
TCTGTAATTATTCTAGCCAGCGCTTCATATTTATCTATTTTTTTTGTTTTGATGTTGTAGATAGGCTGATAGTAAGGCGTTATTTGGTTTAGTTTGATTGCATTTTTTAAGAGCAGAAGAGCACTGGCATTTTTAACGATTTGCTCTTTTAGATTGAGAGAACTTTCATAAACAACAATATCCCTTGAGTGTTTTTTAGCGATTTGCAAAGCCGTATTCGCTTTTACGAGTACGGAAGTTTTGTTTGATGCTATTCCGCAGCTAAAAGAGATGGCGATCGATTGTTCAGCTATGTTGAACTTTATTTCGTTTATTTTCTCAATCAAGTCATGTACTGTTTTGAAAAATTCATCACTTGAGACTTTTGATGTCGTAAAGATTGCAAATTCATCATTTGGAAGTTTGTAAACAATGTTTGAATCTTTACAAAACCCCCTCACTTGCTTAGATACAAGAACTAAAAGCTGATCTCCGATTTCATATCCATAGAGATCATTTATATCTTTAAATGAGTCTATATTTATCAGCGCTAAATGGGAATGAACAAGGTCTTTATTTTGTTCAATATCTTCTATAAGTTTTAATCTATTTGGAAGCTTTGTGAGTCTGTCATACAAAAATGAGTTTTTAAGTTCGTCAGTTTTCTCTATTACCTTCTCTTCAAGAGCGATATTTATTTTTTTAGACTCTCTTATGATAAAGGATACTCCAAGAAAAAGGAGAATTGCCAGAATAAAATCATATACAACAGATTTAAAGAAATTTTTAAAGAAGTATGCATTTAGTGTTTTGGATGGAATCTGTATGCTTATAATACCGCGTACTTCACCGATTTTATAATCATAAGCATTTGCATAGCTCTTTTGTATATAAAGCGGAGCGTTTTCTTTTTCACCATGGCACTTTAAACATGCATTTTCTACTTTTAATACGGTTGCATATTGGTAGAGTTCGGGATTTTCATTATTGAAGTAACTTTTTTGATTAGGATTTTTGTTGAAAAATTCTATGGCTTTTAGTTCACTGCTGTCGGCCTGATTTTTACTGTTTCTTGCACGGTCGGATACTGTTTTGACACTGATGTTTAGGGGGTTGTTCTTAGAAAAATTATTTGAGATTACATGTGAGCTAAATGCGGGAAGAGCAGGGAGCGTTTTTTCACTCAGTTCAAGCGTTCCATCTAAAAATAGATGTTGATAATAGAGCCTGTTTTCAACTGCATAACTGTTTAAAACCTCGGCATTTTTTCTGGCAAAGTCAGATTCTCTATCTTTGCTTTCAAAATATGTGTAGATAACTTTAATAGTGCCAAAAATTAAAAAGACGATAGGAATGATTCTTAAAATTCTGCTGTTAAAATTATACATGTAACAAATCGCACCTTCAAATTTAGTGCTTTATTGTAGCTAAAAATCGCTCTCTTTACGTAAAAAAGCGTTAAGAATTGATTTTTATGATTGCATTTGGAAAAATAGTGCCATCTAAGCCTAAAAGTGCCAACTCTTCGATTTCATCCTCTTCTTCGATAAGAACTAAAATTTTTGCATCAAATAGATAATTCTCCGCAACATTTTGAGCACTCTTCGCCAAATCCCTCGGAACAACTATATAAGAGGCGCTGAGAGATGAAGCATATACAACTTGAGTGATGTTTTGGGCATAGATAGCTATCGACATAGAGTTGAGTGCGGCATGATTGATAATATCCAAATTCATTTCGCTAAATTCTATATATAGCGTTGAAGAGGGCGGTGTATTTAAAATTGCCTCTATACTTGAGATATGGTAAAAATTTTCATTCTCTATAAATCTATGTCCAAAAAATATCATCTTTTTTTCTCCAAACACTCTTTTGAACAGTAATATCTGTTTGCACTTAATATGGCATCGTCAAGCTCGCAGTAGATTCCGCATGTGGCACATTCAACCATATCGTTCGCTCTGTCTTTTGCTTCTTTTTTCAAATTTTTTGCAGATGATTGACTTTTTTTATAGATAAAATAGACAAGAGCTATAATGCCCACTACTAGTAAAACTTTGAGTATCATTTATCTTCTCCGATAAGTAAATAGTGTCTATTTTGGGTTTTTATTATCTTATATTTTAAGTCATTTGGAACTTCATCATATACTCGCTCACCTTTGTAAAAAAGAAGTTTTGAGTTCTCATCACGGAAATTTTTGCTTAAGTTTAGAAGCATATTCGTATCCGTAACAGCTCTTGAAGTTACAAGTTCAAAGACCTCATGCGGCATATCTTCGACTTTTTTTTGTATAACTTTTACATTCTCTAACTCTAGGTTTGCTTTTATAAATTGTAAAAAACTTGCTCTTTTTGCCAGAGGCTCTACAAGAGTCACTTGCGTTTGTGGAAGTCCCATAGCTAAAATTAGACCGGGGAAACCTGCTCCTGTACCGATGTCTAGGAGATTTTTCACTTTCGGCAAAAAGGTTATAGGATAGATGGAGTCGTAAATAAACTCATCCATAGTTTTCTCATCTCTAGCACCCGTTAAGTTGTGAACTCTGTTCCATGAAAAAAGGTGCTCTTTGTACTTTTGGATATTGTAAAAAAAGCTCTGCGGCAACTCTGCTTCTAGTTCAAGAAGTGCGGTTTTTAGGTTCAAAAGATTATCCTTCATTTTAAAGCAGGTGTCCCATACTCTCTTTTTTTACGTTTAAGTAGGCTTCATTATGAGGATTTGATTTCATAATAATCGGTACTCTTTGCACAATTTCTATACCGCTTAGCGAATCTATTTTTTTTGGATTATTTGTTAAGAGTTTTATTTTTTTTATACCGAAGTGCTCAAGAATAAATGGAACAATCTCGTAAGTTCTCTCATCCGCATCAAACCCCAGCTGATGGTTTGCTTCGATAGTATTTAGACCTTTGTCTTGCAGAGCATAGGCGTTTATCTTATTTAAAAGACCTATATTTCTGCCCTCTTGTCTTAGGTAAATTACCATACCGTTTGTTTTTGATGCAAGTTTTAGAGCATGCTCTAGCTGATCTCTGCAGTCACACTTCAAACTCCCCATGGCGTCACCTGTCAAACACTCCGAATGAACCCTTACGACGGGTATTTCATCAAGCGGTTCTTTGTAGATGACAAGATGCTCTTTGCAACCCACTTTAAAGACTTTGACTTTAAAATCACCAAATATTGATGGTAAATTTGCTACTTCAGAAATCTCTATTTTCAATAAACTTGTCCTAACTTTAACTTTAAAAAGGTAAAATATTTTTTCAAAAATTATAGCTAAAAAGGTTTAACAATGTTTCAAAGATTTCGTAGAACTCGCTTAAATGGACATCTTCGCTCACTTGTTCGTGAAACAAGCGTAAGTGTAGATGATTTTATCTACCCGCTTTTTGTCCGCTCGGGAGAGAAGATAAAAACGGAGATAGGATCTATGCCGGGCGTATTTCAGATGAGTATCGATGAGGTTTTAAAAGAGTGCGAAGAGCTTAAAAAACTTGGGCTTTATGCGATTATACTCTTTGGAATACCTGATGTAAAAGACTCTATCGGATCTGACTCATTGTGTGAACATGGCATCATTGCAAAAGCTATTCGTGCTATAAAAGAGGCTCATCCCGAGATGTTTGTCGTAACGGATCTCTGCTTTTGTGAGTACACTGACCATGGGCATTGTGGAATAATAGACGTTAAAACACAAAGCGTAAATAATGACGCAACACTTAAAATATCCGCACAGCAGGCTATTGTTCATGCAAAAGCCGGAGCTGACATGATAGCACCATCGGGTATGATGGATGGGATAATCCAAACTTTGAGAGAGGCTCTTGATGGTGCAGGATATGAGAATCTGCCGATTATGAGTTACTCTACAAAATTTGCTTCAGGATACTATGGACCGTTCCGTGATGTAGCAGAGTCTGCTCCCTCTTTTGGAGACCGTGCGTCGTACCAAATGGATCCGGCAAACAGAAGAGAAGCGATAGCGGAGAGTATCTCCGATGAGCATCAAGGTGCGGATATACTTATGGTAAAACCGGCACTTGCGTACTTAGATATAGTTCGTGAGATAAAAGATGCAACTTCCCGTCCTATGGCGGTTTATAATGTAAGCGGCGAATATGCGATGATAAAGTTTGCAGGCATGAACGGCTTGATTGATTATGATAGAGTAGTAATGGAGACGATGATTAGTTTTAAGAGAGCCGGTGCGGATATTATCATCTCTTATCATGCAAAAGAAGTTGCAAAGATGTTACAAAAGTAATCTTTTAGGTGCTATTGAAAAGTTCCATATAACTTTTAGAAGCATCCTTAAAGAAAATTGTTATAGACTTATAGCTTATTTGAAAAATTGGGGATAAAGTATTGAGACATTTTTTAACACTAAAAGATTTTAGTAAAGAAGAGATTTTAGAGATAATTGATATAGGGCTTGAAATCAAAAAAAATTTAAAGTCAAAAATATATAACCATGAACTAAAGAACCAAACGCTAGCAATGATTTTTGAAAAAAGTTCAACTAGAACACGTGTTAGCTTTGAAACGGGAATGTTTCAACTTGGCGGTCATGCACTCTTCTTATCAAACCGTGATATCCATTTGGGTCGCGGTGAGCCTGTAAAAGATACGGCACGTGTAATATCTAGCATGTGTGACATGGTAATGATACGAACTTTTGAACACTCTAAGATAGAAGAGTTTGCCGCTTACTCAAAAGTTCCGGTTATCAACGGCTTAACCGACGCTTACCATCCTGTCCAACTTTTAGCCGACTATATGACTTTGGTTGAGTATGGAGTGGAGAAAAATATCGTCGCTGCGTATGTTGGTGATGGAAACAATATGACTCACTCATGGATGATGCTTGCCGCAAAACTTGGATTTGAACTTAGAATCGCTACTCCAAAGGGCTATGAGGTGGATGCTAAGATATTGCAAGAAGCACTGGAGATTGCCAAAGAGAGCGGAGCAGTTATAAAAACTATGAATGACCCAAAAGAGGCTGTTCACGGAGCAACTGTTGTGACGACCGATACTTGGACATCTATGGGGCAAGAGGATGAGAAAGAGGAGCGTATAAAAATCTTTAAAGGATTTATGGTTGATGATGAGATGATGTCGTTGGCACAAGATGGAGCTAAATTTCTGCACTGCTTGCCTGCTTACAGAGGCTTAGAGGTTAGCGAAGAGATTTTTGAAAAACACTCCAAAATCGTTTTTGATGAAGCTGAAAATAGACTTCATGCCCAAAAAGGGCTGATGGTTTGGCTGGATAAGCATAGAAATATATAGTTTTTGTTCTGTTTATCGCCTCTCAAGGCTTAGTACACTTCTTTTCTGTGGGCAACTCGAATTACAGAGATAACAAGTAGGTTGTTTTCTTTTAAATAGATAATGCGGTAATTGCCTGCTCGCTTTCTAAACTTGCCTTTATGCTTGCCCTTTAACTGTTTATCATTAGTAAAGTTCCCGCTTTGCAAATCTAAAATTTTGGATGAAACGAGTAGTTGAGCTTGCTTCTCAAGTTTTAAAAACTCGCGCTCAGCATCTTTGTCGAAAGCGACGCTATACATCAATACCGGCTTTTTTAAATACTTCTGCAAGAGGCACTACCGTGGTTTTCCCTGCTTTTAAGTCGTCTATTCTTTTATCAGCAATCATTTCATCTAATTTATCAAAGTATAATTCAATGGCTTTTTCAATCAAACTCGTTCTCGTCTTGTCCAGCTCTTGCGCATATTCATCTAGTGTTTTAATCATATCTTTTTCAAGTCTTATATTTATAGCTTGTTTCATGATATACCTCATTTGTATTTTGTGTATACAATTGTAGTGCATAAATGATTATTTTGTCAAGGGATTATTACGGGGACGCTCCTTTGATTCTTTAAAATCAATACCATATTTTCATCGTATTTAAATCTATCAAAGTTGATAAGTAAAGTTGTAAAAAGTGGAGATTTAGTGTGGCATAGCTTAAAAATCATCATCTTCTTTAAAAAAATTTTCTATTTTGACATCTAAAATTTTAGATATTTTTATAATATGTTCTAAACTAAAATGCTTTCCTCTTTTATGGCTCTCGGCATTAGTATAAAAAGTTGCTGTAGTAAATCCCATAGATAATGCTAACTTTTCTTGTGTAAATTTTCTTTCCAATCTAAGTTTTTTTATATTTTTTAATATAAGTTTATATTGATATTCTATTTCTTCTTCAGTAATATCGGAAAATTCTTTCAAAATTATAACCTATAAGTTAAGTATAGAAAAAGAATATTAGAGATAAAATAGCTTTTATGTCATAACCTATTGGTTGTGGATAAAAATTAGAAATAGGAGAAAAACTGTATTTTATATAAAAGATGGATGTTGCTATGAGCAGAAATAGATTTAAAAAAATTCTATTAGTGACTCTTTAGTATGGTTATTTTATTTAGTATAAGAAAAGGATTTTAATGAAAAAAGTTAGTTTAGGAATATTGGCAATTTTATCAACTTTAAATTTTAACGGTTGTGCTAGTGATGCCTCTGGTGAATCTCCGATAAAAATTGAAATTCGACAACAATATGATTCACTTTTCCATTCTTATTTTCCGGAAATTATAATTACCTCTGTTGTTGATAAATTAAAAATCAATGATGTTATTGTTAATAAGGGTAATTGTAAATATAGAACCATTATGCAAATAGTACCAAGCAAGCTTACTTTTGGAAAACAACTAGGAGTACCACTAAATTGGGATTGCAAAGTATTAAAAATTGATGTTAAAACAGACCAAGGTGATTGGACTGTAAATTTTTAAAATAAAAAGGATTAAAATGAGAACATTATATATAGCAATAGATTCAAGATGTTGTAATGAGAAAAAAGTTTGTATTGAAGATTTTCAAAATACTTTAAAAAAGAGGTTTTTGCAATATGATGTTCAATATGGTATTAGAGATTCAGATTCAGATGTAATATGTACAAATGGACATTATATGTTTAAAATTGAAAATCCAATACGGGATGAAGAAAATAGTATTTATGAAATAATTAAAAAGACTTTTGATGAACTGGCTCAATTATAATAAATAAAAAAATTATCTAAAAAAAAGAGGTTAAAAAATTTTGTTTTACCTCTTTTAAACCCTTATGCAGGCTGCAATATCAAAATTTGAAAAAGCTTTTTTTTATTTTTGTCTAGGTAAAATACAGATAAGAGCCTCACTATAGTAAGCTAGTACTTTATCCCAGTAACGCTTCTTATTTTCTCTATGGTAGGGAGTGCGGCTTCTCTTGCTTTTGCGGCACCCGCTTGTAAGATCTCTCTTACTTCATCTTGATGCGCTTCAAAATACTCTCTTTTTTGTCTAAAATCTTTAAAATACTCCCACATTACTTCCGCAAGGTAGACTTTAAAGTGACCGTGTCCTTCTCCGCCACTTTTGTATCTCTCTTGAAGTGCTAAGAGATTATCACCCTCTAAAAAGAGTTTTGCCATATTGTAAACATTGCATGTCTCAAACTCTTTTGGCTCTTCCATCGCTACATTTTCGGTAACTATCTTCTTGATGGTTTTTAGTTGAGATTTCTCTTCACCGAAGATATTTACTATATTCCCGTAGCTTTTTGACATTTTCTGTCCGTCAATTCCCGGAACGGTTGCAACTTCTTCTTGAACTCTAAACTCCGGAATAGTTAAAATATCTCCGTATTGATTGTTGAACTTTATGGCAATATCTCTTGCAATCTCGACATGCTGAATCTGATCTTTTCCCACGGGAACAACCTCTGCGCCAAATAGCAAGATGTCCGCCGCCATTAAAACAGGATATGAGAAGAGTGAATGGTTTGTGGCAAATCCTTTTGCAGTTTTGTCTTTGTAGCTAT
>MICC01000033.1:21739-34272 GCA_001829715.1 Sulfurimonas sp. RIFOXYB12_FULL_35_9
GTTCAAGCACCTCTTTTACATCTGACTGAACCCAAAAAACGGATCTGTTTGGGTCAATTCCAAGTGCCAAAAAGTCTGTTGCACACTGCATGGTAAGATCTGCGAGTTTTTTACCCTCGCTTACACTTGTCATGGCATGATAATTTGCGATAAAAGCAAATGTTTGACTCTGCTCTTGAGCCTCTACCATCTGCTTGATTGAGCCAAAGTAGTTCCCGATATGAAGATCTCCCGATGGCTGAATACCTGTTAAAACTCTCATCTCTATAACTCCAAAAATTTCTAAATTTTATTTACGGCATTATACTGATTTTAGCTTTATTTCGGTATGATTTATGGGTATATAGATGGCGACATCGTTATAAAAAAATAAAAATAAAGGATTTATTATGAACGTACAAGTTCACTCAAAAGACATAACACTTCACGCAAATACGAGAGCTCATATTGAGGCAGCGATTGAGAGTTTTAAAAAATATTCATTAGATATTACTACTGTAAATGTGAATTTAAGAACAGAAAAAAAAGGTGTTTTAGTAGAGTTTGATATACATATAGCTCATGCACAGCCGGTTGTTATAAATCAAGAGGATGATGACTTGGATACGGCAATAGATTTGGCGATTGACAGAGCAACAAAGGCTCTTCGTCGCTTACATGATAAAGTTATATCCCATCATACTACTTCTATAAAAGAGATAGAAGTAGTAGAAGATTAATATGTATAGTTGGGTTTTGTGGTTTCACATAATCTCTTTGGTCTCGTGGTTTGCGGCACTTTTTTACATGCCTAGACTCTTTGTCTATCATGCAGAAAATGCCGATAATGAGGGTTTTGTAGAAGTTGTAAAAATCATGGAGATGAAGATTTATAAATATATAGGTCTTCCTGCTATGTGGGCAACTATACTCAGCGGTGTGGCTATGATATTTTTATCTACAGAACACTACGGCGTAAATATTTTATCAACGGGCGGTTGGCTACATGCAAAGATATTTTTTGTTATTTTGCTGATGGCTTACTTTTTTTCACTTGGGTATTTTAGGGAAAAACTCTTAATAGATGAGTGCAAGAAGAGTGGGAAATTTTTTAGAGCCTACAACGAAGTTCCGACGATTTTACTTCTTATAATAGTCGCAATGGTTATTATAAAACCGTTTTAAAAAAAGGGATTTTCTCCCTTTTTTTACTTCTCTCCGCGTTTTTTAGCTTTAAAAAGAACAGGTGTTCCGCTAAAGTTGAAAGCTTCTCTTAGTTGATTTGTCAGATATCTTCTGTATGTAAAGTGAAGACCTCTTGGTTTGTTCATAACGATAGCTATCTTTGGCGGTCTTGTTTCATACTGCGTTGCATAATATATTCTGATTACCTGCCCACGCATACTTGGCAGCTGATGGCGTCTGAGAGCTTTTTCTAAAACAACATTAAGTTCAGAGGTTTTAATGTGTTGAGAGTAGTTTTCGTTTATCTGTAAAATCATATCATGAAGCTTGTCGACTCTCTTATGAGATTTTGCTGACAATGTGATGATAGGTGCATATGCTAAAAACTTAAATCTGTCTCGCACCTCTTCTATAATTTTGTCGTAATCTTCTCTGTTTGCAATATCCCATTTATTTAAAACGATGATACATGCAAGTCTGTTGCTGTCAACCAGTCCTGCAATTTTTTCATCAAGGTCTAAAAGAGGCTCGCTTGCATCCAGTACGACTAACGCCATGTTGGAGTTTTCAAGCATCTCTTTTGTTCTCATAAGAGCAAATTTCTCAATCCCTACAATCTTACCACGGCGTCTTAATCCGGCAGTATCAACAAAAGTAAGCTGCTTGCCTTTGTACTCGATGCTCTCGTCAATCGGGTCAATTGTAGTTCCTGCAACACTGCTTACTACTGAGCGTTCTTCGCCTAAAAGAGCGTTTAAGAGTGAACTTTTACCGACATTTGTTCGACCGATAATTGAGATCTTTATATGGTTTACGTCATTTTCGTCAAACTCTTTGATTCTGTCGTTTTGAGCAAAGATAGAGTCATCTTCAAACTCCTCCTCCTCTTCACTTTCATCTGGATAGAAAAAGCCGTCGTCTTCTTCGTCATACTCCGTATCATCAAACTCAAACTCTTCTTCATCCTCGTCGATGATATTTACATCATCCTCTTCTTCATCCTCATTTTCTTCTTTTATGATATCGCAATCAGGAATTTTCTCATACATCCAGTCAAGGAGAGGAACTACGCTTCTGTTATGAGCTACCGATATGCCAAAAATCGCATCTGTTCCAAACTCATAAAAATCCCAAAGGTTGTCTTTCATTTTATCATTATCAATTTTATTAACTACAAGCGCTACATCTTTTCCAAGATTTTGAAGTTCATAAAAGAGTTTTTTGTCCGCTTCTTCGGGAATGCTTTTGCCGTCAACCATATATAAAATGATATCGGCTTTACGTGCGGCTTCAAGAGATTTTTCTCTTATTTTATCAAAAAGTTCACATCCCTTATCGAGTCCGCCTGTGTCTAAAAGAAGAGCTTGCTTGTTTATGATGGTTACATGTCGTCTTTTTACATCTCTTGTTGTTCCTGCAATGTCAGACGTAATAGCATCTCTTTTTTTGACGAGCCTGTTAAAAAGTGAGCTTTTGCCGACATTTGGGCGGCCGATAATGGCGATTTTTTTCATATATGTTACCTTCGTTTTGTTGGATGAAATTATAGCTAAATAATGGAGTGGAAAAAAAACTTTAGTTTTTACTTAACTCAATGTACTCATTTGGCGTCGGCGCTCCGTAGGCACTAAAGAAAAAAGAGCCCAAACACTCTTGTTTTTGTCTGTTTTTAGGGCATCTCTTTAGATAGCTGTTTACATTTTTTCCAGATAAAACCTGAGAATCTGCAAACTTCATATTTAACTGGTCTATTTTATTCTTTCCCTGAATGTTATGAATAAAATGAACCGTTCCGTCATCATCAACTTGTATAACTATGCCGACATGAGTGATGTTGAAAGAGCCTGATTTTCGTTTTGTTTTTTGAAGCGTGTCTTCAAAAAATACCAAATCTCCGGCTTTTGGAAGCATAGTGGTTACAAGTTTATTTTCTGTCTTCATAATGTTAAAAATAGCTTTTGAACGATTTGTGTTATCAAAATATTTATATAATTCATCAGATTTATAGAAAGCTTCACCACTCTGGCTGTTTACCAAATCCACAAATCCTGAACAGTCATGTCCGTCATTTTTGTTGAGGTACTTTAAGGCACTCTCAACAATCGCTTTACGGATAATAAAATCCTCATCCGTCTTAGGCTCTGCTACCGGCTGTATTTCTATAACTTTTGGCTCACTGATTACTGCAACTTCTTTTTGTGCGCATCCTGTAAAAAAAGCGAGCAGCAAACTAAAACCTAATATTATCTTTTTCATTCGTTCCTTTATTGTTGCAGAGAGAGCCTGCAACCGCTTTTATTCTGTAGGAAAATCTTTTTCTAGCTCTTCGAGTGCATTTTTTGCTTTAAACTGCTGCCAGAGAGCCTCGTCATTTTTAAAGCTTGTACGTATGTTACTTTTTATCTGCTCATTTGCAGATTTTTGAGAAACGCTAACCAGCATATAAATAGCACCGGATGGAGCAGTCCATAAATCCACAGCCTTTGAGCCTGCCAAATCAACTTTTGCAACTTGCTTTGTTATAGTTTCTATGCTTTTATCGACAGTCTCACTCTTTGCAACTCCCGTTGTTCCCGTGTAAATCGTAATCTTATCTTTAACTTGAGTTTGTATCTGCTGTGCCAAATCAGATCTGCCGTTTGCAAGAGCGACTCTTCTCATGTGATCCATTCCAGCTGCACTTTTTTCTGAAATGCCAAGCCCTGCGTAAGTGTCGCCATACTCCGGAACACATGTCCACTTAGGAGCGGAAACATTCTCCACTTTACAAGAAAAATCGACAGCTCTCTCTTCTTGTATGCCTGCATCCTTGCTACATCCTGCAACAAATGCGCAAACTACTCCAATAAATAGAACTGATGAAACTGCTTTAATCATTTTGACATCCTCGTAGTAGCAAATTTTGATTTAAAACCAGTATTATACAATTTCTTATGAAATAGATAGGTTTAAAAATTGTATAATAACTCCATGAAATATTACAGTTATGAAAATTTTAAAGTAGACACAAATACTCTGATAAAAAAAGTTGAAAATTTGCATTTTGAGGCAATAGTTGCGATAGCAAGGGGAGGGCTTACGCTTTCGCATGCCATGGCTGAGGGTTTAGATATCCGTCAGGTGCAAAGTATCAGAACTGAACTTTATGATAAGAGTTTAAAAAGAGAGAGTATTACCATATCTGGTAAGTGCAAATTTGAAAATGTTAAGAGAGTTTTGGTTATTGATGATATCTCTGACAGTGGAGACACGCTTAGTGCCGTAATGAAGTATTTGCAGGATGAACATAAAGAGATAGAGTTTAAATCGGCGACTCTTTTTTATAAAAAAACATCTATTTATGAGCCTCATTTTTGGATAAATGAGGCAGATGACTGGATAGATTTTTTTTGGGAGAGGGACTACAAAAGAGATTAGTTTTTACTATCTCTGCTCCAGTGTCCGCCGCCTCTTTTTTTAAAATCAGTTTCATAGATGTAGCCTGAAATATCTATAAGTGTCTGCATGTCAAACCCAAGTTCAGGCATAAGACCGTGTTTTTTAATGGCATCATGCATGAGAGAGGTTTTCTCTTGAGGATTTTTTACCCACTTTGACATGTAGGAGACGAACTCCTCTTTTGTCTGAAATGCTTTTATATACCTATCTTTAAATTCCAAAACTGACGGTGCAGATATGGTTTTTGTCTCATGATGACATGTTAAGCAGTTGCCGTTAAAAAGCAGTGAACTTGCATCGTCGGCAAAAGAGAGAGTATAGATAAAAATCATAAAAAAAGCAGATCTCATCAGACTTACTTTCTATGAGATTTTATCATCTCGTACGCCTGATTTATCTCTTGAGTTTTTGCCGTTGCCTCTTGCATGTAAGCATCATCTTTGCCTTGAGATTTTATGATATCGGGATGATATTCACGAACCAGTTTTCTATAAGCCTTTTTTATCACATCCATATCATCGCTCTCATTTACGCCTAAAAGCTTATATGCATCGGCTATATTCGCTTTTGGAGTTATGTTATGCATCATCTTTTCAAACTGCTCAAAAATGGCATGATACACTTTAGGGTCAAATTCAAGTGCTTCTGCGATGGAAGCTAAAACGCTCTCTTCGCTTTTGCTAACTTCACCGTCAACAAATGAGAGTTGGATTAAAAAGCCCATAAAATGGTGCTGTTTTGCCTTGTCTCTTTTGATGGAGTGGGAAAGTTTTCTTGCTATGTCTTGTGTATTGCCTGAGATATCTTTTTGTTCATTAAAAATCTCTTTGAGGATATCTTTTGTTCTATGCGGCTCTGGGAAGAGTGCAGAAATATCATCAAACATTATGCCTACAAGTTCAGCTTCAAGAGCATCCACTTTTCCATCGGCTTTAGCAACCTTTGCCACAAGGGCAACAAAAAGACCTAAATCACTGTTTTGAATCGACTCTTTAGATACAGAAAAATTTTTAAATGCCTCTTTTGAGTAATCCGTGTATTTTGCATAGCTCTTAAATATCCAGTAAAAAACCACACCTAAAATCGCCAATAATATTATATTTCCCATAACACTCCTTTATGAATCGTATAATTATAAGAAATAGAAGCTAATAAATAGATATAATTTTTTATTTATGAGTTATTTTATGATAAACCCTCTTTGCCCTAATCTTTCCAATCCAAAAAATCTCACCCATAAATGCCTCTTTTAAAAGTCCGTCCTCATCGAGAGAGACTTGTACATCAACGATGCTTTCACTTTTGTCAAACGGCTCTACATGTAAGTTGTACAAATGGTTAATCGGAGCTAAAAAGTTTACTTTTGCTGCCTCTTTCTCACTTCCATCGATATATAAAAGTGAAACATTGTTTTCGTCGTTGTGCGCTCCTACTGCAAATAGCTCATAATATTTCTCTTTGGCATTACAGTTTGCAGCTGCATTGAGATAAGCACTCAAGGAGTCATTTTCTACATATTCATCTTCCATTTTCTCCTCTCTTGAACTCTCTTTGAAATCTTTGTAAGTTATATTGAAAGTTGAAGGATCAAATGAAGATCTGCTTACCAGTTTTGTCTTCTCTTCTATGAGTTTGATCTCTCTTTTATTGTGGTCAAAATAGTAAGTTTGAGTTCTTGATTTTCTTGTCGTCTCCTTTATTTTAGTAAAAACATCAGGGACATATCTTTTATTAATAATCTTGCCTTTACTAATAAATGTCTCAACTCTATTGCTAAGCAGAGTTGCCGCTGCACCGATTGTGTTTGCGGTAAGTTTTATCTCATAGTTTTTGCCGTCTTCTTTAAATGTAACGTCCGCATAGCCTACATTCTCAAACAGTGTCACATTTACATCATAACGAGTAGAAAACTCCTGTGCAAAAAGCGAATTTACCATTAAAATCCATACTATGATATATCTTATTTTCACTTTTTTTAAGCCTTTTTTTTAATCAATATTGCCGAAATAAAAATCGAGATAAAATCGTAGCATATAGTTCGCCTCATAATTATACTGTCTATGAAAACTTACGATTGGCTGGATTTCATATGCAACCCATTTGCGAAAAATATTTTGACGCCATGAAAATTGCGTTGTATAGTTGCTTATGCCGGAAAACTCATTAGGCTCTTCGTCGCAGCTGTACTTAGAATTGCCCCAAAATCGTTGTGCGACTCCAAACCCTTTCTTTTTTGATAGCGCTTGATAGTAAGAGAATGTAAGCGCATAATCAAAACCGTCTATGCCGGCTTGTGTTTTTCGATGAAGTGTTGTCCTAAAGAGAGAGTGCTCATCAAAAGGTCTGTCAAAATATATATTTGTTTCTTCGCTAAAGTCATATTTTGTGGAATATTCAAACTCTTGAGTTGGTTCTATAATCCACTTCTGCAGCTCAAACTCTTTACTGTATCGTGCACTCACATATGTTGATAGACCTCGCAGACCGATAGAATATTTGGATTTTATCTCTTTTAAATCCGGTGCAAAGTAGTTTACTCCGATTTGTGCGGATTTTTTGTTTTCAAGCTCTGAAATAGCGTTATCCATAGGTTCTTGCCCTATATCATTAAAAAAAATTTGAAAACTGTTTTTGGTTCTTTCAAGTGGTATTTGAGCTTTTATGCGAGCATTCAAAGATGAGAGTTCTTGGGATTGCAGAAGCGTTTTTAGACGGATTTGAATATAGCTTTTATTGCTCTCTTTGATATATTTTTCACCTTTGAAAAATTCGTCGATGGAAGATTTTGTCTGGCTTTGAGAGATCTCATTTGAGTCTGTAGTGTAAATCCAGTATGCCAGTTTTTTATCTATATTATCAAATAGCTCAACTACCTCTTTTGAGATTTTTTCTTGTTTTTCATCTATATATTGCTGGAATGTTTGATTAGCCTCATCACTATCTGCGACGGCAACACTTACAAAAACAATGTATGATAAAAAAATTATGATGCGAAATGACATAACATACCCTTTGCTTCTACCGACTATTGTATCCAATTTTATTTTAAGTATACTTTCATTAATGAAACAAATAAAAGAGTTAAGTAACGGTGTCAAATATATGCTTTATGCATCCTTTTTATTTGCGATAATGGGTGCATTTGCAAAGCTCGCTTCAGAGCACATGAGTTCGCTTGAGGTTGTTTTTTTTAGAAATTTATTTGGTGTTGTTCTAATAGGATATACGGTTTACAAAACGCAGATAAAAAGCGTAGGAGGCAGACCTTTTTTACTATTTTTCCGCGGTTTCATGGGGTTTATCTCTCTTCTTGCATATTTTTACAATATTGCTCATATTCCACTTGGAGATGCTGTTACATACTCAAAAACGGCACCTATATTTACGGCAATTTTTGCATGGTTTTTTTTAAATGAAAAGCTATCTTTAAGCTCTTGGGTTGCTATCTTTATAGGTTTTGGCGGCATTATTCTTATAGCCCAGCCCAGCGGAGTCGGCTTTAGCAAATATGATTGGCTAGGCATTTTTAGCGGTATCGGTGCAGCACTTGCTTATACCTCTGTGCGAGAACTTAGAAATTATTACGATACAAAAGTGATAGTTCTCTCCTTTACGCTTGTAGGAACACTCGGTCCGCTGTTGCTTTTTATTCTCTCAAAATATTTTTACATGCAAGAGTTGGATTTTATGATGGGTGAGTTTGTGATGCCTAGCGGAGTTGTATGGTTTTATGTCATTGGGCTTGGAGTTTTAGGAACGCTCTCTCAATACTACATGACAAAAGCATACGGTGAGACAAAAGCCGGGATAGTAGGGGCTGTAAGTTACTCAAATATTGTTTTTGCAATTTTAGTAGGAGTTTTTCTGGGTGATTCTCTGCCAACTTTTATAACTACATGTGGAATTATATTAATCGTAACGGCAGGTATAATTGTAGCTAGGCAGAAGTAGATTTTTTTCTAAATTGTGATAAAAAAGAGGCGGTTTTTAGCATTAAGTTATCTAAAAAAGTTCTTTTATTTGTACTCTTATCTACACTTTGAAGATACTTAACTACCTCTTCTCTTCCAAAAATAGCGGCAAAAGCAATAGGATTTTTAGTTGCTTTTTTATCTATTTTGGCTCCATGTTCAACAAGAAGTTTGCAGATAT
Organism: Sulfurimonas sp. RIFOXYB12_FULL_35_9; assembly: GCA_001829715.1. GTDB lineage: Bacteria > Campylobacterota > Campylobacteria > Campylobacterales > Sulfurimonadaceae > Sulfurimonas. Next base: position 30,494 of record MICC01000033.1, read on the forward strand.
CTAAGTACCCTTTAAAAGCGGCTCCTGCAAGTATGCTATGTCCATGGTCATTTGAGCTATTTGGATTTGCTCCAAGTTCAAGTAGCATCTTACATGTAGAAGTATTTGCGTTGTAGGCAGATAACATAAGAAGTGAATTTCCTCTGTTATCTGTAGTATTTGGACTTAGTCCGGCTTCTATCATGCTTTGCAAAATGGTACTCTCACCCTCTCTTGCAAACTCTAGTGCCATAAGCTGAAGCTCCTCGTAGCGTCTCTCTTCCTCTTGGCTAAGTGTTGGCATCTATTTTTGCAGAGCTTTTTTTACGCCTGCCGCATAGTCAGGATGAGCTTTTTCAAACAGCGCTATTTGTCTATCTCTTATATTTTGTGGTACACCATCCATAGCATCGGCTATATTGCTAAAGAGCTGCTCTTTTTGAGAAGTGTTCATAAGAGTAAAAAGTGCTCTAGGCTGTGAAAAATCATCATTGCCCTCACGGTGGTTATATCTATCGCCATCACCATCAACAGGGAAGGGCGGCTCTAAAAAGTCTCTATTTTCTACTGCTCCATCAAAACTGTTAGGTTCATAGTATGCTTTTGATGCACTAGGTTCGCTAAAGTTCATAGAGCCGTCCATGTGGTAAGTGTTTACCTCTACAATAGGTCTGTTTACGGGTAGCATTTCATAGTGCGTTCCGACTCTGTATCTGTGAGCATCGGCATAAGAAAAGATTCTGGCTTGAAGCATCTTATCAGGCGACCAGCTGATGCCCGGTACTACATTTGAGGGGCTAAAAGAGGACTGTTCTACCTGCATAAAGTAGTTATCAGGGTTTTTATTTAGCTCCATTTCTCCTACTTCTATAATCGGATAATTGGCATGTGGCCAAACTTTTGTCAAATCAAACGGGTTAAACGGGCAATTTTTAGCCTCGTCATCACTCATTATCTGAATCTGGAAATTCCATTTCGGGTATTCGCCTCTCTCTATGGCTTCATAAAGATCTCTTTGAGAACTCTCTCTATCTTTTGCTACAACCGCTTCTGCTTCTCGGTTGGTATAGTTTTGTATTCCCTGCTTTGTTTTAAAGTGAAATTTCACCCAAAATCTCTCATTTTGTTCATTTATAAGGCTGTATGTATGAGAGCCAAAACCGTTTACATGTCGAAATCCTTTTGGCAATCCTCTATCTGACATTAAAATGGTAACTTGATGAAGACTCTCAGGCGAGAGGCTCCAAAAATCCCATGCAGCCGTGTTACTTCTTAGATTTGATCTCGGGTCTCTTTTTTGTGTGTGGATAAAGTCTGGAAACTTTTGAGGGTCACGGACAAAAAATACGGGAGTGTTGTTTCCTACTAAATCCCAATTTCCCTCTGTTGTATAAAATTTAAGTGCAAAACCTCTTACATCTCTCTCAGCGTCTGCTGCTCCCCTCTCCCCCGCAACGATTGAAAATCTAAGAAAAAGTTTTGTTTTAGTGTCTTTTTGAAGCACTTTTGCTTTGGTATATTTTGATATATCATTCGTAATGCTAAGCGTTCCAAATGCCGCACTCCCTTTTGCATGAACTACTCTCTCTGGGATTCTTTCTCTGTTTTGATGAGCTAATTTTTCAAGTAGCTGATAATCCTGCATTAAAAGCGGACCTCTAGCCCCAGCACTTAATGAGTTTTGGTTGTCTGCTATGGTATTTCCAGCCGTTGTAGTCATAGTTTTCTTTGACATAATACACCTCCGCTTTGTAATATTTTGTGTTTTATCATAACTTTAAGAATATAAAAAAGATATTAAGAGACTTAATAGATAGTTCTTAAATTCCTAAAATTAATCTTTGTACCATTATGAAATATGCTATAATCATCTCTTATTTTTTAAAAGGTAAACAGATGAAATTACTCGCCGGACCTTGCGTTATAGAGAGCGAAGAGAATATTTTTAAAATCGCTAAAGCTTTAGAGGTTTATCAAAATGACAACTCTATTGATTTCTATTTTAAATCAAGTTTTGATAAAGCAAACCGTACATCACTCGATAGTTTTCGCGGTTTAGGGATAGAAGAGGGGCTTAGAATTTTAGAAAAAGTCAAAAATGATTTTGGCTATAAAGTTGTAACAGATGTACATGAGTCGCATCAAGTCCCAGCCGTAGCCGAGGTTGTTGATATGCTTCAAATCCCAGCATTTTTATGCCGTCAAACTGACCTATTGGTCGCATGTGCAAAGACTACAAAAGAGGTAAATATCAAAAAAGGGCAGTTTATAAATCCACCCGATATGCGCTACTCTGTGGCAAAGGTACTAAAAACTCGCGGTTGTGATGAGGTAAGTTATGAGGCTTCTAAAAAGCATGGAGTTTACTTATGTGAGAGAGGTTCATCTTTTGGTTATGGAAACATTGTAGTGGATATGCGCTCGCTTGTCATCATGAGAGAGTTTGCGCCGACTATCTTTGATGCAACGCATTCGGTTCAAGCACCTGGTGCGCTTGGCGGAAAAACAGGCGGAGATAGAACAATGGTACCGTATTTGGCAAGTGCGGCTGCAGCTGTTGGAGTAGACGGTTTCTTTTTTGAAACTCATTTTGACCCAAGTATTGCACTAAGCGATGGTCCAAATATGATAAAACTAGACGAGCTAGAAGCTCTAATAAATAAAATTAAAAAAATACAAAATATATAGGGAGAGTTAAATGAAGTTAATCGAAGGTAAATTAAGAGTAATAGAGGGCAAGAAAGTTGCCATAGTAAGTACGAGATGGAATCACTTTATTGTTGATAGACTTGTAGAGGGTGCAAAAGATGCATTTGCAAGACACGGTGGAAATGATGAGGATTTAACTCATGTTTTGGCACCAGGCGCATTTGAGCTTCCGATGGTGATAGACCAGATTTTAAGTAGCGGTAAATATGATGCAGTATGTGCTTTGGGTGCGGTTATAAGAGGCTCTACTCCTCACTTTGACTATGTTTCGGCTGAGGCTACAAAAGGGATTGCAACAGTGAGTTTAAAACATAAAAAACCCGTCTCTTTTGGACTTTTGACTACAGACACAATTGAGCAAGCAATAGAGAGAGCCGGAACAAAAGCTGGCAACAAAGGTTTTGAAGCGATGACTGTCGTTATCGAACTTTTAGATCTTTACGAGAACATGTAATGGCGACTCGACAACAAGCAAGAATGGCAGTTGTAAGTCTGCTCTACGCATTTGATTTGGGAAATGGAAATATTGCACAACATACGGATGAGATACTAGAAGAGAAGAAAATTCGCAATAAGCAAAAAGATTTTGCACTCACGCTTTATGAGGGTGTTATGAAAAATATTGCGCCTGTTGATGAGGCGATAATTAAACATTTAAAAGAGTGGGATTTTGAGAGACTAGGAGCCATCGAGAGAGCAACTCTTAGACTTGCAACATACGAGATACTTTTTGGCGAACTTGACTCTGCGGTAGTTATAAACGAAGCTGTTGAAATCACAAAAGCATTTGGAACAGAACAGTCTCCAAAATTTATAAACGGTGTTCTTGACGCAATTTCTAAAGATAAATAACTATAAAACACAATAGCATACTTAAAGTCAAGTATGCTATAGGCTTTTTTATAATGAAAAATTCCAGTCTTCTTTACTTTGATAAATCCCACTAAGCTCAACAGAGTCTATAAAACCTTCAACTGCCTGCTCAAACGTCATACCTGCATTTATGGCATCAACCCAGTAAACTTTTCCAACTTCATCCGAAGAGCGACCTAAGAGTGCTTCGTAAAACTGTTCTACTTTTCCTGATACAT
>MICC01000034.1:0-3595 GCA_001829715.1 Sulfurimonas sp. RIFOXYB12_FULL_35_9
GCACTAAAAAATATTTTGAGTTTTATGTTCATATTTGTAAATCTTTTGGATTTGCATTAAAATTGCAAATCATATATATGGTATTTTATAAGAATCTCTAATTAAATCATAAAGCTGATTCGAAATTTACACTGCGTAAGAAATTCAGTAGACAATATACACACTTTTTTCTTAATAAATGTAATTAACTTATAATCAAAGATAAAAATAATATATTTAAACCCTCTTTAAAAAAATAACTCCCAGAGCAGGAAGTGTAACAAGTAGTCTGTTTTTTCTTCCATGTTGCTCTTTTGCCGTAGTTTTTATAGGCTCAGGGTTTGTTGCGCCCCACCCTTCAAACTCTTTGGATTGAGAATTGAAAATCTCTTGGTATATTCCTCTTTTTGGAACACCGATGGGGTAGTTTTCTCTTAGGTGATCCGAGAAGTTGCAGATAACTACGATTGGTTCATCTTTAGAGTCACCTTTTCGGATGAAAGTTATAACGTTTGCCTCATAGTCCATCTCATCAATCCACTCAAAACCGTGAATATCGGTGTCAAATCTATGAAGAGCTGGCTCTTCTTTATATAGCCTATTTAGCTCTTTAACCATCTTTTGTATGCCCGCATGATTTGGATATTCTAATACATTCCAATCAAGGCTCTGTTTATAATTCCACTCTGAAAATTGCGCTATCTCGCCTCCCATAAAGAGAAGCTTTTTACCAGGGTGAGCTGTCATAAAGCTGTACAAAGCTCTTAAATTTGCAAATTTTTGATTATAGTCTCCTGCCATTTTATTGATAAGCGAGCCTTTCATATGGACAACTTCATCATGGCTAAGCGGAAGCATGTAGTTCTCATGATACATGTAGACAAAACTAAATGTTAGCTCATGATGATGATGTTTGCGTACGACAGGATTGTTCTTCATATATTTTAGAGTGTCGTGCATCCAGCCCATATTCCACTTAAACCCAAATCCAAGACCGCCGACATCTACGGGAGCACTCACCATCGGATATGCAGTCGATTCCTCAGCAAACATCATAATATCATCAAATACGCCATAGACGGAAGTGTTTAAATCTTTTAAAAATTTTATAGCTCCCAGATTTTCGTTTCCGCCAAATTTGTTTGGAATCCACTCGCCCTCTTCTCTTGCATAGTTAAGATATAGCATTGAAGATACCGCATCAACGCGAATACCGTCAAGATGATACTTCTCCAGCCAAAACATTGCCGAACTTATAAGAAATGATCTTACTTCATCTCTGTCGTAGTTGAAGATGGCACTTCCCCACTCCGGATGATAACCCTGCCTTGGGTCTTTATGCTCATAAAGACAACTTCCGTCAAAGTTCATAAGCCCATGCCCGTCCATCACAAAATGAGACGGTACCCAATCCAAAATAACGCCGATGCCGGCTTTATGCATAATATCTACAAACTCCATAAACTCGTCAGGATTTCCGTATCTGGCTGTGGGAGCAAAATATCCGCATACTTGATACCCCCATGAACCTTCAAATGGATATTCTGTTATAGGAAGCAGCTCTATATGCGTAAAATTCATCTCGACCAAATATTTTGATAGCTCATGTGCAGACTCGGTATAGGTTAAAAATCTATTATCTTCTTCTATTTTTCTCTTCCAAGAGCCTAAATGAACTTCGTATATAGATATGGGTGATGTATGTGAGTTATGTTTCTTTCGCCCATGCATCCACTCTTTGTCTTGCCACTTGTAGTTATTTAGAGACCAGACCTTTGATGCAGAAGCAGGAGCAACTTCGGCATAAAATGCAAAAGGATCGGCTTTGTCGGCATTTGCATTATGCTCATTTGTATAAATATGGTATTTGTAAGTGGTTTCAATATCTACGCCCTCAATAAACCCCTCCCAAATACCTGATTCGTCATCTCTTTTTTTTAGATGGTGCGAATTTATATCGTAGTCGTTAAAATCGCCTCTCACTGAGACACCGACTGCATTTGGAGCCCAAAGTGCAAAATAGACACCAAGAACACCCTCTCTATGCATCAGATGTGCGCCAAAATGGTTATAAAGCTTTGTATGCTTTCCTTCTCTAAAGAGATAAATATCAAATTCGCTAAATTTGCTCACATCATAAAAAACACTCATTTGATTTTCCTTATTGGAGTTTAGAAACTCTCTTTTTGTATATCGCATATCTGTAAACGTCGTCATACGATTGTGCGGCATCATCCCATCCAAAGTGCATACCCATAGCCCTTTTTTGCATCTCTTTAAATGCTTTTGGGTTATTGTAGTAGGTTTGGACTCCCCACATTACGGTATGATAGAGTGCATGGGCGGAAGCAGATTCAAATTTAAATCCGCACCCTCTGTTTGAGGCTTCATCAAAATTTTCTATCGTATCGTCAAGTCCGCCCGTTTTTCTCACTATCGGTAGTGTGCCGTATGCAAGTGAGTAGATTTGGTTAAGTCCGCAAGGCTCAAAGAGAGATGGCATTAAAAACATATCGCTTCCGGCTTCTATCTTATGTGCCAAATCATCGCTATAGCCTACATGCAGTGCAAATTTGCCTCCATAGCGAGCGGCTATATGACTGAAAAATCCCTCAGCCCACTTTTCGCCTGCCCCAAGCATAACTATCTGAAGATTTTGTGCTAGAAGACCCTCTATAGCCTCAGCCACAAGTTCTATCCCTTTTTGTTTTGCAAATCTGCCCACAAAGCCGATGAGCGCGACATCGTCTCTTTGTTCAAGGTTAAAATACTTTTGGATATCCCTTTTGCAAAGAAGTTTCCCTTTCATATCTTTAGAACTATATTTTGAGGTTATTTTGTCATCTTTTTGCGGACTCCATTCGCTATAATCAACTCCGTTTAAAATCCCAAATAGCTTATACGCATGAGCTCTTATGTGGCTCTCAAGTCCAAATCCAAACTCGCTTGTTTTTATCTCTTGCGCATATCTTCTAGAGACCGTCGTTACAGCATCGGCGTAAGCTATACCGCCTTTTAACATATTTACATGTCCTACACTCTCATACGCTTCAGGACGAAAATGCTCCCAGCCTGATTCCAAAATATCCATTGCACCTTTAAAAATAATGCCTTGATGCTCTAGGTTATGAAGTGTTAAAACAGTTGCAGTATCGCTGAAATCTTGCCCAAATCTAGTTTGTGCCAAAAGTGGTACGGCTGCAGTATGCCAGTCATTTGCATGTATGACATCGGGCTTAAAACCTATCATTTTGCATAGCTCAAAAATAGATTTTGAGAAAAATATAAAGCGGTTATCGTTATCCATGTAGGCTTCGCCGAAATGGTCGTATAAACCGCCTCTTCCAAAATACTCTTCATGGTCTATAAAGTAAATCAAAACATCGCTATTTGGAAGTTTTGAGCTGTAAACTCCAGCCCAAAGTTCGCCCATAAAGCCCATAGAGACACATAAAGATCCCTCTATGTGAGCCAGTTTTGATTTGTCTATCGCATAATACCTCGGCATTACGACTACGACATTGTGTCCCATCTCGCTTAGTGCTTTTGGAAGCGCTCCGGCAACATCGGCCAGACCTCCGGTTTTTGCAAAAGGTGCAACTTCGGAAGCTACAAA
>MICC01000034.1:3622-3830 GCA_001829715.1 Sulfurimonas sp. RIFOXYB12_FULL_35_9
TATAATCCTTTAGTAAAAGTGCGCCTTTTATCGGGGCATTTTTAATTTTGCTTTTGCAGATAGTTACGTTCTCAAGGCTATTTGAGAGCGTGTAATTTTTAATATTTTCTAGTATGAGGTTTTCTAGATACGGGTTTGCATCTATGATGCCTCCACCTAAAACCAAAACTTGCGGATTAAATAGCGTCAGAGTCGTTCCTACGGCACT
>MICC01000034.1:3839-31569 GCA_001829715.1 Sulfurimonas sp. RIFOXYB12_FULL_35_9
AAGTTCTAAACAATTATTTCGTCCGCATCCGCATAAAAAAGGAGCTTTTTTGTAAGGAATATGCCCTATCTCGGTTGCCACATTTTTAAAACCGCGGATTAGCACTCCTCTCTCAATCGCTCCAAGACCAATCCCTGTTCCAACATAGAGTGCACAGATATTTTGAGCTCCAAACTCTTTTGCTTCGGCTAAAACCGCACAGTTGAGATCATTATCTATATTAAGAGTAACTCCATATTTTGCTTCTACAGCTTTTTTTATATCATGCTCATCTATCAAAATATTTGGCGCAGAGACGATTATGCCGTTTTGGACTTGCCCTGCAAAAGAGATTCCGACATTTCTCACATCTTTAAACTCGCCCAAAAGTGTTTCAATCCAAGCATAAAGCCCTGTTTCAAAGCTTTTTGCCTCCTTTTTTGCGATACATGTATGATCATTCCAAATCTCTGCTCTTAGATTTGTTCCGCCCGCATCGATTGCCAAATTCAAGAGAGTACCTTTTTGTAGAGTTCATAATATGCAAGAGCACTCTTTTTAAAAGAGAAATCACAATTCATATTAAAAGATATGATTTCATTAAATTTTTTCTTCTCTTCTCTTAGCTTTAATGCTCTTTTTATAGCTAAAAGAAGTGCTTTTTTAGTCGGTTTAGAAAAAACAACACCTCTTATGCATGTTTTTTTCTTCTCATGAACGCTGTCTGACAAGCCGCCTACACTGTGTACCAATGGAATCGTTCCATATCTTGCCGCTATCATCTGATTTAATCCACAAGGTTCAAAGAGTGAGGGCATAAGTAAAAAATCACCTGCAGCATATATCCTGTGTGAGAATGCTTCATCATAGCCTGATAGCAGTTTGAAATTTTTATACTCTGCAACAAAAGGCTCAAGTGCTTTTTCATAAATATCTGATCCATTTGCAAGAAGCAAAAAGTTTACATCTTCTTTTAAAAAAGCAGTGAGTGATTCTATGAGAAGATCAAACCCTTTTTGATGCACAAGACGGCTAATCATGATAAACAGCGGTTTCTTATCATCTTTTAAACCAACCTCCCTTAGAAGCAGTTTTTTATTCTCATACTTTTTTTGAAGTGTTTGGGCTGTGTAATTGTGCCAAAGAGCACTATCGGTCTCTGGATTAAAGATAGTGTTGTCTATACCGTTTAAAATACCAAACAGCTTATCCCTGTGAGCATATAAAAGTCCCTCTAAACCGCAGCCGAACTCTTCGGTTACTATCTCTTTGGCATATGTAGGACTAACCGTAGTTATAGCATCGCTAAATATAATACCGGCTTTTAAAAAGTTTATCTTCCCGTAAAATTCCAAAGTATCCATATGAAAATAGCTCTCTTGTATGCCTAATCTGCCGAGTGAATTTTTCTCAAAAACTCCTTGATATGCCAAATTGTGAATGGTAAAGATTGTTTTTATGGCTAAATTTGCCCTTTTTACAAAAAGAGGCACAAGTGCGGTATGCCAATCGTTAGCATGAATAATATCTACTTTTAAAATAAGCGCAAGCTCTATAATCGCCGCACAAAAAATGCCAAAACGGATATCGTTATTAGCGTATTCCCCGCTTTTATCACCGTACATGTGCTCTGTATAGCTTAAAATTGAAGAGTATATAAAATAGGTTTTTATGTTATCGGCAGTTGATTCGTATATGGCTATCTTATATTCGATACCGCCTAGATTGACACTGAACTTTATATCTGATTTTTGATATAAAGTTTTATCCATGAAAGCGTAAAAAGGCATGACGCTTATCATCTGGGCATGTTCGATTAAGGCTTGCGGAAGAGAGTATCCTACATCCGCTAATCCGCCGCTTTTTGCATGTCCAAATATTTCACTTGCACAAAAAAGCACTCTCATTTTTAATCCTTTGAGTTAAGTAACACTGCACACTCTTCAGGGGATACAGGATTTATTGCCATATTGGTAGACATCTCAAATCCTCCTAAACTGTATATTTTAGGAATTATTCTAACTATAAAGCGATAGTTTTTCTCGAGATACGGGATATAACTCTCATTTTCAAAATTTGAATTTATCGGCGGAAGAGCAAAGTACATATTGTACTCAAAATTGCCCAACTGCATGTGTAATTTTCTAAAGACGACCTTTATGCATTCGCTGAGTATTGAAATATCATCTCTGGAACACATTTGGAGACTTGTAATATTTTTTTTAGGCGCAATCATAATCTCAAACGGATAGGCACTCGCAAATGGACAAAAAGCCACAAAATTTCCCTCATTATGGATTATTCTTTTTTTAGCCTCTATCTCATTATAAACAATATCTTCAATCTTTCCTCTGCCATGACGGCGGTAGTATCGCATATTTTGCTCTAAAAAATTTTGCTCGCTCTGCGGAGTTATGGGCAATGCGATTATCTGCGTATGCGGATGGTCTTGTGTAGATCCGGCACTTGCGCCATGATTTTTAAAAATGCTAAGATATATAAGCCTTCTATCTTTTTTAAGATCTTCAATCCTTATAATCATACTTCTTAGCCAATTCTCAATAGCACTTATCTCAAGGTTTTGTATATCACAGTCATGACATGGAGAGTCTATAAGAATCTCATGTGCGCCCACTCCTGGAATATACTCAAAAAGCCCGTCTCTTAGAGAAGTGTCTTCCAGTTCTACCTGTACGGCTTTGTAAAGATTTGGAATTATTCTTGTTTTCCAGCCTGTTTTATTTGGCTCATTATCTCTTATCGCATATAGCTCTTTTGGCGTAAGAGACTCATTGCCCTCACAAAACGGGCATTTCGACTTTAAACCCTTTGGCCTTTGGATTTTGGCATGCAAATCCGGTCTGCGAAGTCTCTCCGGAGCGATTAGGACATACTCGTTATGAATGCGATCTCTTCTTATTTCAGACATTACAAACCTCAAGTGATAAATTTAAATCTAGTGATTTTGAAAACTCTAGAGAGAAGAGAAGAGAAATCTGTTGTGCTACAAGTTCAAAACCGCTCTCATTTTGTGAAACGGTATTTAGTATATAGGCATAGAGAGTAGTTTTTTTGCTCATAGTGATTTTTAAAGCTTTTTGCGTAAAGTCATCTTCTAAAACTATACTCTCTACATGTGTTAAAACAATTCCGTCTCCTACATTCTCTCCATTTATAAGAACTTTATGCGGATGTGCAAAGTGAAGATTAAACTCCATCGCATAGTACAATTTATCGCTAAAATCGCTCTCAATACCAAGAGTTACTCCCAGTTTCACCTCTTCAAAACTATACTTTTTGCTAAGAGAAGTCCTATATTTTTGCTCAAGGTATACTCCGCCCTCTCTCTTAAACTCCATCTTCGCTTCATTAAATTCAAAAGGCTGATTTGCAAAATCGCCGACCTCTTTAAAATTTGCTTTTTTAAAGCTCTCCAAAGTGTAGGCATCGTAACAGAGATGGTCTATAAGAGAGTATTTTGGATGCCAGTCATAAATCAGTTCATCTTTTAGACTCTCATCGACTACAACCTCATCGTTGTGTATGGTTGCTATCCCATCTTCATCACTGCTTGCTTTATGGATTTTTGGAGTCGGATGCAAAATCTTCTCATGGTAAGCTTCATGGCGACGCATAAGCGTATTTTGCCAGTTAAAGAGCTTCTCTAGCGAGCCAAACTCTATAAGCTGCCCACCGTATTTAGACGAGAAGAGAATACTCAACTCTTTAGTTAAAACCTTTAGCTCCTCATATCCGTCTCTATCTATATCAAAAAATGTTATAGCAGGCTTCTTTTTAGCAAGAGAAGCTTCTATCTCCAAAAGATATTTGTATGCGTTATCTCGCAGATTTGGAAGATACAAACCTCCAAAGACGCCGTGCCAAAGAACATCATTTGTTTGAAGTTTATAAAGACTCTCTATAGCATCTTTTTTAAGTCTATCTTGAAAAAGCGAATGTTCCGTCATTCTTTTATGGATATGGTTGCTCTCATGATATTTGATAAAAAAGTTTTTCCAAATACCGCCTTTAATAAGTGCGACTCCTCCGTTTTTAAAATAGTCATCTCCAACACTTTTTTTTAGCGACTCAAGTGCAAGATTTTGATGACTCTTTAAGCTCCATTCGCCCATCTCAAAGTATGATGTATTGTTTAGATATGCCAAACCTTTTGAACGGTGTGTTTTGAGGTACTCTTTATAGTGCATCGTCTCGATTCTCTCATCTTTTAAAACAGCCTCTAAAAATCTCTCAAGCCACTTTTTTTCATATACCCACTCATGTGTTTTCGGCCAAAGTCCAAACTTCTCCATGTCGTCAAATATGATTGCAGCACTCTCGTCACTCTTGGCATGATTTACAATCGCCTCAATAGAGCGTTCTATGCTAAAAAACGGAAGAGCATATCTAAGTGATGCAGAGATAGGAAAGAGTGCTATTTTTTCTCCGCCCTCCTCGCTCTCATAATATCCATCCATCTCTTCACCCTCAAAACCGCTGCTTAAAAAGTGATAATCATCCACTACCACATACTCTAAGCCGCATGCCGTTAAATCCGGAATTATTGAGGATTCCCATACTCTCTCTGTAAGCCAAGCACCTTTAGGAGTAGATTTTAAATTTTTTTTCAAATATGAACTAAGCTTATGTACTTGTGCTCTTCTGTCTCTTGAAGAAATTGCGCTTAAAATCGGTTCATAATATCCCGCTCCAACCCACTCAATAGAGCCTTTTTTTGTTAGATACTCTATATCTTTAAATATTTTTGGATGCTTTGTTTTTATCTCATTTAAGAGCCATCCGCTAGAGTGCACTGCAAACTTAAACTCACTGTATTTTCTCATCGTCTCAAAAAACGGACCATAACACAACTCTATCGCTTCATCTACTGCATCACCGAAATTCTCAACAGGCTGATGCATATGTACGCCAAACAGTAACTTTACTTTTTTCATCTTTTCTCCTCTGCTAAAATATTGACTATTAAATTTATCACGGTATCTTTTTGTTTCGGGTCGCTTGCTGCCATCATTAAACGGATGCCCTTTGATAATGTAGTATATAGCAAATTTGCTGCTTTTCCTTCTATGCTTAGGAAGCATGTAGCTCTTAAAGCACTCATCTGAGCCTCTTTATATCATCTTCAAGCTCTTTAAGACTTTCTACTCTTTGATTTTGTTTTTCAGCTATTTTATATTTTTCATATTCTTGATTTGATTTTTCAAGAGCAATTTGATGGCTGATTTTCCCTGCATGAGTAAGTAGCTCTCTACCATTTAGCGAGATGATAATATCAAGCCTTTCGCACCACTCTTTCATGGTCATAGTCTTTTGTTGCATTGCCATCGTTTCTGCAAATGCCAAATATTGCTCCACCAAAAGCCCAAGTAGTTTTATCTCTTCTTCATTTAAATAATTTTTAGCAATGCTGACATCTTTTTTTGTGATGTTTTTGCTTTCTTTATCAAATGATTGCATTCCAAGAAGTGGCAAACTCATATCAATTCTATTGTGTACAAGTTCTGCTGCCGTTTGCTCGGATACTGCCCAAAGAAGTTTGTTTTGGATGATTTTAAAAAACTCTATCGTTTTTTCATCTTTTGAATTGTAGTCTATGCTTGTCATATAAATATCTTTGATTTTTTGATAAAAAAACCTTTCAGATAATCGTATTTCTCTTAGTCGTTTTTGGAGTTCATCAAAATAGTTCATATCTGAACCACTTTTAAATCTCTCATCATTAAGCACAAAACCTTTCGTAATGTACTCATTTAATTTCCCCGTTGCCCAAATCCTAAACTTTGTACCTTGAGCAGATTTAACACGAAACCCAACAGCGATAATCATATCAAGATTGTAGTATTCAACATCTCTTGAAACTTCTCTATTTCCTTCGACTTGAACTGTTCGGAATTTCCGAACAGTTGAATCTGAACTTAACTCACATTCATCAAAAATATTTTTGATATGTTCGCTGATAGTTGCTTTTGCCTTACCAAAAAGCTCACAAATTTGTGCTTGAGATAGCCACATAGAGTTGTCTTCAAACCGTACATCTACTTTTATATCACCGTTTTCATTTTGATAAATAATCATTTGGCTCATTTTATTTCCTCAAATTTCAAAAATTGTATTGCTTCATCTTCATTCTTTTCTATCGCCATTTCAACAGCTTTTTTTGCCAAATCCATATTCACTTACCTATAAACCAATTAAACCAATTTGTTTTTTTAGATAATCTTTACCGAGTTCTACAATCAACGGAAGAGTAAAACCACCTATCTTTACTGCATTTTCTTTGACAATTTCCCATGTATCTTTTTGTCTGATTGTGTCTAAAAAATCTTGCCCCTCAGAAGTGATAGTATTAATAGTGAAAATACTTCCATCACTATATGTTTTAAGCTCTTTTGCTCTAATAAAATTTCCTTCTACTAATAATCCAATGTGATAAGTTAGTTTTGCTAAAGATAATGTTTTATTTTGCATTATTTCAAATAGTTTATCACTCGTAAAATTTTTGCCATACTCCATTTCATCTTCAAGCACAAGCATAATCTCACGAATTAAGTCTAAATCTCTTTTCACTTTTTACCTCTTTTTTTCGGCTTATCTTCCACAATCAAGCTAGTCAATTTTTTGTTAAGTTCAAAAAGATGGGCTACTCGTTCTGTGTCTGTTTTGAAGCCTGTTTTTGAGTAGAGTTTATCTACTGCTTTGTCTAACGTTTCGTGGGCTTTTAGGAGTTTTGGCGGCATGGTTAGGGGGTTGTATAGGTCTGCCAAACTTGCGCCCTCAAACTCGGTTCTTATGGTTAGGATGTTTTGAGCTATTGTTTCGATTTGCTCTTTTTGTTTGTCGCTTATTTCTGAAGGAAAAGGGAAGTTGTTGTAAACGATTTCATTTGAATATCTGTAATCACTTTTTAATCTTCCGGCAACATATCGCACCCAATCCATGTGCATTTTTGAAGTTAAAATGCCAAAATGAAAAAGTGTGGCATGCGGAACTACTCCCGTTGAGTTATTAGCAATTACATCTTTATTAAAAAACCCAATAGGTATATATTCTCTATTTTCAGAACTATGTAGCGGTATTAAAATATAATCACTCTCAGGCTGTCTATCTTCTCCAAAAAGTGCTGGGAACTTTGCTAATTTTTTTGTTGCTTCTCTTGAACTTTCACTTCTTAGTTTTTTAATATTTTCAACTCTTTCTAAAACTTTTGGCATTGACTTTAATTCATTTGGAGAACAATCTTTTAGCCATAAGCACCATCTTGTTTTGCCGTTTAAATACTCTTTTGCAGAAATAAGAGGTTTCATATATAGCTCTGCTTTTGGTTCAAGATTTAAAAATTCACTTTTCTCTTCATCTGTAAAAAGTAAGTTACCACCATCATTTGGCATACTCCCAAACACTATTTGAGGTATAAAATTTTGAATATGCTTTCTTCTTGAAATAATAAAAAAATCATCTCCATTGACAAGATAGGGATTTATATTTGACACTTCGATTTCATGTGGCTCTGATTTTACACTCTCATACTCAAAAAGTCTTTTCGCTTTGATGTCAAACCCTGCAAAACCTATAATTACACAATACACTTGTGCAACTCCTTTTGCATCATTGTTCCATTTAAAAGTTTTGTGTGCAAAGTGGATTTTGATTTTATATTTGTTAAACATCTCTTGCCAAAGGATACCTACTTGTTCGCCTTGTGTTATGGAGTTTGTACTTACTAGGGCTACTTTTGTTTTTTTGCCTTGTAAATATTTCGCTGATTTGATATACCAAGCGGTTACAAAATCAAGTTCCTTTCCATTTTTAACGCCACTAAAAACTTCTGCCATATCCTCTTTTTGCTCTTTGGATTGCATCTTTGAACCCAAAAATGGAGGGTTACCGATGATAAAATCAATAGATTGCTTCGTTCCTCGCAATGACAGTGTCTCTTCCCAATCCACCCTTAGGGCATTTACATTGAAAATATTTGCACTATCTTTTATGGGGATGTTGAAGTGCGGTTCGCCAAACATTTGAGCAAAAAGCAGGTTCATTTGATGGTCGATGAGAAGCATCGCAGTTTGAGTAATGCGGCTTGGCAACTCTTCTATCTCGAAACCGTAAAATTGGTCTATGTGAACGAGTTGCGTGAGTATTTTGAGAGATTTCAGCACTTCAAACTCTACAAGCTTCAACTCTCGGTAAGCGATTACCAAAAAGTTTCCGCTTCCACACGCTGGGTCTAAAAACTTTAGGTTTGAGATTTTGGCATGAAAGATTTGAAGCTGTTTTTGGTTGTTTTTGATGCGTCCAAACTCTTCCCAAAGTTCATCTAAAAAGAGCGGTTTGATGGCTTTGAGTATATTTGTCTCACTTGTAAAGTGCGCACCGAGTTCGCCTCTTTTGCTTACATCCATCGAAGCTTGGAACATAGAGCCGAAAATGGAAGGACTTATCAAACTCCAGTCAAAGGCACATGCGTCAAGGAGCATTTCACGCATGGAGCGGTCAAAGTGGGCGGTTTTGAGCTGTTCTGTAAAAATCGAACCGTTGATGTAAGGAAACTGAGTAAAACTCTCATCAAGATTTTTTTGTCGTTTTTCATTTGGAGTGTCAAAAAGTTCAAAGATGTAATTGATTTGCGAGCCTAAATCTCTGCCGCTCTCGTCTGTTTGGTTTTCTATAAATTCACGAAATGAGTTTTTAGCAAATATGCCCGTATCTTCCGCGAACATACAAAACAAAAGCCTTGTCAAAAATAGCTCTAGTTGATGTCCGCTGTAGCCATTTTCGAGCAGTTTGTCATGGAGTTTGCCCATAAGTTCCGCGGCTTTGCGGTTGGTCGGCTCTTCTTCTTTGTAGGTTTTTTTGGTGTAGCCTGCGATAAACGAAAATAGTTCTATGTTTTTTGGCAAGTCATGGAGTAGAAATTTATAATCTTGGTTCGTGTCCAAATCATAAAGATAAAAGCTCACAAAATCACAAACCAAAATAAACTTCGGCAAATCTCTTTGCTTTAGGTTTGGAAGGTACTCTAACGCTTGCTCTTTTGCCTTTACTAAATCTTTGCCTTTGCTTTTTTGCTCTATGAGAAGCTGCCCTCTCCAAAAAACATCTATGTAGCCCTGAGAGCCGTCTATCTTTTTGATGGGGTACTCAAACTGCATACTTCTAGGACTTACATCAAAAATCTTGAAAAAATCTATCCAAAAGCTCTGTGCTTCTTGTTTTTCATTGGAAGCACCCTCCCACTCTTTTGTAAATTTTATGCTTCTCTCTCGTATCTCTTTTAGGCTTATCATGTAGCTCTTTTATGTTTTTATTTATTAAATGATTTTACTCTTTAGCAACTTCAAACCGCACTTTTGTACTTTTACACAAACCATCTGTCACTAAAATCATTTTCCATGTCAATTTCAAGCTCGCCAAAGCTCGGTAGAGTTTGTATAACTGCATCGCCGCTTGAGAGTTCAAAACGAAAATCAAGCTTTTGGCTCTCTATGGAGCTGGCGTCTATCTTTATTTCAAGCCAATCTTCAAACGCAACTTCAAAAACGATTCCGCCATTTTTTCGGCAATATTGTTTTTGAGTAGTAAAATCTATATCTATCTCTTCGTTAAAGCCAATCGGATCTATAATAAGACGAAGTATTTTACAACGTTTCATCATCTCTATGTCTGTGTCAAAGGCAAAATATATACACTCATCGTCTTGCCCGTAAAATATCTTATTGACAGGACCTTTAGGTATATCCATGGTTGATGAGGTTCTGTTTTCATAAACGACGCCGCTTCCTATCCACTCAAAAAAAGACCCATGTCTTCCGTCTATGTCAGGCGAGATATAGGATTTTGGTTTGAGCCAAAAATCGACCGAACTTCTGTTTTGGATAATAGGCTCAAATAAATCCAACGGCGGTGCTATCTTCATAAGATTATAGATGGCAATTAGATGAGATCTAAAAAGCGTATCAAACTCTAGTCCGAATTCAGTGAAATGATCATCGCCGTACCACCAAAACCAATCCGAACACTCCGAGGCTAGAAAATGCTCTGTAATTTTGGCTTTTGTAGCTTCATCAAGTGACTCTTTGTGGTGTTCATAATCTCTTTTTGTGACAAATATTAACTCCCAGCCTCGCGTTTTCTCTTTATGTCCTACCCATGTGTTAAACTCACCATGTATCCAACTTCCGGCGGCAAGTCTGTTTAATCTTTTTTTGTCGAGACCATAAACATCTTGCATATGAAGTGTTTTTAGCCAAGGAGTAGAACCTAAATTCGTATAGAGTGCATCAAAAAAATCAAAAGCATTATTGTCGTAAAATTCCCAAGCATTTTCACCGTCTAAGATAATAAAAACGGTGGCGTCACTATGGGAGTCGTTTATGGATGACAAAAGCGACGTAAAATTTTTTGCAGCCAGCTTTGGCTCCCAAAATCTATAGGTAAAACCTATAAGGTCACTGAGTTCATGGTCTCTAAATGCAATGCACATATTGTTATAATCGTATGGTTTGTATAGATTTGCTTTATCTCTTGAGTTAATTGAGCGAAAAAGTATCTCTTGATCCGTGGCTATCCACTTTATACCACACTCACTAAGCAAAGCGACACTGTTCTCATCTACCGCACCCTCGGCAGGCCAAAAACCATCCGGTTGAAATCCAAAAGTATCTTCAAAAAGCTCTTTAGCCCTCTCTATCTGTAAAAGTGCGTCATCTTTTAAGCTTATAGGATGTTTTGGGATATTAGTAGAGGGGTTTGCCACTTTTGCACTGTTCATATCAAGAAGAAGCGGAAGTATTGGGTGGTTAAGCGGTGTTGTTGAGATAGAAATAATATCTCTATCTCTAAGCTCTACATAGTAATCAAAAATTCCTCTTACAAAATGTGTTAATTCATGAAGCAGCGATAGTTTGTCTTCATAAATAAAATCTTTGCCTTTTTGTAACATCTCTTTTACGATTTCACTGTTTGTTCTAAGGTAAACTCCGCACCATGAGAGCACAAAAAGAACCTCAAGATCAAAAAATTCCTGATGAGTATAGCTCTCTTTTTTGTAAAGCACATCATATGAAGGCATCTTAGAGACAACCGTATCGTAGGTACTGCTTTTGCAGATTTTTATCATCCAACTATATTCCGCCATGTTTAAAGAGCTTATCTCTCTTAGCCAGAGATTAAAGAATTTATCACTATTTTGCGGATTGTCATAATAAAGTTTTAACTGACGTATAAGAGGCGGTGTTATATTAAAAGTGGACTTAAGTCCGCTATGCCGCTCTAGCATCCATGGCATATCATAGTAATCTTTTATAGCATGTAAAAAAACCCACGGCATCTGCACGATGCCGGATTCGTCTCGGTAGTCTGGCTGATGCATGTGCCATATAAAACTTAGATTCACATTACCTCTTTTGCATATTTTTGAATTTTTTGAGTGTAGCTCTCAAGTAGATTTTCCCCACTCTCATCTGAACTTGCCTGAATATATAGATTTAAATGCTCATTATATTGATCAGGTATCATCAAGACCCAGTCGGTTTCATTCTCCCATATTTTCACTCCATCTTCAGAAGATGATTTTTTACCCTTCGCATCCTCTAAAAATTTTCTCATCATTTTGCCTTTAAGTGCTTGCGTACAACTAATCCTCTCTTCTTTATAGTAAAAATTTTTAATCATTTTCGATATATCCGAAAGCTTGAGATGGCTGCAACTGAGCATTTCCATAATCTTCAAACTTGCATACATGGCATCTCTTGAAATACCAAAATCCGTAAATGCAAAATTACCGTCAACCGTTGCTATTAAAGCGTACTCTCTTAATTTTGCCGCTTTAAAGTCGGCATATCTTCCTCTTTGGATATCAAGGTTTTCAAAATTTACTATATCAGGCGCCCATGACGGTAAAAAGACTCTTTTTCTCTCATCTTTGGCGTGCATATTCAGCAGGTGCAGAACCGCTAAAAGCCCTTTTATCATATCCAAAACTTCACCATCATCCGCTACCAAAGAGATGCTTTGCGCATTTGGATAAATCATCACTCCCATGTTAAAGTTCAAGCCGGATACGATTTTTGAAATATTCTCTTGGGAACGTTTTTTAAGTGCTGCAAAATTTGAGAGTTTATGTTCGTCATGATATGCGTTTAATATAATATTTTCTACACCTATATCGTTTAAAATATTTGGAAAAATATCTGCTGTTGAACCATGCATCAAATCTACAGCCACCTTAAATGCACCGCATTTTATGATGTTTTGGTCAATCTTTTTCTCTACCGCAGATTTATAACTATGGCACTCTTGATGATGCAGAGTCTCGTTAATCTCTCCTATGCGTGAAAAATCGACTCTTCTGAATTTCTCAGTAAAAAATGCTTTTTCAATACTTTTAGCACTGTTTGAGTCGATGCGAATAGCCTCTTCGTTAAAAAGAGTAATCTCAGAGTCTGTAGGATTAAAAACATCTTGTTTAAAATGTGCACCGCCGATAAGGTCGGGATTATTTGCAAGCGTATACCTTAAAACTGAAGGAGGCGTGCTTTTTAAGTCAAGCACATCGATACCTGCAGAGAGAAGTCCTCCTAAAAAGGCTCTTTTTATCATTCTTGAGCTTTTGTTATGGTCTCTCCCGACAACTACTTTTGTTCCAACCGGGAGTTGTGCCGCAAACGCTTCTGCAAGTTTTGTAGCCATTTCACATGAGAGTTCGACATTGCTTTTGCCCGATACAGTTCCGTTTTCAAAGATAGAGTTTTTATATCTGCTTCCCCAGACAAGATTGTGACTAACGATGGAAGCCGGCTCTATCTTTTTATTGGGCCAGATAGTTACGTCATGTTCAAAAGTGGCAAGTTCCCCGACTTCACACCCCTCGGCAAGAATCAGCCCTGCTTTTGCCGTTACGTTTTTGTCGATTATATTATTATTGCAGATGACGGCATTATCAAGTTTTACATTTTTTTTGATTTTTACATCTTCCCAAATAACGCTGTTTGAGATGGTACAACCGCTTGCTATTGCCACATTGTCCGCAATGACGACATTGTTTAACTTAACGCCCTCTTTTATCTTTACGCCTCTGCCTAAAACTACTGTTCCTAAAATTTTGATAGAAGAATTTAATGTATACTCTTCATCGCTGTATAAAACACCTTCAGAGTACTCTTTTTTTACGCCTGAAATTTTAAAATTTACTTTTGAGTTTAAAATATCATCATACACTTCACGGTAGCTTTCAGGGTTTCCGACATCTCTCCAGTAACCTTCCAAGTTGTATCCCATGAGCGCAACGCCTCTGCTCATAAGCATAGGAAAGAGATTTTTGGCAAAGTCAAAATTTTCACTATTTGGAATGTAGTTAAGTATTTCAGGCTCTATTATATAGATACCTGTATTTATGGTATCGCTAAAAACCTCACCCCAGCTTGGTTTTTCTAAAAATTTCTCTATAATATTATCTTCATTGGCTATTACAACGCCAAATTGAAGAGGGTTTTCAACAGAGGTAAGACCGATGGAGAGTTTTGATTTTTTTTGTTTATGAAATTCAAAAAGCTCTTTAAAATCAAAGTCGGTAACAAGATCGCCGCTGATAACTATAAAATTATCATCCCCGATATATTCCTGCGCAAGCTTAACGGCTCCTGCAGTACCATAATCATCATCGGGAACTACATAGGTTATCTTTATTCCAAAATCACTTCCGTCTCCAAAGTAGTCTTGGATAATTTCAGGTTTAAAATAGAGTAAAACTATAAACTCTGAGATACCTAAATCTCGCAGTGTCATCATAGTATGTTGCATCATAGGCCTATTGATTATAGGCAACATAGGTTTTGGTCTTGAATGTGTCAAAGGCTGGATTCTTGTTCCAAATCCGCCCGCCATAACTACTGCTTTCATAACAACCTTTGCATGTAAATCTTTATAAACTATCTCTTATTTATCACAACACTCTATCTATTGTTAACTGATGTTACGCACTAAAATGCTCTAATCAAGTAAATGAAGGGCATCCAAATAGTGCTTTGGCAACTGATACTTATTTGATACCACCTCTTCTATATCTATCAAACCGAATTCGCCCTTTTTATAAACCGCTATCTTGTTTGAGTTGCTGTTTTGAAGAAGATGATCCACTGCAATAACAGTAAAATCAAATGCCATAAGTCTATCATATACGGTTGGGTTTCCGCCTCTTTGGATGTGACCGAGGATGCTTACTCTTGTCTCCATACCTATATCGTCTTGAAGCCAATTAAAGACTTCAGTCGTTTTTTTACTGCCCTCCGAAACAATGGCTAAAATATAGTTTCTTCCATTTTGCATTTCGTCTTTTAATCTTTTTGTGAGTTCTTTTGGCTCAAACGGAGCTTCAGGTACGACACAAACTTCAGCACCGCTTATCATAGCGGAGACAATAGCCAAATATCCGCAATCCCTGCCCATTACTTCAACCAAAAAAGCACGGCTAAAAGATGATGCCGTATCTCGAATCTTATCAAGCGCATCTCGTATAACATTTAAAGCGGTATCCACGCCTAAGCAGTAGTCGGTTCCGTAAATATCATTGTCTATGGTCGAGGGAATTCCTACAAAATTGAGTTCAAACTCCGAGCTAAATTTCTCCATAGCTCTAAAAGAACCGTCTCCACCGAGTACAACAAGTTTTGTTATGCCAAACTCTTTGAGGTTGTCGTATGCCTGCTTTCTGTACTCATGCTCAAAAAACCTCTTAGACCTAGAAGAACGGATGATAGTTCCACCGTCATGGAGTATTCCTGACACATCGGAATGTGTCGCTTTTTTAATATTTTTATCTATCAAACCCTCTAAACCACCATAGATTAGATATGGAGTAGAGCCTTTTTTATATACATAATCTACAAATTTTTTTATAGCCGGATTCATACCGGGGGCATCTCCGCCTGAACACATAATAGCAAATGACATCTATACTCTCCTCTTAAAGATTAAACATTCTTTCATAATACTCTATTGCCATACGACCAGAATCAAACGCTACTTCCACGTCGTTCATCGCACTCTTCATGATAGTAACCCACTCTTTTGGTTTGTCGTAGTAGGTAGGAATAATAATGTTTTCTAAAATGTCCATCATATTTTTATTATCTATCGAGTCCTGTTCCGCAGAAGAGAGTTTATAATCAAGTGGAGGAATAGTAAAAGCGT
The DNA here is from genome assembly GCA_001829715.1 of Sulfurimonas sp. RIFOXYB12_FULL_35_9. Lineage (GTDB taxonomy): Bacteria > Campylobacterota > Campylobacteria > Campylobacterales > Sulfurimonadaceae > Sulfurimonas. The sequence goes on from MICC01000034.1 coordinate 19,029, forward strand.
TTTTACCGTCCTTTGCAAACTCAGGATTCCAGCCGTCATCTATAGAGAAGTGAATAGAGCCGTTCATACTGGCACTCATTCCGCTTGTTCCGCTTGCTTCACGAGTAATTCTAGGAGTGTTTAGCCAAACATCACTTCCTTGCTTTAAAATTTTTGAGAGGGAGAGTTCATACCCGATAAGAACTGCCATACCTTTAAACCTATGGCTCATATCAACAAGCTCATTAAATATCTCAATTGCGCCGTAATCGGTAGGATAAGGCTTTCCTGCCCAGATGATTTGAACAGGTTTTTTACTATTTGTCATAAGCTTTACAAATCTATCATAATCATATTTTAAAAGCCCCGGTCTTTTATACTCTGCAAATCTTCTTGCCCAAACGATTGTTAAAACTTCAGGATCAAACATTTTTCCGGTCTGATCCGCAACAACGTCAAAAAGCACTTTTTTTAGATGTTTTTTTCTTGCAACAAGTTCATAATCTTCATGTTCATCAAGTGCGCGAACAAGTGTCTTATCTGTCCAGTATTTCTTATTTTGGGCATTTGTAATGGAGATGATTTCACATTTGTTCTCTACATTTGCCCACATCTCATTAGCAACCATTCCATGTATCTTTGAAACAGCATTCGCTATTTTTGCACTTCTTAACGCTCCGACAGTAAGGCTGAAATTATCACTCTCTTCATAACCGCTTATAGCTCTTACTTCTGATAGATCTAAGCTGCCGAAAAATCCCATCTCATGCAGAAAATTTATATCGTGAATCTCATTTCCGGCAGCTTCTGGAGTATGTGTCGTAAACACAACATGTTTTTTAACTTCTTTCATATCTTTAAATCTACTGTAAAGCTCATAAACAAGCGGTAACGCATGTCCCTCATTCATATGGTAAATGTCCACTTTATGACCGATAGCTTCAAGCATTTTTGCTCCGCCGATGCCTAAAACTATTTCTTGTGCTACCCTTGTTCTCTCATTCCCGTCATAAAGTTTATGTGTAATAGTTCGAGAGAGGTAGTCATTCTCATCCGTATCGGTTGAGAGCAAAATCATAGGAGCAGTTCCAAAAACATCGCAACGAAGCAAAAAGCCTTTCACTACAACATTTACATCATTTATTTTTACCGTAACTTTTGCGTCAAGTTCTTCTAAAAAGTAGTAAAACTTTCTTGTGTAGTGCGGTTTAAGTGTTCTATCTTCGTTGCGTGACTGGTCGTAATAACCAAAGCTCCACAAAAGCCCTATTCCGACTACATCTTGTTTTAAATCATAAACACTTCTCATGTGAGAACCTGCTAAAAAACCAAGCCCTCCGGAATATATTTTAAGTGCCTGATCTATCGCAAACTCCATCGAGAAGTAAGCAACGCTTTTTGTAAATTTTTCACTTATATCGTATGAAAATAGATTCATTTTTTTCCTTATACTTTTTTAAAAAGATTGCTACGAGATTATTACTTTCTATTTCCTACAAACACGCACATGTCTACTAAACGGCTGCTGTATCCCCACTCATTGTCATACCATGCCAAAACTTTTACACATCGTTTATCTACAACGCTTGTCATGTCGGGAATATAGGTTGAACTGTAAGTTGAGCCTATAAAGTCGCTTGAGACTCTTTTGTCATTATCTACTTCCAGAAGCCCTTTAAATGCTCCCTCTGCAGCTTTTGCAAACACCTCGTTAATCTCATCTTTCGTTACATCTTTGTTTAAATTTACGGTTAAATCTACAACTGAAACATCCGGAGTCGGAACACGCATCGCATAGCCGTTTAGCTTTCCTTGTAGGTGAGGCATAACCAAACCTATGGCTTTTGCCGCACCAGTCGTAGTCGGAATCATGTTTATTGCCGCAGCACGAGCACGACGCATATCCGAGCTATGTTTTACATCCAGTATATTTTGGTCGTTTGTGTAGGAGTGAATCGTCGTCATAAGACCGTTTTGTATTCCAAACGCATCATCTAAAACTTTACAAATCGGAGCTAAACAGTTTGTCGTACAGCTTGCATTTGAGATGATAGATTCACCTTTGTAACTGTCGGTATTTATGTTTAGTACATAAGTAGGCGTGTCATCCTTTGCAGGAGCGCTCATTACAACTTTTTTAACACCGTTTTTTAGATACTTTTGTGCTTTTGCAGTCGTTAAAAATGCACCGGTACACTCGATGACAAGCTCTGCACCGACTGAACCGAAATCTAACTCATCAAGAGAGCGTGTGGCAAATAGCGCTACTTTTTTACCGTCAAGTTCTATGGTTTTTTCATCAATAATTTTCGCATCTATACCTTTATGAACACTGTCAAATTTAAATAGATACTCAAGCATTTCTGGCGTCGCCGTCGTGTTAATCGCTACTAGCTCAATATCGTCTCTTGAAGCGATTATCTTTGCCACTATCATACCTATTCTGCCCGTCCCGTTTATTGCTACTTTTATTGCCATTAATTACTCCTTTTTTAACTTCATTATGAATGCATAATAACATAATGTAGCAAAATTTTATTTCAAAAATAGCATAAAATAAGAGCATAGTTTTATTGGATGGGTATTTGAGATTTAGGATGTATAAAAGTTAAATTTTTTTATTCTAGAATTTTAAAAAGTTCTCTGTCTAAAGAGTGTCAATATATGAACATTTTGTTCAATGATTTTGAAAACGATGGTATATTTTTTATATATCAAATCTCTCGTATCTTCATCCTCAATATAGTAACTTTTTCTGCAACGATGAGGCATTTGGCTTAAAGAGTTAATCTTTTTTTGAAGTTCAAAGATAAATTTTCTTGCTTTGTTTCTTGAATCTTGCTCAGAGATATAACTATAAATGTTTTGTAAATCTTCTAAAGCTTCACTCTCAACAATGATATTGTAGTTCATTTAAGACTGAAATACTTTGTCTATAGCTTGGTTTAAAGGGATGCCCTTATTTTCTGAAATGCTATTTATAGCCTTTTGAACTTTTTGTTTTGCTTCTTCAAAAGAGATGGACGGATACTCCCTTTGAATCGTAACTTCTACTTTGTCTTTTGGCAATATTTCAAGCAAACCCATAAATTTATCAAAAATAGAATCGTCAATATTTAGCTGTATCGTATGCATAAAAACTCCTAATTTTGTTATTGTAACTTATTTTTAATAAAAATGTTTCAAGCTTCACGACTGCTTTTACACCAACCTAAACTCTAAAAAAAGACTCGTTTTAATAACACATATACATATAATAGCCATTTATAAAAAGAATAATGTTACAATACAAAAAGTTAACAGAGGGGTTTTAACATGCAAACCATCCAAATTAATAATCCGGAAATAGAAAGTTTTATAGCTTCAAGATATGGTAGTGACACGCAAAGTTTGATCAATGATTTTATAAAATTTGTAAAGCTTTCTCTAGATGATGGCTACCCTGCGATTACAAAAGAAGAAGCAAAAAAAAGAGTTGCAAAATCACTCCAAGAGATAAAAAGTGGCGAAACTGTATTACTGAATCAAGAAGAATACGATAAAGAGATAGATGAATTTATGAAGACTCTGTAGATGACAATTGTACGAAAAAGAGAATACTTAGATTCACTCAAAAACATACTGTCTTACATTTCAAAAGATAGTAAAAACAGAGCTTTAAACTTCAAAAGCGACCTAGATAACAAAATCAACAACTTAGCAAACTTTCCACATAAATTTTGACCATCCATTCATAACGAAGATGAGAATGTTAGAGATATGATTTTTAAAGGTTATACGATAGTTTATTTAGTGGAAATAGATAAAAATAGAATTTCAATACTCGACATTTTTAAATGGATTGATAAATAAAGCCATTAAAAATCTCTCAGGCTTTACAACCGCTCTTACGCCAATATTTATCTTCAAAGTTATAAAAAAACTTCCACTACTCTATGACTTGCGACACAACCGTACAGTAGCTATTGTTAAAATAGTCACAATGAGAAAGAACACAAGGAGATTCTATGTTATTTAACGAAGTAGTATTTATAGTAGAGAGTATCTTAAAAGAGGGGCTAGAAGAGATAAAACAGAGCATGAAATCTGGGTTTTTATATCAAGATAAGGGAATGTGTCGTGCAGGATATGATTTGTATTTGAGCATAGAAGATATTTATAAAGCTATGAGCTTATCGCTAGAACACTATTTTGACCGTGACTATGAAGTGTTGTGTGAAGGAACTGCAATGTTTAGTTCTCCTAGAGCAAAATGGGTTCATTTTACAAATGAAGATTTTAAGGAAGTTCAAAAATCGCTCGTTGAGTTTGTGAAAAAAGCTCGGAGTTATCATGACCCTTTTGGTTATGAGGGAAATCTGCAAGGGTTCTTTTGTTGTAAAACCCGATGGTGCGAACTTTTTGAACAAACATATATCGCAGGTAAAATCAAAGATGATGTAATGGTTGTAATTTACCTGCCTTGGGCTAAACCTGCTCAAGCAAGTGAGTGGGATAGAGAAAGGGCTTATGTAACAGAGACAAACTATGAGGAGCATGACATATCAACCCTCGAAAAACGCATAGAACTAAAGCAGCTTTCACAAAAAAATATGGCAAATATGGAGCGTATCATGGATGAGTTGAGAGATTTTTTAATCAAGCATTGTACTCTTAAGTTGATGTTTGACAATAGAGAGCTAAGAAAAGGTATAGGAAAAAAATGAAGCTGTATTTAGATGATTTGCGTTTGCCTAGTGAAGAGTTTGATTTTATAGCCAGAAGCTATGAAGAAGCCGTAGGTATCATTCAAGAACATGGTTACATGAGCTATATATCTTTTGACCATGATTTGGGAGCTGATGATGAGGGACAACCTCTAAAAAGCGGCTTTGATTTTGCAAAGTGGCTTGTAGAAGCGGACATCAACGGCACTTACCCACTAGCTGAAGATTTCACATACAAAGTACACTCTCAAAACCCCGTAGGCAAAGCAAATATCATAGCTTTGCTGGATGGGTATTTGAGGTTTAAGAAGAGATAAAAAACTATACTAATAGATAGCGTGTACATGTGTACACATCCTATTTTTTTACATTAATATTTTTAGTTCATCATCAGAAAAACCCAATTTCTGTGCGATTTGCTGAATATAATGCTGTTCTGCTATATGTACTTCTCCGTCTTTTTTTGATAGTGCTATAAAATCAGTAATTAAATTTAAAGCATAATCTCTATTCTCTTTAAAAATATCATAATTTATTGTAGTAAATTCTTTTGATGCGAGGTTTATCAATAAATTTGATTTTAATGAACTGCTTAACCAAGATTCATTAATAAGCCTTTTTATGTACTCTAATTCTAAACTATGATTAGTGCCGTCAACTTTCATCAAATTTGTCAAAGCTTCTATTTTTGCTATTAAAATTGGATCAGGTAATATTTCCTCTGATTTAAAATATGAATTCTCAGATACTGCTTCTTCTGATTCAAAAACTGAATTACTTGCAATGAACATATTTCTAGCTACATTCCCGATTATATTCGTAGATATACTATCAAATGCACAACCAATTACTCCACCTAGAAGTGGTACACTTTTTCCTAAATTTACAATCCCTTTTTCACCATTTTTTGTAATAAGTTTAAGACCAATTGTTTGATTTATTTTTACAAGAACTGGACCAGAAACTTTTTCTATAGCTTTTTTTGCAAGTTTTTCTCCTATTTTTACACCTACTTGTTTTAAAATATCTTTTGCAGAATTTCCTGCTAAACAAAGATATACGAAAGTTTTTACCCTATCATCTCTTAAATCATGTCCACCCATATACGCTATTGCCGCTATCATTCTGATTTGAACATATAAAACACTCGTAATATTTGCTGGCAATGTCACGGGCATTGCCATAATCCCAGGCAATCCCGTTATAAACCCAGATGTACCTGCTTTTGTATTCTGCCATCTGATTAAACTATTTACATTATCTTCTAAAGAACTTTCTTTTTTCATATATGACTCTGCCAATTCTTGAGCAGAGTCTAACCCTACAACTCCATTTACAGCTTTATCATATGCAAAATCTAATACTTTTTGTATATTGCCAACACTTTCACTCATTTCTTATCCTTATTTTTTTATATTAACACTTTTCTTATCACTAAATTAACTCTATTAAAGAGCTAATTTTCTATCTTTCCAAGTCTGATATTTTTCTAAATCCGACTTTGCAAAATCTAAAGCCAATTTTATAACTAAAGCATCATCTAAGTAGCCGACCAACGGAATAAAATCAGGTATAACATCAATAGGTGATGCAAAATATACAACTGCCCCAACAATTGATGCTATAACATTCCAAGGAACTTCTTTATAGTTTCCATCTACATAATCCGCTATTAGTGCAACCATCAATTTTATATCATTCCATAGCTTCACTAAAGCATTTGGTGGGTTGTTTCCAAATTCATTGATTTTACTCTGACCTTTTTTTGATGCGTACTCTACATCATCTTGATCTACATTTTTTATGTCTTCCTCAAACTGTCTTCTAGCTTTTTCTTCTTGTTCTTTTGACATTTCCATTTTATAATCCTTATTTTTTATTTCATGTAGCTTTTAGAATTATTATTTTAATTCCACCTATTATCCCCAAGTTGCTATATTACGAATGTCAGTTATTTTTAACAAAACATAACATTTTATCTTATTTTTTGTCCTTTTGCTTCTCAATCTCATATTATACATTGTATCATCCAAGATTGAGAAACTATTTTGCTATAGATACACTTCTATAAGACAATCTCTTATAGTAGGATGTATAGCTGATGCAAAATGTTTCAACGGATGATTTTTACCGAATTATCGGGAAAAATGTAGCTAGAATAAGGAAAGAGAAAGGCTTGTCTCAGTTAGACCTCTCTTTGCAAATGGGCTACAAATCCGTCTCAGTTATCTCAGGTGCTGAAATCTACTATAACTCTAAACACTTCAACCTTGAACATCTGCTAAAAATTGCACAGGTTTTGGATGTCGATATTTGTGAATTTTTCACTTACTAACATCCCTCTGGACATACTTATCTTTAGTAAGCGTGTCTATCAACACCGTGCTTCCGACACATCCTGCAGCTACTATAAACACTACAAATGTTATAAAAACTCCTATGCTAAAGAGCGTTTTGTTTAAAATGTAAAACACTATGCCGTCTAAAAACATCCCGATAGTATCAATATCATCCGAGTATGGCTTTTTCATTTTTTGCCTTTGTTATCAAATAAGTCGTATTTATATATTTCACATTCGTTTGGTTTATGGTTTGGTGTTTTAGTACATTTCTCTTTTAGCTTTTGTATCTCTTTTTCTTTGCTCTCTCCACCAATTGAGGGCAAAACTATGCCGTCCATATCAACCAAATATAGATGATTGCCATCTATAAAATGTTTATCGCAATATGCAACAATAGGTTCAAATATAGTTGCATAAACCATCTCTTCATAAGTCAGAAAATATTGTATACACTCATCTAGCCATCCAAGATCCGTATAGCCCTTGCCCTCGATATATTTTACTTTTTCAAGATATCCTAAATCAACAAGAATGCCACAAGATTCACATTCATAATCATAAAGAATCATGCTCTCTGTAGTCTCTTCTTGAAGCAACAAATAGACATTGATAATACCCTCAAATTTATATATATCCGAACCAGCTTTTATAGGCTTGTATCTAAACCTATCTTGATTGGTTTGAAGCCATTTTTCAAAAAGTTCATTTAACATCTCTTTTTATCCTCTTATTTTGAGATAGTAAAATTTTAACAATCTCCTCTGCACGGTTGTGTCGTTTTTTATAACTTTAGATATTTTTTTAAAATATCTTCCAGTTTCTCTTGCAGATGTACGGGGGAGATGATTTTTACATGCGGTATCCAGTATCTGACTATTTTAAGTATCTCCTCATCAAATGCTACTTTTGTAGAGACTAGCAAACCGCCCTCTGCCAGCTCTTTAACGATTGTCTGATTTGGTAAAATTTTTCTTCTTGTAAAGTAGCCTGAGACTTCCGCACCCACTTTTATGACTACTTCTATGGGTTCATGGCTAAACCAAGTATTGTCGCTGTTTTGTATATTTTCGGATACGCTTTTGTCGATTTCAAACGCTAAATCAGTATCTGTGACTTTAGATATTTTTTTAAAAGAAAAAGTTTTTAGCTTCTCATCTTCAACACTTGCTAAATACCAAATTCCTTTAGTGTTTATGAGCTTGTAAGGCTTGACTTCTCTTAGCTTGCCGTTGTAGATAAACTCAATGACAGTATGGTTTATGATCGCCATCTCAATGCATAAAAAAGTTTCGGTATCGCCGCTTATATCTTCATAATTGTGACCTTTGATAAGATAGGCTTGATTTATGGTTGCATCAAGTATATTTTTTAAAAAATCCTCTTTGAGAGACGGAAAAAGATCACGCACTCCGCTTAGAGCCGCAAAATTTTTTATATCATTAAAATTAAGTTTTCCTAGATAATACTCTTCAAGATAATAGAGATTATTCTCTTTTTTAAGAGGAAGATAAGATAAGCGTTCGTTTAAATCTCTTTGAATAGTCCTGCTTGTTACGCTAAACTCTTCGACCAGCTCTTCGACGCTAAAGCGTTCGCCTGAGTTAAGTTTGTTTAAAATCTGTGCCAATCTTGTAGCTATTTTGTCATGGTTTTTCATTTTATCGCTTTTGCCTTATAAAATATCCTGACAATCATACCAAACTATAATGCAAGGTTATGTCGTTTTTAAATATTATAAAGTCAAAAATAAAAAATTTGCTATAATCACTTCATGCAAGACTTATCAGTTGAAACTCTATTATTTGCTTTTATGCTCACTCTCTTTGCGGGGTTGTCAACGTCCGTAGGTGCAGCGTTGGCATTTTTTTCAAAAAATAAAAACTATACTATTTTGTCTATTGGTATGGGATTTTCTGCCGGGGTTATGATTTATGTCTCATTTGTGGAGATTTTAGACAAATCAAAAGACGCTTTTAGCCAGCTCTATGCAAATGGCTTAATCGGCGAGTCTTTAGCCGTTTTATCTTTTTTTGCCGGAATTGCACTCAGTGCGTTGATAGACCATTTTATTCCAGATGATGTAAATCCGCATGAGACAAAAAGCAGCAGCGAACTCTCGGAGCTAAAGCCGCAAATTGAAAGCTCTGTTTTAAAAAACTCTTCACTCAAACGAACCGGAATATTTACTGCATTGGCTATCGGCATACACAACTTTCCGGAGGGCTTTGCCACTTTTGTCTCGGCTCTGGATGATCCGAGTATCGGTATCACCATCGCATTTGCTATTGCGATTCACAACATACCTGAGGGCATGGCTGTGTCTCTGCCTATTTACCATGCAACCGGAGACAAAAAGAGTGCATTTTGGTATGCGACTCTCTCAGGGCTTGCAGAACCGGTCGGTGCGATTGTGGGCTTTTTCCTGCTTTTTCCGTTTATGGGCGAAGCGACACTCGGCATAACTTTTGGAATGGTAGCGGGCATAATGGTATATATATCGTTTGACGAGCTTTTACCTGCCGCGAGAGTTTACGGAAATGCGCATACTACGATAGCAGGCATTACAATCGGTATGTTGGTCATGGCAATAAGTCTAATAGCTTTTAAGCTAGTATAAGGAAAAATATTTTAGTATGTATGTCGCCATAGATAAACCCACACTTTTTCTATTTACCGATGCAAGTGTAGATCCTCAAACAAATATCGGCTACGGTGCATACCTGCTCTTGTGTGAATATGAGCTGGAAGCTCCGATCTCCAAACTAAAAATTAAAACAAAAAGATTTGAAAACACCAACTCTTCCAAACTCGAACTTGAGGCTTTTTTATGGGCTCTTGGCAAAGTACCGACAACAAACTCAAAAATTATTGTTTATACCGATTGCCAAAATATCATAAATTTAAGAGAACGGGAAGCTCGGCTAAAAAAAAACAACTATATGACTAAAAAAAACACTCTTATAAAAAATCATGAACTCTACAAAAAATTTTATGAGATGACAGATCTATATGATTGTGACTTTATAAAAGTAAAAGGTCATAAAAAAATGGAAGATAAAGATGTGGTGGATAGATATTTCACTCTTGTAGACAAGGCTTCACGAGAGGCATTGAGAGAATAGAACAAATCGCTAACACTTCACTAATGCAAATAACTCATAATTTCACTATCTAAAATTTAGGAGTGTTAATATGAGAAAGATTAGTTTGATTATTTTAAGTGTTGCTGCTGTATTTGCAGTTGATTATAGTGCTATGAGTACGGATGAGCTTAAGGCATCTCGCGGAACGGTTGCAGAAGCCGATCGCAGTGCATTTCAGAGTGAAATGAAATCTCGCATGCAGGCATTAAGCCCCGAAGAGAGACAAGCTCAATCAAGCAGTATGCGTCAAAGTAAATCAGGCGCACAAGACGGCAGCGGTTCGCAAATGCGTCAAGGCAACGGAACCGGTGGCGGTGGCGGAAAACAATATCATGGCGGTAGATAATGTTGCTAGAAGAGATTGAAAATTGGCTGGAAAAAATGGCAAACATTTTTTTCTAAAAAAGAAAATTTAAGGATAACAACATGCAAATCGGTTCAACAGAGCAAATGCAAATGAGAAAAATGGACGGCAGCGGTGGTTCAAATGGCGAAGGAATGCGAGAGATGATGCAATCTCTAGCACCGCAAGACAGAACCGCCGTTCGTGAACAAATGGCTTCACTCTCATCAGCGGATCGTCAATCTTTTAAAACAGAGATGGCAAAAATAGATGTAGCCTCACTTTCGTCTGAAGAGTTGTCACAAACTCTTTTTGATCTATTATCTTCATTTGAAGAACCAAAGACAGACACCAAAAACTTAGTTGATATTTATGCATAAATAAATATTTGATAGTATCGAACAAATTAAAAAAAGATAAGGATTTATTATGAAAAAAGCACAAAATAAGCAGGTTGGAAAAATGGGAAACAGCGCAGAGATGCAAAAAGGTTCACTAAACGCTTTGATGGTTGTAGACGGAGAGATTCAAGATATTACTCTTGATGAAGCGGAAGTTGCCTCTCTTATTTACATGATTGAAGAGGAGAAGATGGCTCGTGATGTTTATGATGCGCTGTTTGAACAAACAGGCATCTCTACTTTTGATACTATTTCAAATTCTGAACAGAAACATTATGATAAACTCCTTGCAGTAGCTTCAAAAGCAGGAGTTGATACAACGACTCTCAGCAATGAAGCAGGTGTTTATACAAATAGTGATATTCAAGATCTCTACACAACACTGCTTATGCAAGGTTCACTTTCACCTGAAGATGCCGTAGATGTGGGAATTTTGATAGAGCAGACAGATATTGCAGATTTGCAAAGCGTTATAGAGAGTACGGATATAACTCTTCTGGGGCAAGTTTATTCCCATCTTTTGGATGCTTCACAAAACCATCTGGCGGCATTTGAATCTATTGCATAGTTGCTAAAAGAATGTAAGATGTCCCATGATTCTCGAAAAGCTTTTTTTTCGTAATATTGCTAGGTACTGAATAAATAAAAAGGATAAAAAACGAATATTTTGCTCTTAGAAGATGATCTTATACTCGGTGAAACTATCCATGAAATGCTACTGGAAAACGGGTATGAAGTTGATTGGGTTAGAGATGGACAAGCGGCTTGCGATGCTACTTTTGAAAACGGTTATAATCTCTATATTTTTGATATAAACGTTCCTGAGATAAACGGTTTTGATCTGGTTGAACAACTTCGTGGCGCTGATGATTTAACCCCGACTATTTTTATCAGTGCCATGAGCGATATGGCTGCATTATCAAAAGGATTTAAGGTCGGTGCGGATGATTATATAAAAAAGCCTTTTTATCCAGAGGAGCTATTGCTAAGGATTGAAGCGAGATTTTTGCGTAAAGAGTCTCCTGTCTCTTATGGAAAAATCAGCTATAACCCACAAAATAATGAAATAAAAAAGGATGGCAAACTCCTATCTTTAGGAGATGTACAGCTTCCTTTTTTACGGCTTTTTATCACAAATATAGGAAGAACGCTAAGCAAAGAGTCTCTTTTTGATCTAATGGAACACCCGAGCGATAGTGCGTTGCGTGTAGCGATAAATAAACTTAAATCTACTACCGAGTGGGAGATTCAAAACATTCGTGGCATAGGATACCGCATTGAGAAGAGCTGAGAGGGAGTCGTTTTTAAAAAGCTTTGGAGTTTTTTTTGTCTCTTTGGCTCTTTTGAGTGGAGTGCTAGCATATTTGGAGTATTTTAAACTCAAACATGAACTAGAAGAAAAAATCTATAACGAGATGCGAATCTGCAGTTATACGCTCAAATGTAGTGAGTACCAGTTTGATTTTGTGCCACTGGATTCAAACAGTCTCTACCAGCTCCAAGAGTCCCCTATAGAGCTTTTTGCTCTTTTTTCTATTCCAAAAAATGATACATATGCACTTAAATTGAGTTTAGGGGATGAAGAGTATAAAACATATTTAGACAGTGCTAAATTTACAGTTTTACA
>MICC01000034.1:31612-34958 GCA_001829715.1 Sulfurimonas sp. RIFOXYB12_FULL_35_9
CTATTCTCATTTTATGCACTCTATCCGCTTAAGAGGGCTTTGCACCTTACAGAAGAGTTTAGTCGTGATATTTTGCATGATCTTGGTACTCCACTCTCTGCTTTGCGTTTAAATGTCAGTCGCCTAAATGTTGCACAAGGAGATGAGAGAAAAGTTAAAAGAATATCTCAAAGTATTGACACTATCATATCGCTTGGAGATAATTTGAGAAGCTATCTTGAGGGGCATGCATACCAAAAAGACGATGTTGATTTGCATTTGCTTATAAAAGAGAGAATTTTAGTGTTTGGCAAACTCTATCCGAATATCAAATTTTCTCTCAATAATGAAACATTTTTGCTACATATAAATCGTGATGCCATGGTACGCATCATAGACAATCTTCTAAGCAATGCCGCAAAATATAACAAGCCAGATGGTTTTGTAGAAGTCGTTATAGATTTGAACAAAAAAACAGTTCAGATCAAAGACAGCGGAAGAGGCATTTTAGATACAAAAAGAGTTTTTGAGCGTTTTTACAAGGAACAAGAGAGAGGTATCGGTATCGGTTTGCATATCGTTAAAAAATTTTGCGATGAGCTGAAAATCACTATTGAAGTAGAGAGTGAGATCTCAAAAGGAACTCTTTTTGTTCTCCATTTTGATAAAATATAGTTCTCGAAAAACTTGTTTTTTCTAAAGAAACTTCGTTAGAGGTTGTAGGGACTTTAGTGCCTGCCACTAAAACGGACTCGCATGCCCTCGCTTTTGGGTATGTTCGTTTTAGTGTTTAATATTAATTAAAGGATAAATTATGGCTATAAAATTTTACTTAATCATACTCTTTTTTGCTCTTGGCGTTAGTTGTGCTGATGACATAAATGAGCAGATCGAAGCCATAAAAGCGGCCAAAGGGCATGAAAGAGTAGAGATGATGAATCGTCTAAAAACACAAATTGCCGCTATGAATGAAAATGAGAGATCTGAGGCACTGCAAATGCTTCAAGGAAATATGCAGCAATCAAAAAACAGATCACAAAATTATTTGCAACACAGAATGAATCAAGACGGATTTAACAATACAAGACAGACTCAACCTAAAGGTATATGCACGCCTCAGCAAAAAAATCAAGGCGCAAAATAGTGAAAAGAGCTTTCTTCACTCTTTATATGATAATATCGTCTGCCATTGCCTACACGGATGGTGATATGGATGGAGTGGAAGATGATTATGACAAATGCGCCCAAACACCGCTGAGTGATTTAGTTGACTATGATGGATGCAGCATAAAAAGCGGCAAAAAAGAGATCTTTTACGATATTGTTTTTGGCAGCGGATATTCGCAAATAAACTACTCATCACAGCAGAGTGCGGATACGATTAACTCTTATGTTCAAACAGATATCTATTTTGACAAATGGTATTTTCAAGGAATAGCTTCCTACTACCGCTCCTATACATCTGCAAGCAAAGAAAAAGGATGGGACGACACTGTTTTAAACCTCTTTTACAAATTTCTCTCAACTGAGTATTTATCATTAAATCTTGGAGGCGGTATCACATTGCCGACGTATGAGAGTGGATATAACAATGAAGCGCTTGATTATAGAGGATCAGTCAATTTTGAGTATAGCATTGGCGAGAGAAACTATATTTTTGGCGGCTATAGCTACACTTGGATAAACGACAGAGATCTCCCGATGCTGACATATCAAAATACTAAATATTTTAACATTGGTGTCGGATATATTCCAACTTCAAATGCTACATGCAACATCTCATATAGCAGCAGCGATAGTATATATAAAAATATTAAAACAATCCAAACGCTTGGAATCGGCTACTCTTTAGACATAGATCCAAACTGGTTTATAGGCGCTTATTATGACTATGGCTTAAGCTCTTCGGCAAGCGACCACTCCATGTCTCTGTATATGGGATACAAATTTTAATCTAGTTAATTCAGTAAAGATAAATCTTAACTTCCAAATAATGATTCAAATTTTTATAAACTCCCTAAAATAGTGTGTTAATAACTCTTTTTTCTCATCTTTTTTTATCTTTATCTTTTTGCTTACAATACGAAGTCGCTCTGAAAATATATATTTTTCTACAATATTTAGATTTTTTATCTTATTATAAATCTCAATAATAAAATCAAAATTATCACTAATGGTATCTTTGTGAGATTTTATAAAAGCCGCCTCTAGATCTTCAACACGTTCAAAAGTAAATTCATTTGTGCAGATAAATGAGATCTCATTATATGTAAATATAGGTTTTATGGACTCTTTGGCATATTTTTCTAAAACAATATTTATCTCTCTAACTTTACCAACCTCTATATCTGAATCTTTGTAATTTAAAAGATAAGAGTAAAGATTTGGTTTTGTTTTTTTCCAATTATGAAAAGTTGCTCTTGATACTTCAAATTTATCCACTACATCTTTTATTTGTATCAAACTATTTGCCTTGCTATATGTTTACAAAATGATACATTTAAAATAATTATATAAAAAATATAGGACTTATCACAAAAATATCAAATTATTTTAAATTAGCTTAAGTTCTATTGTTGTAAAGTCTATTTGTTAAAATAGTTTTACAATTTAGTTGTTATTTTATGTTAGTATGTAAAATAATTTTATATTTTACATATCAAGAATGCAACTTACGGCAGATTGCAGATATTTTTAAAATCAATCAAAAAAAGGAAAATAAACATGGAAGAAAACAGACTATTGCTCTCGGAGCTGTACACTGCGTACTTTAATAGAGCGCCGGATGCGGCTGGTTTAGCATATTGGCTAAATGAACTAGACAACGACGTTATGGATTTTGGATCTATCGCTTCAAACTGGGCGAATGAACAACAAGAGTTTACAGACACTTACGGTGAAGATGCAGACAGTTCTGTTCTCATAACTCAAGTATATGCAAATGTACTAGGTCGCTCTCCCGATACGGCAGGTGCAACTTACTGGGCAGCAGAACTGGCTTCTGGCAATATCCAGATGGATCAGTTTGTTTTAGCGATAGTAAATGGTGCAAAAGCATCGACCGGAAGTACAAGTGATGCTGCACTTCTAAACAACAAAGCCCAAGTCGGCATAGCGATGGCAGATGCAGGTATAAATGATTTGGCTTTTGCTGCACAAGTTATTGCAACAGTCACGGCAGATTCAAGCACGGTTGGTATAGTTGAGAGTATTATCACTATGGCAGCAGCTGACACGGCTGGACTTGCAAATGCGACGGCAACACTAGATTCAGTTCAAGCTATCTTAGCAGATACTGATTCGGCAGCTACTCTTACAACAACTCTTGCAAATCTTAAGACTGTTATGCAAAACCTTGCAGAAGATG
>MICC01000035.1:0-3057 GCA_001829715.1 Sulfurimonas sp. RIFOXYB12_FULL_35_9
TAAATACGATAACTTTTGGTCACGATAGTCATGGTTTAAAAGTTGGGCTTAACTATAAGTTTTAAGAGTTCAAATAGTCCATACCCTACTTTTTTGCAGCCCTTGGGTATAATTCCATCATGAAAATATATGATGTTTTAATACTCGGTGCGGGTGCGAGCGGCTTGATGTGCGCTTCACATTTAGATAAAAGTTTAAGTATCGCTATAGTTGAGGGCAACGGTAAAATCGCTCAAAAACTCAAAATCTCCGGCGGCTCAAAGTGCAATGTTACAAATTCAGAAGTAAGCGAAGCAAACTATGATGGGGATAGCGAATTTATATCTGCCGTTTTTGATGTTTTTTCTAAAGAAGATTTGTTAAACTATCTTCATGCAGAGGGTGTAGAACCTGTTTTGCGAAAAGAGCGATACTACTTTTGCAAAAACTCCTCTGAGGAGATTATAGATATCTTCAAAAACAGTACACGGCATGTAGAGATGTTTTTAAACAGAGATATTGTAGAGGTTAAAAAAAGTGATGATTTTTTTGAAGTAAAAACTCTAAAAGAGGTTTTAAGGGCAAAGAGAGTCGTAGTCGCAACAGGCGGAAAAAGTTATAAAGAGTTGGGTGCAAGTGATATTGGACTTGTCATTGCAAAGAGTTTTGGCATAAAAGTTAAAGAGTTTACCCCCGCACTTGTTGGACTTACCGTTCAAAAAGAGCAGTTTTGGATGAAAGAGTTAAGCGGACTTAGCTGCCTTGTTACCATCAAAGTAGATGATAAAATCTTAAAAGAGGAACTTTTATTTGCCCACAAAGGCATAAGTGGTCCTGCGGTTTTATCAGCATCGCTCTACTGGCAAAAGGGAAATATTGCGATAGATTTTCTACCTGAGTGCAATATTTTAGAACTCATTAAAGATAGCAAAAAACTTTTAAGCTCCGTAATTCCACTTCCAAAAAGATTATCAAAAGCTATTTTAGAAGCACTACATGTAGAAGATGTTGAGTGCAAAAAAGTTACAAATGAGATAAAAGAGAAGTTAGCGCGTATTCACGATTATGAGTTCTCACTTGCCGGAAATTTTGGTTTTTCTAAAGCTGAGGTTTGTAGAGGCGGAGTTTTAACTGATGAGCTAAATCCATATACATTAGAATCTTTAGATGTGAAAGATTTATATTTTATAGGTGAAGTGGTAAATGTAACGGGTGAACTCGGCGGATATAATTTTCAGTGGGCTTTTAGCAGCGGATATGTGTGCGCTAAATCTATAAACGAGTGGTGCTCACAAGGTTACGATGAATCTCTGCAAAGCCCCAATTTATGAATGTTTCAGCCATTTTAAAAATCCTTGTTAAAGTTTCCCATAAGTTTCACAGGTATGAGATGTTAAGGTAAACAAGCTTAAAAATACTCATCAATTAAATGGTTTTATGCAAATATTGATTTTTTACTATATATGTACTATAATTTGTACATATTTTAAAAAGGAGTGAGTCAATGCACACTATGACATTTTCTCAAATAAGACAACATCTAGCCACTGCCATAGATACTGTTGTAAATAACCATTCTCCCATTATTGTTACAAGACAAAACAAAGAACCTGTAGTTCTTATATCTCTTGATGATTACAAATCCATAGAAGAAACAGCCTATCTTATGCAAAGTATGACAAACGCATCAAGACTAAACAGTGCCATAGCACAACTTGAAGCGGGGCAAGGTAAAACAAGAGAGCTGATAGAAGAATGAATCTAACTTTTGCAGATGAAGCTTGGGAAGATTATCTTTACTGGCAACAAACCGATAAAAAGATTTTAAAAAAGATAAATGCCCTTATCAAAGAGATAAAAAGAGATCCTTTCAAAGGTACGGGCGAACCTGAACCTTTAAAGTACAATTGGTCAGGTTATTGGTCAAGGCGCATAACGATAGAGCATAGACTAGTTTATAAAGTAACTGAAAATGCTTTATTGATAGCGCAATGTAGATATCATTACTAAATACTTTCCAAACTAATTATTGCCTAATCATGTGAAATGATTTCACTATTTTTGAAATTAAAATCATCAAACAAAAAAGTTTTTACATGACATTGACTTATACACACATTGTGCGTTAAAATGCAAATACTATCAAAGGAGTTATCATGAGCATGGTTGCCCATAAAATCAGAACAAATGTTTATCTTGATTCTGACATAAAGAACAAAGCACAAGAGATACTAAAGCAGTACGGGATTGGATTAAGTGACGCATTTAATATATTTTTGGCTCAAACAGTATTTGAAAAAGGCATCCCTTTTGAAATCAAGATACCAAATGAAGATACAAAACAAGCTATCCAAGATGCAAGAAATGGTATCAATATGAGCAAAATATCGTTAGAAGATTTGAAAAAACAAAGCAATGCTTAATCTTAGTTGTAGAGCAATGCAGACATCACTGCTTTATCTATCTTCCCACTTAAATATATCGATGATAACAATGACATCATCATCTATGATATAAGGTATGGTGTAGCCTTTAAAAACCAAATCCCTAACATTTATATCATCATGATAAATTGATTGTCTGTATTTAAAAGGCATATTTACAAGAGCGGTTATTTTTTTATCTAGCTCTTTTTTGAAATTTTTAGCATTTGCAGGGTTGTTAATGGCAATATATTTTAAAATGGAGAAAAGTTTATCGTTAAAAGATGGATTTTTTTCTATTTTCATTAAAGGTTATTTAACCACTTGTCGATTTCATCCATACCTTGAGCATAAGGCACTGTTTTCATCTTTCCACTTCTATACTCTTCTACTGCAAAACTTACTCTTGCTCTTGCTTCATCTTTCGAGATTGATGGATACCCGTCATCTTTTATATCTTCAAGTATGTTTACTCGTGGTTTGTTTTGATTTAAAAAAGATAGCAACTGACTATAAAAACTGTCATCTACATTTAACACTAATGAGTGCATTTTAAATCCTTTTTATTTTATTGTTAGGTTATTATAACACACCATTACTGATGAAATCTGGAAAACTTGTAGCATGTGAAATGATTTCACTAATTTATAGTGAA
>MICC01000035.1:3069-7322 GCA_001829715.1 Sulfurimonas sp. RIFOXYB12_FULL_35_9
ACTCCCCAACTCCCCAATTTTTGCCAAACACCAAAAAAGAAACCACCGCAATAATCTTTTAAAGCACTCATCTATCAGTTTCAGTTTTTAAGCAATTTCAGTCTAACAAACTGTTTATTGACACTAAAATAAAATCTTACTATTTCTATTTTATTCCCAAGAAAAATTCATTCCCTACATTCCATAAAAACCCGATGAAACTAACAGAAGAGGTAAAACCTTAAAAAGACTAAGAGAGCTGTTTTCTCTTTCTAAAATTGAAAAGTAAGGAAGAAAAAAACAATCCCCACAAAAATCTTCAAAAAAGGTAAAAACTTAAATTTAGAGGACAAGAAGAAAATGGAAACATTAGAGGCATTAAAAATAAAAATGGAAGTGTTGGATCAAGTTTTAAATGACATTGACTGCATCATTGAAAAAAATGAGGTTAAAAAACAATCAGAACATAACTCACTTTGTAAATTGTCGGACAAGCTTTTTAAAGAAAGAGCAGAATTAAACCAAACAATCGAAAAATTACAAAAGGAGGGATTTTAAAATGGATAGAGCAGCGATACTAAGACACTTTGAAAAGGCAGATGGCATCAATGAGGCAAAAAAGATATATAAAGAGTTGGCAAAAAAACTACATCCTGATGTTGGAGGCTCAACAGAACTTTTTAAAATGCTAAATGAGATCTATAACCATATCATAGAACATGGAGTCAACTTTTCAAACAGTGCAGAGTTTGACCTAGAACTTGAAAAAGTAATCTCTAAAATTTTACATTTTGAACATATCATCATTGAAGTAGTAGGCTCATGGATCTGGGTGAGTGGAGATACAAGACATATCAAAGAAACACTAAAAGAGCTAAATTTCAAATGGGCAAACAAAAAAAAGCTTTGGTACTATGGAGAAATGAAAGGAATAAACCCTAAACAAAAGAGCATGGAGGAGATAAAAAACAAATATGGGTGTGAGGTTGTAAAAAATAAACCTATGGAGAAATTGAGTGCATAGAGGATGAAAAGTAGTGAAATGATTTCACTACTTTTTTTAAATCTCAGGTAGTGACAAAATTTAACCTGTTCCAAATCTTATACTTAAGGTAAAGCCAAGAGAAGTTTTAAAAAAGCGTCTGGCACTAATGGCAAGGCTTTTTTAGTTCTTTTTTCCTTAAGTTAGTGCCATTTTTTACAGGGGTGTAATTTTTAAATTAAACTACACAATGTACATTCAACACTTTTTTAGTCCATTTAAGCGATAAAATGTTCAAATAACTGCAAAAACATTTTTAAATGTACATTGATATTTTGAAGATTTTAGTGAATTTTGCTAGAAAGTAGTAAAATATTGCATCTTGCAATATTTTATCATTTAAATGAATATTTTTCGTGTTCGGTTATTTAGCTAATATCAAGCTGTTTGATATATAATGTTCGTTGAATAAATAGTTAGTCTCAGTTAAATTAGACGTATAATATAAAAGGTAAGATATGGATACAATGGATTTATTTACACCAAGATTTAAAGATGAAAGACTGCATCCATATTTTAAAATCTTAATCACAAATGAAGAATTTAAACCTGTTCAAGAAACACTAGCAATGTGGTCTGCAGGATTACTTGCTAGAAAAAAAGAATTAAATAAATTTATTAATGAATTTCAATTATCATTTAACTCCTCATTTTGGGAACTTTACTTAAATAAAGCATTTTTAGATATGGGATTTAATATTGATTATTCAAAAGAAAGTCCAGATTTCAATCTAACTCATAATTCAGGTAGAATTATTAATGTAGAAGCAGTATCTAGTAATAACAAGTTAAATGAAAAAAAAGAGTACTATACAAAGTCTGCTCATAAAGAAAGTATAAAGTCAAAAAAAGAAAACCTTGATTTTGCTACACTCAAACTACTTGGAAAACTAAAAGATAAAAAAGACTTATTTATTGGAACCAACGATAAAAAATTTCCATATTCTAAATTAGAACATGTTGATGGTAATCCATTTATTGTTGCTATAGCACCTTTCGATAGTCATTATGCTTACACTCAAAATAATACCCTTATTAATAGAGTATTATTTGGTATTGAACCTCCTGAAATTGATGAAAATGGTCAACCAATTTTTAAAGAGATATCTCATATTACTGGTAAAGATGGTAAAAATATTGAATTAGGAATATTTACAAATGATTCTTATAAAGAAATAAGTGCTGTAATTTTTTCTACTACAGGAACCTTTGGAAAAGCAGTAGTTCAGAGTAATGTTAAGAATACTAAAGTACGATCTACTCGATATAGAGAAAGTGATTTAGGTGAGTTTATATCTACTCACGGATTAGACAGTTTTGGTACGACAGAAAGAAAACTTTCTGAAACATATGATATAATAAGTACTAGAGAGCCATATGAAAATAAAGTACCTGGTTCTGATTCTAATTTTATAGTGTATGGTTCTGATGTCCATTTTTGTGATTTATCAGAGCATCAAGAAACACATTTAGATGGATTACATATTTATTATAATCCTTATGCAGATGTTCCACTAGACGAAGACTTATTCAATGCTTATGAAATTACACAAAATTATTTTGATAAATCTACAAGAGAAATGATTCCTATTCATAATGATAATTCATTAGTGTCTAGACAAACATACACTGAACCGAATGATAAAGAAAGACTAACAAATCAGTGGAGCCAATAAATTACCCTGCGGGCAATTCATCGGCTCATTTTAAACGTTAGGGTAACAAAGGAATATCATGGATTGGAAAACATTTTTAGCTCAAATCATCAATTCAATTGCATGGCCATTAGTTGTTGTGTTTATTGTTTATCAACTTAAAGACCGTCTAGCTGAACTATTACCACGTCTTAAAAAACTAAAGCACAAAGACACTGAACTTGAATTTGCTGAAAAATTAAATGAATTAGCAATTGACTCTGAAGCTACGAAAGAAACTACACCTGTTATTGAGAGAAAGCCAGAAATCAATGAGCAATTTAATTTTTTACTAAAGCTAGCCGAAATTTCACCAAGATCTGCTGTTCTTGAATCATATCGTGTTTTAGAAACTGCATCAGCTAAAGCTGTAACAAAAGTTTATCCAGAATTAG
Source organism: Sulfurimonas sp. RIFOXYB12_FULL_35_9 (assembly GCA_001829715.1). Classification (GTDB taxonomy): domain Bacteria; phylum Campylobacterota; class Campylobacteria; order Campylobacterales; family Sulfurimonadaceae; genus Sulfurimonas. Next base: position 6,180 of record MICC01000035.1, read on the forward strand.
AGGAAAAAAATCTCTTAAATCCTATGCAAGTTCAAAAACTACTTAAAGGTAAAATTTTAAGTTCTCATCAATATCATCAGTTTAACGAACTAAGACGTTTACGTAATCAAGCAGCACACATGGAAGATTTTGATCTTCAAGGTATGCATATCGAAGCATATATTGATATAGCTCTTACTCTGGCGAATAACCTTGAAAACATTCAACAACCCTAACAAATCAGAGGAGCCAATAAATTACCCTGCGGGCAATTCATTGGCTCCTTTTAAACGTTAGTAGTTAAAGATATAGTATGTAAATACCTAAATATATAAGGAATAAAGTGACAGTTAGATTTAGAATAGCTTGTAGCATTTGTGAGCAAAATTATTTAATGCGTATATCATTGGGTCATACTGAAAAACAAGATCATATAGTTGAATGCAATAATTGTAAAAGTAGTATGCACATAGAATTACTACTAAATAATCCACCATATTATGAAATTAATTACCTTGAAAATTGTCAAGAAGCTGATTTTGAGGATGAAGGTTTATTTTCAAATAATGAAAATTATATAACAAAAAATTTACATCCAGAATTACTAATTCCTAAAGAGTTTAGTGAATGTAATTTTTATAATACAAATGTATTTGAATGTGCAAAACTTGCTGAAGAAAGAATGGAAAGTGCAGGTTCAGTATCTGATCAAAATATGAAAATGACATATGAATATACAAGTAATTTAAAAATTATTGAAAAAAACTGGAATGTATTAAAAGTAGCTTGGAAAATGAAAAATAATAAACAGTCAGATAAAATCATTATTAAACATTTAAAAAAATATAAAAGTTTAACTGAATCTGAAACTTCTGACTTTGAAAGTATTCTTTTTGATTTCAACAATACAATATTATTTCCCGATTTCATAGACTATACTCCAGCATTTTCAAAATTTTTACGAGACTTTTTTGATGAATCAGAATCAAAAAATAAAGAATATTTAGAATGCATGAAGTATTATAAAGTAAATTTACTTGATGAAAATATGAAAAAATTCTACGATATTTATTATGAGTTTTTTGAATTATACAATGATTTTAAATCATTATTAATGTATGTGGTAACATCACGAGATATCAATTACGGGAGTAATGTATCTTC
>MICC01000036.1:0-782 GCA_001829715.1 Sulfurimonas sp. RIFOXYB12_FULL_35_9
GCGCTGTTTTCATAATCCAGCATGAAAGACCAGATTAAAAGTAGCTTTTTCTCTTTTATCATTTCCTGTATGCGGAGTTTCGCTTCGGTTTCGAGTTTGATGGACAAATGATCCTGATTGTCGTAAGGTCTGTTAAAACAGCAGTTATCAAGATATACTTTCATAATATTCTTCTGTATTCATCCCAATATCTCATTAGCTTTTGTTTCAGCTTTTCAAAAGGTAATTCATTAAAAACTATCTCCTCTGCCTTAGTTTATATTCCCTTCGGTAACTTGATTGTATAGGATTTTCATTTTATTTATGCAGGTTTCAGGGTGGCACGGACAAGCTTTGTTTGTCCGTGTTTAGCTTAAATCCACATATCCCCGTTTTCACGAGGACAAGGGTCGTGGAATCTCAGTGAATATTTCACGAATTACCGACTTACCCACCCCTAAATCCCCTCCCAAGAGGGGGCTTTCTAACTTGACGAGTTCTTTAAGAAAACGTTTTGTATATTCAATTTTCCACATGCTGTTTTAGCGATTGATAGTATTTTTTCGCGTCTTCAGATGAAAGCCGTTCATCATCTTTAACCTCGTCCATTAACTTTGCTAATCCGTAATTTTCTATAACCTCTTCCAGCCGCTCGAATTCCTCAATCGGTATCTGAACTGCAATTGGTTTTTTATTTTCATCAATTACTATTTTCTTATGAATTTCCAACATGATAAGTCTCCTGATACTATTTTCATGGTATTTGTCATATAACATTTACATTTATCTTTATTCTATTATTG
>MICC01000036.1:1172-1520 GCA_001829715.1 Sulfurimonas sp. RIFOXYB12_FULL_35_9
GCTATCAAATTATCTCCTTTATCCATAACATTACCTTTTTTGGCGTTGAGTCCGGTCTTTATGATCTTTACATCAAACCTCATTCTTGGAGAAAGGCTGGACAAATTCGGGATCATCGGTATATTACTTACCGCGGTTGGGGCGTACTTACTTAATATAAATACCGCAAGACAGGGCATATTAGAGCCATTTAAAGCTATTCGCAGGGAGCGCGGCTCCCTGTATATGATCATCGTTGCCTTTATATACAGTATTACATCTAACCTGGGGAAGATGGCAATATTGCACTCAAGCCCGTTATTCTTTGCCGCTGTTTATTTCCCAATTCTCTCTGCAATCCTTTTTCCT
>MICC01000037.1:0-13880 GCA_001829715.1 Sulfurimonas sp. RIFOXYB12_FULL_35_9
AGAACAAAATCCCAAATAAAGATGATACTTATGAAGCTTTTAAAGTATTTGTCTATTCACAAAATATGCAAACAAAAGATTTACTCATTCAACTTTTAGAGTATTCAAAAATTTATAAAACTTTTTTATTTCCTCACAATGAAATTTATGCACAAAATTTAAAAAATCTTAAACAGCTTAAAATCGGAGTTGTTTATCCATTTTTATTATCAGTAATAGATAAGTTCAATAAACAGTTTATAAACGATAAGCAGCTTTTTATGACACTTGAAATTATTGAAAGTTACATAATCAGAAGAATGGTATGTAATAAAGCAACCAATGCTTTGAATAAAGTTTTTGCATCTTTGTTTAGTGATATTTTAGAAATGCCAAATTTTATGTATGAGCAATTTAGTAAATATTTTGCAACAATTTTGTTTTCAAAAAGAGGTTCTGCAGTTTTTCCAGATGATGAAGAGTTCAGAGCTGATTTTACTTCAAGGGATGCGTATAATCTAAAAAATATAAAATTTATTTTATTACGACTTGAAAATAAAGAAAATAATGAAAAAGTTGATATCGCGACACTCTCGATAGAACATTTTATGCCACAAACATTGACAAACTCTTGGAGAGCAAAACTCGGAGATAACTATCAACTTATTCATGATAAATATCTGCACAATATCGGCAATTTATCACTTTCAGGCGATAATACTCAACTTGGAAACAAATCTTTTGAAGAGAAAAAACAGATTTTAAAAGAGCAAAGCAGACTAAAGCTCAATCAATATTTTATTGATGCGGTTAATTGGGGAGACAACGAGATAAATCAAAGAGCTGATGTACTTTTTGAAGAAGCTAAAATATTGTGGGAATATCCAAAAAAGTTAGATTTAAAACTTGATTTTAAAGATACCGATAAAGAGTTTTATACTCTTGATGATGATGTTGATATAACAGGCAAAAAACCGCTTTATTTTGAACTATTTAATGAAAAACATAGCGTTAAGTCTTGGAATGATTTATATATAAATGTTATAAAAATTTTGGTTGATTTTGACTTAGAGATAGCAAAATCACTTTTGCAGGATGATGATTTTAGCGGCAAAAAACAAAGAATTATCTCAAGTTGTGAAAGTGAATGTCGAAAAGCATATGAAATTAGAGATTCTTATTTTGTGGAGACAAATTTAAGTGCCAATTCTATTATGACTTATGTAAAACTAATATGTGAAAAATTTGGTTTAAATGGTAGTGATTTTATTTATACAATTAGAGATTAATAGATTGTATAATTTAAATTATGAAGAGATAAAAATCGTACAAGGAGAGCAAAATGGTAGTCTATAGAGAAATAGTAAGAAACAATGATGATATTTTGCATATTGCAAAGATTTTAAAAGAGATAAAAACTCCAAGCGAAGTTATTATAGTACCTTTGGGTGAACCAAAAGAGAGAGATATGAAAGATTTACAAATAGCATCCATGGCAAAAACTTGGGATAACAGCGAAGATGAGGCATGGGATGAGTTATAAAAAAGGGGATATACTGCTTGTAAATTTTCCTTTTACCGATTTGAGTAGTTCAAAAAAAAGACCTGTCTTGGTGGTAAAAGATGAAAACGAGTATGGTGATATAGTCTGTTTTCAAATTACCTCAAAGAAACATCAGTCAAATATTGTGCAAATCAATTCAGAAGATATAACAAAAGAGCCATTAAAACTTACATCGTTTGTAAAATATGATAAATGCTTCACGATTGATTCAAAAGTAATTGATAAAAAATTAACTCAAGTCCATAGTGATTTTTTGCAAAAATTAAAAGATAAGTTTTGTAATGAGGCATTTTAGTCGCAATGATGAACATAGAACCACAAACTACAAACTTAACAAATGACATCAAAAATCTTATAACCACTTTACAAGAAAAGGCGATAAGAGCGGTTGATTATCAAAGAGTTTTGCTTTATTGGCATATCGGGCAAAGGATTTTAAACAATCAAACAATTTTGGCAAGTAAATACCAACTTTATCTGCCAAGCGAAGAGGAGCTTGTAAAAGAGCTTTGTAAAGGGTTGCAAGAGATGAAAATCATTACATGTTAAAAGAGAAAAGATAAATGAGACAAAAACTAAAAGCAAAAGCCATGGAGATAGCCAAAAATCCACATACTCAAAAAGCGTTGCAGTCGATGAAACCACAGAAAAATCTGTGGGGGATAAGCGGAGTCGTACTCTTTTTTATCGTTCCTGAGATTATTGCTTACATCTGGGGCGCTGATATTACAGAGTTTGCAAAAAATGAGCTTTTACTACCTCATGATTTTTTAGAAAAACAGTATTATGAACTCTTGGTTATGCTCTTTGAAGAGGGAATGAGTTACCTAAATCTTACCATCGGCTTAGCACTTCTTGTTTGGCTTTTTTTCTAATGAAAGCAAAAAATTTAGCTCATGTTTTTTATGAGTGGCAGGGCGATGTGCTTGTTATAAACATCTTAGGAACGCCTGCGGCAAAGAGAGATGCCATCGGAAAGGTAAAGGGCAATCAGCTAAAAGTAAGCGTAAAAGCCCAGCCCGTAGCAGGAAAAGCAACCGACTACATGGTCAATTTTTTGGCAAAAGAGTTTGGCGTAAGCACATCAAACTTTGAGGTGGTTTACGGACGAGAAAGCATCCATAAGCAGCTTCGCATAAAAGCACCGAAAAAACTTCCTAAGGGAGTGGAATTTGAGTGAAAAAATCACATTTTAATATTTAAGAACGACTTGGCAAGCAGATAAGAAACAGTCAATGCAAAAAATGTTCCAACTCTTACATTCTTTTCAGTTTTAATACTCTACAATACAAAAAACATTATTTTGCAGGTGTATATGAGAGTAGATAAATTTTTAAATTCCGTAAATATTACAAAAAGACGCTCCGTATCTCAAGATATGATAGAGAGCGGTGTAGTGCTGGTAAACGGCGTAGTCGCAAAGGCTAGCAAAAATATTGAAGTTGGTTCTGTCATTACTATAAACTATCTTGAGTCGGTGAAAAAGTATAAAATTTTAAAAATTCCGACTGCAAAATCAACGCCTAAGAGTTTACAAAATGAGTACATTGAGGAGATTGCATGAATTATAACGAAGCAAAACAATATTTTATGCTGCTTTTCAATCATGAGATGAACGATAAGGAGATGAGAGAGTTTTTACTGAGTGTAAAGCTTGATGAGAGCACGAATGTAGAGACTATCGCCGCTGCCGCCGAGGTTATGCGCTCTCATGCGATTCCTCTCCCCATATCGGACGATCTTCGCTCTAAAGTCATAGATATAGTAGGCACGGGAGGCGACAAAATAGGGAGTTTCAATATTTCATCTACCGTCTCCCTGCTTGTGGCATCATGCGGAAGCATGGTCGCAAAGCATGGAAGCCGCTCAGTTACCTCAAAATCAGGCAGTGCCGATATGTTTGAAAAATTGGGTATTCGTCTTGATTTGAGTATTGAAAATAGTGCGAGGCTTTTAGAAGAGTGCGGATTTACTTTTATGTTTGCACAAAATCATCATCCTGCCATGAAATTTATCATGCCCATCAGAAAAACCATACCTGATAAGACGATATTTAACATCTTAGGACCTCTTACAAATCCTGCCGGAACAAAAAAGTCGCTTCTTGGTGTTTTTAACAAATCTTTTGTTCCAAAAATAGCAGAGGCACTGCGCATTAACGGTGCAACTTCTACGATAGTAGTCAGTTCGTTAGAAGGTATGGATGAGATAAGCATAAGCGATATTTCATACGCTTCACGGCTTGAGGGCGGAGCTGTACATGAGTTTATCATCGATCCGCAGGAGTACGGCATAAAAAAAGCTCCTCTAAGTGCTATTATAGGAGGCGACGGTGCAGAGAACGCACAAATTTTGCATAATATTTTTGAGGGCAGATCTAGCGATGCACAGAGAGATATCGTACTTATAAATGCGGCGGCAGCTTTGATGGTGGACGGCTTGGCACGTGATATGCAAGATGGGTTAGAGATGGCAAGAGAAGCTATTAAAAGCACAAAAGCAAAAGAGAAATTAAAACAAATTATCGAGATATCAAATAAATTATGAAAAAGTATATAGTCACTTTGGATGAAATGGACGGCATGATAGAAGATATCGCTAATGATTTTACACATGGAGTAGTTATTTTAAGAGGAAATCTCGCAGCCGGAAAGACAACTTTTGTAAAGAAAATGGCTAAGTTTTTGGGGGTTGACGAAGAAGTTACATCGCCTACATTTTCACTTCAACACTGTTACAAAGAGAGAGTTTTTCATTATGACATGTACAATCATGGACTGGAACATTTTATCTCTTTGGGAATGTTAGAAGAGCTGGAGAGGGATGGACTTCATTTTGTAGAGTGGGGTGATGATGAGTTAGTTAAGATTCTCAGCTCTGCAGGGATAGACATCATGACGATAGATATAGAAAAAATTTCCGATGACAAAAGAGAGTACACGACATGCATATACTAAAAGCAGTAGATTTAAAGAAAAAGATAAAAGATTTAGAGATAGTAAAAGGTATGAGCCTTGAGGTGAGAAGCGGTGAAGTTGTAGGACTTTTAGGACCAAACGGAGCAGGAAAAACTACTACATTTTATATGATTTGCGGGCTTGTGGAGTCAAGCGGCGGAGAAGTTTTTTTTGATGATGAAAATCTCTCAGGAATGCCTCTTCATCAAAGAGCGTTAAAGGGCATCGGTTACCTTCCTCAAGAGGCTTCTATCTTTAAAGACCTTACTGTTGAAGAAAATCTTCTCATTGCCGCAGAGGTAAAGATAAAAGACAAAGATGCGCAAGAGAAGAGGATCTTAGAACTGCTTGACATGTTCAACATAGAACCGATTCGCTATCGCAAGGGAGTGAGCCTCAGCGGCGGAGAGCGTCGCCGTGTCGAGATTGCCCGTGCTTTGGTAAATGAGCCGAAATTTTTACTTCTTGATGAACCTTTTGCAGGCGTAGACCCCATTGCCGTTATGGATATCCAGACAGTCATAAAACAGCTTGTATCTTATGGAATAGGTGTTTTGATAACGGATCACAATGTTCGTGAAACGCTGGATGTTTGCGACAGAGCTTATGTTATAAAATCAGGTTCGCTGCTAGCTAGCGGAACAAGTGCCGAGATAGGACAAAATGCCGATGTTCGCAAACACTATCTTGGCGAGGAGTTTAAGCTTTAGGGCTTAAAAAAAGATGGCGGCATTAAAACAGACGCAAAGCGTAGAGAATAAGCACAAACTATCAAACACTCTGCGTAATTGGCTGCCAATCTTGCATTCGAGCTTAAGTGACCTTGGCGAGGCTATGTCGCCCTTTGTCGAGTCAAATCCGCTTATAGAAGTAGCTTCAGGATTTGAAGAGAGCTTTGAGCAGAAGATTCCGAAAAAGATTATGAGTAACTCCGTTGCCAACACTAGAACAGAGCAGATAGAAGCTCTCACTATTGTCAATCGCTCACTTTATGATGTTTTGGATGAACAGATAGACTCATCTCTTTTTCCGACTCCAAAATCAAAAGAGATAGCTTACTTTGTCGTTGCAAATCTTGATGAAAACGGCTACTATGAGGGCAATAGCGAATATTTTTGTAAATTAAACTCCATAACGCTTGAAGAGTTTGAGAGAGTCAGAGCCAGATTTGCTTATGTTGAGCCGATAGGTGTCGGAGCAAAAAATCTCTCAGAATCGTTTATATTTCAGCTTGATGACTCTGATGTCAGTGATGAGGCATATCCGCTGGCTGTAAAGGTTATAACTGATATAGAAAATATTTATGCTTACTCTGATGAGAAAAATTTTGCCGAAGTCATGCGTGTTTTAGGAACGTTTAAAAATCCTCCTGCCATAGAGTACCAAGAAGAGTCTTCTCAAATTATCCCCGATTTGATGATATTTTTCAATGAGGATGAATCCATAGAGGTAAAGCTAAACGATGCCTATTACCCGACTATAACTATTGATACAAACTATGGGGTAGAACATGAGTTTGTGTCGCAAAAAATCAAAGAAGCAAAAAGTTTAGTTGATGCTCTTGATATGAGAAAAGCGACGCTCTATAAAGTCGGACTGATGATAGTGGAGTATCAGTATCAGTTCTTTACCGGCGGAGCGATTATGCCGCTAACTCTTAAAACTCTGGCAGATGAGTTCGGACACAACCCATCAACCATCTCAAGAGCAATCGCAAACAAATACATTGCCTGCAACAGAGGCATATTTGCCATGAAAGAGTTCTTCACAACCGCCATAGACGAAGATGTATCAAACGCTGCCATAAAAGAGTTTGTGGTAAATCTTGTAAAACAAGAAAATAGAAAAAAACCCCTGAGCGACATGAAACTCTTGGAACTTATACAAGACAAATTCAAAGTTCAGATGGTAAGGCGCACCATTGCAAAGTACAGAAAACAGTTAAACATAGCAGGTTCAAGCGAGAGGAAAAAACTCTACCATTTGCATTGATATTACAACTTGATTCTGTTTTTATCTATTAATTTTTATCATAAATAACAGTATAATCAATTATAAATTTTACAAGGCGATGAATGACTATTATAGGAATAGAAAGATACTACCGCTATAAACCGTTTGCAAGCGGCGAAGAGCGACTAGAACACCTCTTTAGAATGTATGAAGAGATGACGGGGAAATAAAAATGCAGAATTTATTATCTACTTTATTTGCACAATATAACATAGTATCAAATAATATTAATTTGATAGATAAGGTAAATATAATAAAAGACAAATTTTCTATAAGTGAAGATAGTGTACAGCTATTTTTTATTGGAATCTTATATGATTTTATCAAAACTCAACCACAATATTATTTTAATCGAGATGTTGAAAGTGAAGTATTCCAAAATTTAGATAATCTCTTTTTACAAGATAATGAAAAATTCATAACAGCTTTCCTTGAGCAACAAAATAATTTATTTAGTGCAATTAATTTATTTAGTGCAATTAATTTATATCATCATATTTTAGAAACATATAATGAGTTTGATGATGTTAGCTTTGATGAAACAACAAAAATTAAAATATACTATTTGCCTATTATTACTCAGTTGATGGAATTTTGTCTAAATCATTTATATAGATTTATTTTGTATATTTCAGATGATTTTGTGACTGGGAAGAATTATAAAGAGCAAAATAAACTTGGTTCTTTAAAAGGTAGTTTAAATAAGCTTGACTACAAATTTTTGACTAATATTGATATTGATTTTAGAAATGCCATCAGTCATGGACAAGTTGAAATTAATGCAAATGAAATTATTTATTCTTATAAAGAACAAGCAACAAGAGAAGAAATTTTTAAAACGATTAAATCATATGAACTAGAAGAAATAAAAAATAATTTACTTGATATTGCAAGTGGTTGTATATTGGGAATATTTAAAGTCTTAATCAAAAACAATGTTATTGACGAAAAATATTTAGCATCTATATCAAAAACAATGTTATTGACGAAAAATATTTAGCATCTATTGATGAAAAAATGACACAAGAATATGTGAAATTGTTTTTGCATAATGAAAATATTAGAGTTAAAACATTTTCAAAAGGCATGATAGGTACAACTCAGCTAAATCTGCATATTGATATTAAAAACATCAATGACAAAAATCAGATAATTCATCTTTTAGTTTTGATGGGGAAAATACTGTATATTGTATTTCCAGAATATAAACGATATTTTATAAATTATACGCATCCTTATAGCATTGGTGGAATGATAAGTTTTGAGAATTCTAAGCTTAGTGAAATTATTTATGAAGAATCTATATCAAAATTAGACGATATTTTGTCAAAAGACTCAGTTTTTCTAATTCCAGATATTCAAAATACAAATGTAGATAATCGCTCTTATAAGTTTCAAGTTTTTCCTAAAATATCTGGTATAGGATGGGATATTATTCAAATTAAAGATATTAGTTTGGATGGAATAAAAAGATTTAATGCAAAAGTTGTTATAGAAGATTGTTCAATCACAAAAGAAGCTGTAGAGAAATTACTTTTTCAAGCTATAAGTAAAATTAGAGTTTTGGAAAATAAATATAATCCTATTACAAAAATAAAGTATGGGACAGTTGAAGCGGATGTTGTTTGTATTTCTGTATTTTTTAAATCAAATGAGAGAAAAAGATTTGCCTTATTGAAAAGCAATCAAAGCTTTATTTGTACTGTCAATTACTATAAAAGTAAATCTCTTACAAAAATACAACTAGGGTTTCAAGATAATTATTATTTTGAGCAATTAAAAAAATTTGATATTTATTGGAATGTTAATTTTATAAATAGGATGGAAAAATAATGAAAGATAAACTTTACAACGAGTATTTTGGGATTAAATCTACAAGTTTTAAAAAACATGATGTTTTCAATGGTTTTGTAAATAGAGATGCTCTTTATTATATGTTGCCTTATGAATTTGAGAATATACAAATTGATGAATTTAAAAACTCATACGAGAAATATAAGCAATATTTTTCAAATATTATAACTATTTTAGACCAATCAAATGGGGATGATATATTTTATAGAAAAGCTGAAAAAAAATTTCAATTTCATGAACTTGGACATATTGGGTTGGGTTACTCAATAACTGGTAAAAATGGTTCTGGCATCGGCAAGATATTTGCTTCTAAATTAACTCAAACAGCATTTCAGTTTGTAAAAGCTGGTATTAAAAATCCTGAAATATTTTTAATGGTAGGGCTCATTGAAGAAAAAATAGGACCAGATAGAATCAGTGATATGACAGCATGGATTTTACAAGAAGATTTTTTGCTTTATACACAAAGAGTTTCACTAGAATTAAAACTCAAAACAAAAAAATTTACATACAGTTCAACAGTTTATAATTTACCTTTTAATCCGAATAATGAACCAATTATTTTTTGTCCTAGAAGTGTTTTAACAGATTTACCAGTTGCTTTTGATGCTGATGATATTGACCGAGTATGTATTCATAATAGTTCATTACGAGATAGAGTTAATGAAGTTATTGGACAGGTTTTTGACAAACAAACAAGAGCGTTTATAAAAAGAAATTTTAAGAATTTAATTTTAAATAATCCGTCAATAATTGAAGAAACAATAAAAACTTACAAAGACAAAGGGAAGAATTACGATTTTGACAATGATCCAAAAGGTGATTTTATTTGGAAAGAAATTGCTTCTGATGTAGTTCAAAATAATTCTCTAACTTTAATAAAACAATCAAGACCTATTGACATCGTAAATGCAATTTGTGATAAATATCAAGATTTGATTGAAAATAATGGCATGTGGAAATTTTTTCATAATAGTGATGGCACACATAAGCAAGAGAGTTTCGCACAAATGCTATTTTTTGCTATTGCACATTCATATTGTGAAACAAATAATTTAGATATAAGCCCAGAGACAAATTCAGGTAATGGACCGATAGATTTTAAAATTAGTCAAGGATTTAATGACAAGATAAATATTGAAATGAAACTATCAACCAATACAAAACTTTTGCATGGATATAAATCCCAACTAGCAATCTACAACAAAGCAGAAAAAACAAATCAAAGCAAATTTGTTATCGTTCAACTTTATGATAAAGATAGTGCGAAAATAGAAAAAGTTTATGAGTATAAAAGACAAAATGAGACTTTAGATAATAAACTGCCTGATATTGTTGTAATTGATGCAACAAAGAGAGAATCGGCGAGTAAGAGGTAAGTTATGTATAATCAAGAAGCAAATTATTTAAAGGTTTTAAAAGAGTTTAATAGCTCCAATTTATTGGCGATTGAGACAAAATTTGGCAATAGATATATTTTTAAAATAATTTTAGTAGTTTTTTTAATTGTATCAGTTGGTAGTATTTTTTACTGCAATGAATATAGTAATTGGATTATTAATGTGTTTGGTTTGATTATGATGACTTCTATATTTTTTTATTTTAAATATATTAATAACAAAGCAACAAGCTATTTTGGTGAAAATTGTAGAGCTTTTATAAAACAAAATGAAGTAAATTGGCGAGGTGTTCGTGCATTAATATTTTTTGAAAACATACAAAAAGAAAAGCTTCAATTGGATGAAAAAATTATTTTAGACACAATTGATAAAGAACTGAACTTTAAAAAATTTGAAATATTAAAAACACCAGTTTTTATTGGGTTATTGACAGTGTGGGGTATGTTAATAAACAGTATATTTGATAAAACTGAATTACCTATTTTGTGGATATTTTTCTTTATCCTTTTACTTATTACATACTTTTCATATGGATTGATTTCAGTTTTAAGAACTGAAGAATCAAAAATGAATGATTTAAAACTTTTTATTCATTGGTACAAAGTGGTTCTTCCAACAATAGAAAAATTTAAAATGAATGAAGAGAATATTAATATTTCTACTGATAAAAGGGATATTCAACTAAAATGACTAACCAAACCACAACCACTGACACCATCCGAGGACATGCCATGATGCTAGGTTGTGATTTGGCGGAGCTTTTTACAACAGAGGCAAAAATAAAAATATTTCAAAATGACATACTTTTCAATGAAAATAAATTATTTTAGTATGATGTATAAAATCAATACTTGGAACTCTCAACTATGAACAAGTTAAATAAATCAGATATGGTTATCTATGATGATGGTGAATTGGAGCTAAATATTTCAGTAGAAAATGAGACGATTTGGCTTACACAAAAACAGATAGCTGCGCTTTTTGAAGTCACTGTTCCAAATATAAATATGCACATAAAGGCTATTTACAAAGAAGAGGAACTTTTTGAAAATCGAACTATTCAGAAATACTTAATAGTTTAACAAGAGGGAAAGCGAAATGTTAAAAGAGAAGTTGAACATTATAATCTTGATGTAGTTATATCAGTTGGGTATAGAGTCAATGATACTGTTTTTACACTTTTTAGCAAATACCAAAACCTAAAAATAAAGATTTACACACAAACTATCTCAAAACAACTTCGTCTTGACTATCAAAAATACAACTCTCAATATAAAAACATAGAGTTAAAAGAGTTCAAAAATGCTCATGATAGATTTCTCATCATTGACCAAAAAGAGATATATCACATCGGAGCAAGTCTTAAAGATTTGGGTAAAAAATGGTTTGCATTTTCAAAGTTTGAAATGGAAGCTTTGGATATTTTGGGAAAATTGAAATAAATTTTATTCAAATATTTATATTCTGTGATAGCATACGCTTAAAAAAATGAATAAGAATGTGCAAAAAAATAATTATATTTTTGAGGTTTGACAAGTGAGCGATATAAACATAAAACAACTACTTGATTTAGAAGTCGCCAAACGCAACTGCGAGGGCGAAGTTTGCGAAGAGCGGCTTGACCCCATCATGGTTGCTCATCGTTACAAAGACCCGACCATCTCGCTTATCTGCGCTCTTTTTGCATACGGAAATGTAAAGCAGATAGTAAAGTTTTTAAACTCGCTTGACTTCTCTCTTTTGCAAAAAAGTGATGATGAAATAAGAGAGTCTTTAAAAAACCACTACTACAGATTTCAAAAAAGCGAAGATGTTATAGCTATTTTTATCGCTCTAAAACGCTTAAACGAAAAAAGTACTTTGGAAGAGGTTTTTAAAAGCGGTTATCTTAAAAACAGAAGTACTATAGAGGGGATAAACTCTCTTATAAAAACTCTGCAAGAGATTTATCCGCATTCATCCATGGGATATAACTTTTTAATCTCTCAAGTAACCTTAAAAACAAAGGGAGCAGGGGCACTTAAACGCTGGATGATGTACCTGCGTTGGATGATAAGAGAGGATAATATAGACATGGGTTTATGGAACGGCGTAGATAAGAGTGACCTTATAATTCCTCTTGATACTCATACCTTTAATGTATCAAAAAAATTGGGGTTGCTTCAAAGAAAGAGTTACGATTTGGAGGCTGCTGTTGAGCTTACATGTAAGCTCAAAGAGTTTGATAAAAATGACCCTCTGAAGTACGATTTTGCGCTTTATCGCATAGGGCAGGAGAAGTTGTCGCTAGAAATGAGCTAATCGATTTCTCATCATAAAAAGAGTTAATGATAAAACTACTGCAGAAGATGATGCTATTACAAACAAAAGAGTACTTCCATAGTTATCCCACATCCATCCTGCAACGGCTAAAGAGACAAGTGTAGCAATGCCGACAGAGGTGTAATAAACTCCATACGCCGTTGCTTTTAAATCATAGGGTGCCGTATCTGAAATAATTGCTTTTGCTAAAGAGTTAAATCCTCCTGCAAAAAATCCATATATAGCAAATCCAAGCCATGCTCCCCAAACGCTGCCCGTTGACATTGCCATTGCTCCAAGTCCAAAAGCCAAGTAAACAAAAGATAGCAGAGCTGCTTTGCCAAGCCTATCTGCAAGTTTGCCTATAGGAATCGCAAAGAGAGCCTGTGTAAGATTATAAAGAGTGTATGCAAGCGGTATTACAGCCAATGCAAGTCCGTTATCTCCTGCTTTTAAAATCATAAACGAGTAGTTCATTGCAAAGAGACTAAAGAGTGTCTGAAACCCAACCAGCCAGTAAAATTGTGTAGGAAGCGCACTTGGGCGAAAACGACTTACGGGAGTAGGGAGAAACGGAACATCCGTAATCAGAAAGATAAGGATAATCATAGAGATAATACCGGGTATGATACTAAGAGCAAAGATTGTTCTAAATGTCTCTTCGCTCTCTCCAAGCCACCATAAAAGAGCAAATGCACTTAGTGAACCTATTAAAGCACCGGCACCATCCATCATTTTATGAAAACCAAAAACAAAACCACTGGAACCATTCGGTGTAGAAGCGCTGATAAGTGCGTCACGCGGAGCAACACGAATCCCTTTTGCCAAGCGGTCACCGATGCGAATTGTCATAATCATAGTCGCACTTTGGGCAAAAAAAGCAAGAGGTTTTATGAGATTTGAGAGACTGTATCCAAATACGACTATCCCTTTTCTTCGTCCGAGCCTATCCGAGTAGAACCCTGAGAGTGCAATAAGCAGAGCGACGGAGAGTTCTGCCAGCCCCTCGATTAGACCGATTTGCGTTTTAGTCGCATGTAAAAACCGCTCCAAAAAGATAGGCAATAGCGGAAGAATCATCTCCGTAGAAAAGTCGGTGAAGAAGCTGTTGGCTCCCAACCCTAGTATATTTTTATTTAATATTGGTTTGTTCATACTCTTTACATGTATTGGATTTTTATAATTTTTTATTATTATACAAAAAATACTTATTTGCCGAATGACTATTTAGGCTTTAGTTTGTTATAATCTCTAACTATTTTTTTAAAAGGATATTCGATGGAATGTGAATTTCCGACAATCAATTCAAACAAACAAGAGATACGAGAAATTTTTAATATTACTAAAACTATAGCCGTTTTGGGTCTCTCTCCAGATGAGAGCAAGGCAAGCTACAGAGTTGCAAAATACCTTCAAGAACATGGATTTAAGATAGTTCCGATATACCCTAAGGAGGAGACTATTCTTGGTGAGAAGGTTTACCGCTCGCTTTTAGAGATTCCTTTTGAAATAGACATGGTAGATATTTTTAGAAAGCCCGATGCACTTAATGCAGTTGCTGACGCATGTATACAAAGAGGCGACGTAAAAGTTTTTTGGGCTCAAAAAGAGATAGTAAACAATGCGGCGGCTAAAAAAGCAAAAGATGCCGGAATGAGAGTTGTTCAAAATATGTGTACGATGGTAGAACATCGTGCTTTATAAGAGAGGTTTTAGTTGTTAGATATAAATAAAATTTACGAAGCAAGAGAGCGTATAAAAGATGTGGTTGTAGATACGCCACTATCATATGCACCGCATTTAAGCCATGTA
>MICC01000037.1:13897-17972 GCA_001829715.1 Sulfurimonas sp. RIFOXYB12_FULL_35_9
CTTAAAAAAAGAGAATCTTCAAGTCACTGGTGCGTTTAAGATAAGAGGCGCATACAATAAAATCGCAACTTTAAGCGATGAACAAAAAGCTTGCGGCGTTATAGCTGCCAGTGCAGGAAATCATGCTCAGGGAGTCGCACTATCTGCTTCAAAATTTGGCATAAAAGCGGTTATCGTTATGCCGGAGTCAACACCTCTTACAAAAGTTAACGGTGTTAAGCACTACGGTGCAGAGGTTATACTTGCGGGAACAAACTATGATGAAGCGTATGCCTATGCAAAATCATACGGTGAAAAAAATTCACTAACTTTTGTTCACCCTTTTGAAGACGATGAGGTAATGGCAGGTCAGGGAACTCTGGCGTTGGATATACTTGATGGTTGTATGGATCTTGATGCAGTTGTTATACCTGTCGGCGGCGGAGGACTCATTTCCGGTATGGCATGTGCCTTTAAAAGTATAAATCCTAAAATAGAAGTTATCGGTGTAAGCGCAAAAGGCGCTCCTGCGCTTAAAAACTCGTTTGATCTTAAAACGCCGGTTGATAGTTTGAGTGTAAGAACAATCGCAGATGGAATTGCCGTCCGTGATACGTCGCCCATAACATTAGGTTACATGCTAGATAGTGTAGATAAGTTTATAAGCGTGGATGATGAAGAGATAGCAAGTGCGATTTTGTTTCTCTTAGAGAGACAAAAGCTTGTGGTTGAGGGTGCAGGAGCGGTTGGAGTTGCAGCACTTTTGCATAATAAACTTGAACACTTAAAAGGTAAAAAAGTAGCTGTTGTACTTAGCGGCGGTAACATGGATGTAACGCTTTTATCCGTCATAATAGAAAAAGGTTTGTTAAAATCCGGCAGAAAAATGAAACTTACGGTAACACTAATCGATAAACCCGGTTCTTTGATGCGCTTTACGGAGATACTTCAGCTCTTAAATGCAAACATTGTTCATATCGCCTACGATAGAACATCTATATCGCTTGATTACGGCGATGCAAATGTGACCGTACATGTAGAAACAAAAGGTGAAGAACATCAAAGAGCAATATATAAAGTTTTAAAAGAAGAAAATTACATAAGAGATTAAATGAAACCTATAAGAAGCAGTAAATTTGATAAAGCAGTTGTACATGTAGAAATTTTAAATAACAAATATCTGTTGGTTGTAGATGCTTTAACCACCGTAAGATATTTGGATATTGAAACATTAGAAATTGTAAATCAACTAAAAGCAAATGCCATTCAAACAAGTTTTGTAAATAACAGTGTTGCTTTTTCCTCAGATAGCAGCTATTTTGCACTTATAGCTTCAGGAGCAAAAGAGTCAAAACTATATAACACAAAAACAAAAAAATTAGTTGCGGCAGTTACTAGACATCAGGGTTATGTTTCTTGTGTTGCTATTGATCCTAAAAATAGATATATGTTCTCATGTGGCGAGGATGGTTTAACGTTTGGCGTAGATATAAAGAGTGGTCAACTTGCATTTACTCTTCCAAGACATGTAGATACCGTAAATGATATTGCGTTTAGTAAAAATGGCGGTTGGGCTGCTACTGGCAGTTATGATAAAAATATAGCTCTTTTTAATCTTGCTACTATGACACCCAGAGATAGACTCAGAGCACACTCTGCTCCTGTCGTAAAGGTGCAATTTTTAAATAAAAACAGGCTTTTGAGTATAGATAAAAAAGGCAGTGCGATTATTTGGAATATAGCAAATCTTAAGGTAATAACAAGACTTCAAGGCATACATGACGATGTAACAAAAATAGTAACGGGAAATGATGATGCATTCCTGTTTATAGGTACAAAACTCGGTTATGTCATAGTGTATGATTTAAAAAGTTATGAGCAGATAACTATGAAATATATAAAGTTAAACAGCTCTATATCTGCTTTGGGTTTTGACGAGACAAATAAAAACCTTTTAATAGGCACCCAAGATGGAGATCTTTTAATTTATGATATATTTCAAGATCAAAACGCTATTTATGAAGCATTGACATATAAAAAATACTCTTTGGTTCAGGGTCTTATAGATAATAATCCGCTTCTGATATATACGGATGCGTATGTCACATTTAATACTTTATGGGAGAAGACTCTTGAGAGAGCAAAAGAGTTTATAGAGGATGGCGATAAGCAAAAAGCTACAAAACTTTTTGAAAATTTTATGGAGATTCCATCAAAAAGACAAGCAATGCAAAAACTTTTTGAAAAATACCAAGATTATGATAAATTTCTTGTCCTCGTAAAACAAAATAAACTTCCTCTGGCATACGGATTGGCAAAGAGCAATTCGATATTTCAAGAAACAAAAGCGTACTTAGCCATTGAATCGCAGTGGAAGAAAAGCGTTGCATTGGCTCAAAAATATCTGCTAAACCCAAACAACGAAGATAAAGTAAAAGAGATTTTTGCCCCATATAGGGGTATTCCGGAAAAAACCATAATAATTCAGGATATATTTTTAAATGCGATGGTTTATAATAGATTTAAGACATCAATGGTCAATAAAAATTTCAAAATGGCATTTGAATATGTAAAAAAATATCCTTTTTTAAAGGAATCCGCAGAGTACGGTATATTAATTAGATATTCTGATTCTCTCTATATAAAAGCTCAAGAGCTACAAAAAAGCGGAGATACACATGCCGCCATCAAATTTTATCGAATGCTGCTTGATTTTGATGACTTTAAAGAGGAAGCAAAAGAGATTATTCTCGAGATAGAAAATCAGCATAAATTTTTCAATGCTTTAAAAGAGAACGATATGGTTACTGCTTACAATATTTTAGATGCATCATTTGAACTTCAATCGAGCCAAGACGGTATAAAACTTGAACAAATGTGGGAAAAAGATTACGATAAGGCGAGTGAAGCCGCGGCAAAATCAGATGTAGATAGTGTTAAATACAGATTAAGCAAATATATTCAAATAAGATCTAAGTATATGGCGATAGGCACTTTGATATCATGGTGCTATATTACAGAGTTGAACCGTGCTGTAAAAAGCAAGATTGATCAAAAAACTATAGAAAATGGGATTAAAAATTATATTTTGTATTTTGGATTGAGTGATCAGATAGTGACTTTTTTTGATCTCTTTTGCAAAGAGTATCCAGAGACAAAACTAAACTTAGAGTCCCAAGTAAAAGGCTCTATAGAGAGTTGGAGACCGTCTATGATTATTAAATCAATATTAGATTTGCCTTTAACCTGCAGTATAGCTTAGATTAAATATAATACCGAAATTTTTTACGATAGGAGACTTTTCATGCAGATTAGTGGCGCGCAAATGGTCATTGAAGCTTTGATTGCTGAGGGTGTAGACACGGTATTTGGCTACCCAGGCGGAGCAATTATGAATGTCTATGATGAGATTTACAAGCAAAATAGCTTTAAACATATTTTGACTAGACATGAGCAAGCTGCGGTGCATGCTGCCGAGGGTTATTCAAAAGCAAGCGGCAAAGTCGGCGTTGCAATGATAACAAGCGGTCCAGGTTTTACAAATGCCGTAACAGGGCTGGCAGACGCATATATGGACTCTATTCCGTTAGTTGTTATAAGCGGGCAGGTTCCTATGAGTCTTATTGGAACGGATGCATTTCAAGAGATAGATGCTGTTGGAATTAGTCGCTCATGTACAAAACACAACTATCTTGTAACGGACGCAACTGATTTGGCACGTGTACTTAAAGAGGCATTTTATATTGCTTCAAGCGGACGTCCAGGACCTGTTCATGTCGATATTCCAAAAGACGTGACTGCTCAGATTGCTGAGTTTGATTACTCTGTTGAGTTGAATTTGGAGACATATAAACCTCATACAAAAGGAAATCCTCGTCAGATCAAAAAGGCGATGGAAGCGATTTCAAAAGCGAAGCGACCTCTTTTTTATCTAGGCGGCGGGATTATAAATTCAAACGCTGCTTATGATGTTAGAGAGTTGGTTCATGCTACGGGGATTCCTGCAGTTGAAACATTTATGGCAAGAGGAACGCTCTGCCACGATGATGAACTATTAATCTCTATGCTTGGCATGCATGGTTCTTATGCGGCAAAT